>DASZSB010000217.1:0-17613 GCA_035548835.1 Gammaproteobacteria bacterium | reverse complement strand
CGCAGGTGGCCGTGGACGTGCCCGTCAACGTGTACACGATCGGCCCGTCGACATCGGCCGCCGCGCGCGCGGCGGGCCTCGACGTGACGGCCGAGGCGCGCGAACCGAGTCTCGAAGGCATTCTGGAGTCCATGCAATGGCAGAAATGATCGTCACGACGCCGGGCCGCGTGCGGCTGCGTCGTCTGCGGCGCACGAAGACGCTGCGCAATCTGGTCGCGGAGACCACGATCGGCGCGGAGCACCTGATCATGCCGCACTTCGTGGTGCCGGCCAGGCGCGCGAACGAGCCGATTTCCTCGATGCCGGGCATCGCGCAGATGGGCCTCGAGAACGTCGTCAAGCAGATCGGCAAGGACCTCACGCTCGGCATCCGCGCGGTGCTGCTGTTCGGCCACCCCGAGCACGGCGGCAAGACGCCGGACGGCCGCGAGGCCGCAGCGATGAACGGCGCGGTGCAGAAGACCTGCGAGAGGCTCAAGAAGGAGTTCGGCGACGATCTGGTCGTCATGACCGACGTGTGCCTGTGCGCATACACCGATCACGGCCACTGCGGAATTCTGACGAAGGACGGCCGCGTGCTGAACGACGAGTCGCTGCTGCCGCTCGTGAACATGGCCGTGAGCCATGCGCGTGCCGGCGCCGACGTAGTGGCACCCTCCGACATGATGGACGGCCGCATCGCCGCGATCCGCGACGCGCTCGACGACTCGGGCTTCGACGAAACGCTGCTGATGTCGTACGCCGTGAAGTTCGCGTCGGCCTACTACGGCCCGTTCCGCGAGGCGGCGGACTCGACACCGGCCATGGGCGACCGGCAGAGCTACCAGATGGACACCCGCAACGGCCGCGAGGCCGTGCGCGAGGCGCTGCTCGACGTGGACGAGGGCGCGGACTGGCTCATGGTGAAACCGGCCCTGCCCTATCTCGACGTGATCAGCAGTGTGCGCAAGGCCAGCCGACTGCCGCTGTCGGCCTACAACGTGTCGGGCGAGTACTCCGCCGTGAAGGCCGCGGCCGCGAACGGCTGGCTCGACGAGGCGCGCGTCGTGCGCGAGAACCTGCTGTCGATCCGCCGCGCGGGCGCCGACCAGATCATCACGTATCACGCCCGCGACGCGCTCAAGGGAGGCTGGTTGTGAAGCAGCCCGGCACGCGCACCAAGCATCCACTCTCGGACGCCTGGTTCGAGCGCGCAAAGAAGGTCACGCCGGGTGGGGTGAACTCGCCCGTGCGCGCTTTCGGCAGCGTCGGGGGCACGCCGCTCGTGATCCGCTCCGCCGCGGGCGCCACGATCGTCGACTCCGACGGCCGCGAGTATCTCGACTTCGTGGGCTCGTGGGGGCCGCTGATCTTAGGCCACGCGCATCCGAAGATCGTGGCGGCCGTCGAGGCCGCGTGCCGGCGCGGCATGTCCTACGGCGCACCGAGCCAGCCCGAGATCGAGCTCGCGGAGGAAGTCGTCGCGGCGTACCCCGGCATCGACCAGGTGCGCTTCGTGTCGTCCGGCACGGAGGCCGTCATGAGCGCGGTGCGGCTCGCGCGCGGCGCCACGGAGCGCGACCTCGTCGTGAAGTTCTCGGGCTGCTACCACGGCCACGTGGACTATCTGCTGGTCGCGGCGGGCTCTGGCCTCGCGACGTTCGGCCAGCCGTCGTCGAAGGGCGTGCCGAACGAGCTGGCCGCGCTCACGCGCGTGCTGCCGCTCGACGACACGGCTGCGGCGGAGAAACTGTTTGCGGAGGAAGGCAGCCGCATCGCCTGCGCGATCATCGAGCCCGTGCCGGCCAACAACGGCCTGCTGCTGCAGCGGCCGGAGTTCCTGAAGGCGCTGCGCGAGCTCTGCACCAAGCACGGCGCGCTGCTGATCTTCGACGAGGTCATCAGCGGCTTCCGGCTCGGCGCCGGCGGCGCCGCGGCGCACTATGGCATCAAGCCCGACCTCGCGACGTTCGGCAAAGTCATCGGCGGCGGCATGCCGGTCGGCGGCTTCGCGGGGCCGCGGCGCATCATGCAGAACCTGTCGCCCGAAGGCGGCGTGTACCAGGCCGGCACGCTGTCCGGCAATCCGGTGGCCATGACGGCGGGGCTCACGACGCTGCGCGTGCTGCAGAAGGAGGACGGCTGGAAGCGGCTCGAGGTGCTCGGCGCCTATCTCGAGCAGACGCTCGGTGGCGTGCTGGCCGATGCGCGCGTGCAGGCGAAGCTCTGTCGCTTGGGCTCGATGTTCTGGATCGCGTGGCTCACGGACACCGCACCCCGCTCGGCCGAAGCGCTGGAACCCAAGGCCGCCGACCTCTACGCCGGTGTGTTCCACTCGCTGCTGGATCAGGGCATCGCGCTCGCGCCGTCGGCGTTCGAGATCGCGTTCCTGTCGCTCGCGCACACGCGCCGCGACGTCGACCGGCTGGCCGAAGGCCTGCGCGCGGCGCTCGCGGCCGCATAGCACCCCATGCCGCTGCGCCGCGATCCAAGCAAGGCTCTGCAGCTGGGATTCCTGGCGCTGCTGCTGATCTCGGCCGTGATGATCCTCTGGTGGATGTTCGATCACGCGCGGTATGCGCACAGCGTGCAGGAGCGGTTCGCCGCGGACCCGGCGGTGGCCGCGGACAGCGCGGCGCGCGTGAATCGCGTGCTGTGGGAAGGCGGGTTCTTCCTGCTCGTGCTGATCGGCGGCATGGCCGTGCTGACGCGCGCGATCCGGCACGACGCAGAGCTGCGCCGCCGGCAGCAGAACTTCCTCGCGGCCGTGTCGCACGAGTTCAAGAGCCCGCTCGCGAGCATCCAGCTCGCGGCCGAGACGCTCGTGCTGCGCTCGCGCGAGGCCGACAGCCAGCGGCTCGGCCGGCGCATACTCGAAGACGGCGAGCGCCTGCTGCGCATGGTCGACAACCTGCTCGATACCACGCGGCTCGAGGAAGGCCGCCAGAAGCTCGTGCCGCAGCCGACCAACGTGCAGGCGGCTGCCACCGCGGCGATCGCCGAGGTCGCGGAACGCGCACGCCTGCGCGACATCGCGGTGACGCTCGACGCGCCGTCGGATCTCACGCTCGACATCGATCCCGCCGTGCTCGCGACAGCGCTGCGCAATCTGCTCGATAATGCGGTCAAGGCCTGCGTCGCAGGCAACGGCCACGCCGTGACCGTGCGCGCGGCGCGCGACGGCGGCGTGACGATCGCCGTCAGCGACGACGGCCTGGGTTTTCCGCCCGAGGAGGCGGCGATGATCTTCGAGAAATTCCACCGCGTCGGCGACGAGCTGCGCCGCACGATGCCGGGCACCGGTCTCGGCCTCTACATCGTGAAGAGGCTCATCGAGCTGTCCGGCGGCACGATCGAGGCGCAGAGTCTGGGGTCGGGCGAGGGCGCGACCGTCACGCTGCGCTGGCCGGAGAAGACGCAGTGAAGCAGCCTGCCCGGATACTGGTCGTCGACGACGAGGCACACCTCGCCGAGGGCATCGCCGAGAACCTCGAGGCCGAGGGCTATCGCACGGCCGTCGCCCACGACGGCAACGCCGGGCTCGAGCGCCTGCGCGCCGAGCCGTTCGACCTCGTGGTGCTCGACGTCATGATGCCGAAAATGGACGGCCTCGAGCTGTGCTCGCAGCTGCGCCGCGAAGGCGTGCAGACGCCGGTGCTGTTCCTGACCGTGAAGGGCGACGCCGAGGACCGCGTGCGCGGCTTCGAGGCCGGCGGCGACGACTACCTGACGAAGCCGTTCCACTTGCGCGAGCTGCTGCTGCGCGTGGCCGCGATCCTGCGCCGCAGCTCGTGGTATCAGACGACGAACGCCCCGCTCGCGTTCGGCGGCAACAGCATCGACTTCAAGACGTACGAGGCACGCGCGTGGGACGGCTCCACGCACGCGCTGACGCACAAGGAGGCCATGATCCTGAAGGCGCTGGCCGACCAGGCAGGCAACATCGTGACGCGCGAGGAGATCCTCGACCGCGTGTGGGGCTACGAGGTGTTCCCCTCCACGCGCACGATCGACAACTTCATCGTGCGCCTGCGCAAGCGCTTCGAGCGCAACCCGGAGGCTCCGGCGCATTTCCACACCGTGCGCGGCGTGGGCTACCGGTTCACGCCCGAGCCGCACGCGACGGAATCGCCATCGACCTGAGAAGAGACCGAATGCCCGCGACCAACGACAAGCTGTTTCTCAAAGCGGTGCGCCGCGAGAGCGTGCCGCGCCGGCCGCTGTGGATCATGCGCCAGGCCGGCCGCTATCTGCCGGAGTACCGGGAGTTCCGCAAGCAGCACAGCTTCAAGGAGCTGGCCGGCGAGGCGGAGCTCGCGGCCGAAGTCACGCTGATGCCGCTGAAGCGCTATCCGCTCGACGCGGCCATTGTCTTCGCCGACATCATGAGCCCGCTGCCCGCGCTCGGCATCGACTTCGACTTCGATCCGGGCCCCGTGGTGGCGAATCCGATCCGCGACGCCGCGGGCATCGAGAAGCTGCGGAATCCGGCGCCGGAAGAAGTCGCGCCCGAGGTCATTGAGGCGCTGAAGCTCACGCGCGCGGCGCTGCCCGCGAGCACCGCACTGCTCGGCTTCTGCGGCGCGCCGTGGACGCTGGCCGCGTATCTCGTCGAGGGCAAGGGCGCGAAGGACTTTCCGACGCTGCGCGCGTTCGCCGCCGCGCAGCCGAAGCTGCTCGACTCGCTGCTCGGCAAGCTGTCCGCGCTGATGGCGCAGTACCTGTTGCGTCAGGCCGAGGCCGGCGCCGACGCGGTGCAGATCTTCGACTCCTGGGCCGGGCTGCTCTCGCGCCCCATGTGGGAGAAGCTGATCCGCCCGCACCTGACGTCGCTGCTCGAGGCCGTGGGCCGCGCGGGCATCCCGCGCATCCTGTTCCTGCAGAACGCCCCGCACCTGATGGACGCCTACGCGAGCCTGCCGGCCGAGGTGCTCGGCGTGGACTGGCGCATCGACCTGCCGGAGCTGCAGAAGCGTTACCCGCAACGCGCCGTGCAGGGCAACCTCGAGCCCGCGATCCTGACCGCGGGCGCGGCAGCGACTCGGGCCGCCGCGCAGGAGCTGCTCGCGACGACCGCGCCGCGCGGCCACATCGTCAACCTGGGTCACGGCATCCTGCCGCAGACCCCGCTCGACAGCGTTGCCGCGCTCGTCGAAGTCGTGCATTCGGAGAAGCCATGAACACACACGCGTCCGCCCCCGAAACCGCCGATCCGGGTCCGCTCGAGCTCGCCGAGAAGGGCCGGCGCGCGGGCAAGGAAATCTCGCTCGACCGGCGCCTGTTCATGAAGTTCACGGCGTTCGGCCGTTGCGCCGATCCGCACGCCGCGATCAAGGCGCTGGAAGAAGACGGCGTGGTCGGCGCGCTGTACCTCGACGTGAACGACCCCGCAGGGATCGGCCTCATGGTGGCCGCCGAGGACCCGGCCTACTTCGTCACCGGCCTGCGCACGCTGCTGAACCACCGGCCGTTCGGCGACTTCGTGCACAAGGCGGAGTTCGACATGCTGGGCCGCACGTACTCGATCGGCTACGAAAGCGATCTCGAGGACACGCTGTTCGCGAAGCCGCGCGGCAAGCTGCTGAACCCGGAACATCAGTGGGCCGTGTGGTACCCGCTGCAGCGCGCCAAGAAGTTCCAGACGCTGCCGGCCGATCACCAGCGGCGCATCCTGGCCGAGCACGGCACGCTCGCGAAGCGCTACGGGGCCGGCGGTCACGCGGCCGACATCCGGCTCGCGTGCCACGGCCTCGACAAGAACGACAACGACTTCATCGTCGGCCTGGTCGGACCCAATCTGCATCCGTTGTCCGCGGTCGTGCAGGAGATGCGCAAGACGGAGCAGACGTCGCAGTATCTCGATAGCCTTGGTCCGTTCTTCGTAGGCAAGGTCGCGTGGCAGACCAAGCAGTAGGCAACCACGAGCGCGAATACGACGCGCTGCTCGTCGTGTCGTTCGGCGGTCCCGAGGGGCCGGACGACGTGCTGCCGTTCCTCGACAACGTGTTCCGCGGGCTGCGCGTGACGCCGGAAACGAAAGCGCACATCGCGAAGCGCTACGAGCAGTTCGGCGGCGTGAGCCCGATCAACGCGCACACGCGCGCGCTGATCAAGGCGCTGCAGCAGGAGCTCGACCACCACGGCCCGGCCCTGCCTATCTACTGGGGCAACCGCAACTGGCACCCGCTGCTGACCGACACGATGGCGCAGATGGCGCAGGCCGGCGTGCGGCGCGCGCTCGCGTTCGTCACGAGCACGTTCAGCTCGTACAGCGGCTGCCGCCGCTACCGCGAGGATCTCTACGAGGCCGCGAGCGCCGTGCCGAACGCACCCCGGATCGACAAGCTGCGCGTGGGCTTCAACCACCCGGGCTTCATCGAGGCCATGGCGGATCGCGTGGAAGCGGCCCTCGACGCGTTGCCCGCGGCCGAGCGCGACAACGCGCTCGTGCTGTTCACCGCGCACAGCCTGCCGGAATCGATGGCGCGCTCGAGCCCGTACCAGGCACAGCTCACGGCGAGCTGCCGCCTCGTCGGCGACATGCTCGAGCATCAGCGCTGGCGGCTCGTGTACCAGAGCAACAATGCTTCCTACGGCCGCGAGCCGTGGCTCGGCCCCGACGTCAACGAGGCGCTGCGCGAAGCGAAGGCCGAAGGCGTGACGAGCGTGGTCGTGGCGCCGATCGGCTTCATCTGCGACCACATGGAGGTCGTGATCGACCTCGACGTCGACGCGGCGGCCACCGCGCGCTCGCTCGGCCTGCGCATGGCGCGCGCGGCCACCGTGGGCACGCACCCGGCCTACGTCGCGATGATCCGCGAGCTCATCGTCGAGCGCATGACGCCGGGCGCTCCACGCCGTGCACTGGGCTCGCTCGGGCCGAGCCACGATCGGTGTGCTCCAGACTGCTGCCTGTCGGGGCGGCCCGGACCCACGAAGCCGGCGCTGTGCGGCGTCGACGATCCGCTGCAAACGGGGAACTGACGGCATGGCGAACCTGGACCGCGACGTCGTGATCGTGGGCGCCGGCATCGCCGGATTGCACGCGGCGTTGACGCTCGAGGCCGCGGGGCTGCGCGTGCTCGTGCTCGAGGCGCAGCAGCGCGTCGGCGGCCGCATCCATTCGATGCGCCAGCTCGGCAACACGGCAGAGGCCGGCGGCACGTACATCGGCGCAGGCTACTCGCGCGTGATCGGCGCGGCCGAGCGCCATGGCGTCGAGCTCATGGACGTGACGCCCGTGCTCGAGTTCTTCCGCGAGCAGGACCTCGTCTACCGCGGCGAGATCATCCGTCAGGCCGACTGGCCCACGCACCCGGCGAACGATTTCCCGGCCGCGGACAAGGAGCACCTGCCCTGGAACTATCACCGCGTGCTGACGATGCGCGAGAACCCGCTCGCGAGTCCCGGCGCATGGCTCGACCCCGAGCACGCCGCGCTCGACGTGTCGGCGCACGACTGGTTCCGCGCGCGCGGCTTGAGCGAGCGCGCGATCGAGCTCGCGTACGGACTGAACGTGAGCTTCGGCCGCGACGCGCGCGACGTGTCCGCGCTGCTGCTGCTGTTCCGCGGCGCGTTCTCGAAGAGCCAGCGCGCGGTCGCACCGAAGGACAGCCTGGGCTACACCGCACGCCACGGCGTGCAGCGCATCTGCGAAGGCATGGCGGCCGCGGTGCGTGGCGGCGTGGAGCTCGGCCACGCGGTCGCCGGCATCTCGCTGACGAACGACCGGGCCACGGTACGCTGCGCGAACGGCCGCACGTTCACCGCGCGGCACGTCGTCGCCGCGGTGCCGCTCGGCGTGCTCGGCCGCATCGCGATCGACCCCGCGCTGCCGAAGACGCAGGCGCAGGCCGTCGCGAACCTGCCGTCGCAGCCGCTGACGCAGGTGTACCTCGCACCGAAATCGCGATTCTGGGAGAGCGACGGCCACGCTCCGAGCCTCTTCACGGACACGCACGCAGGCATGCTGCAGGCCGCGCGCAATCGCGACCGGCCGTCCGAGGTCACGAGCTTTACGGCCTGGGTCACGGGCAATCAGGCCGCGGATCTCGACCGGCTGCCCCCCGCCGAGGCGGGCCGCAAGGTCGTTGCCGCGATCGAGGCGATCCGGCCGGCCTCCAAGGGTCAGCTCGAGGTCCTCGGCATGCACTCCTGGGCCAACGACGCCTACGCCGGCGGTGCGTGGGCCTACTTCCGCCCCGGCGACGTCACTCGCTATGCCGCCGTCGTCGGCCACGCGCACGGCCGGCTGCAGTTCTGCGGCGAGCATCTCGCGCTTCAGAGCCGCGGCATGGAAGGCGCCATGGAGTCGGCCGAAGAGGCGGTCGCAGCGATCCTCGCGGAGACCTGAGCACCGCGCAGCGTCTCGGCTCCGGGCCCTCCGCACCTTATGCGTTTTCGGCATGCTGCTAGAAGAACTAAACCGTTCAAGTCCGCGAGGCCCGCGCTTACCGTAGGTGGCCTCGCAAGAACCACAGCACTCGGCCCGGGCCACCCGCGCTGAGATCGGGTAGGCCACGATGAGCGCCGCACTGCCGACTCCCGCCGAATCGGAACCGGCCGTCTCCACACCGGAGCCGGCCGAGCCGAAGTTCGATGCCCGGGCTTACGACGAGGAAGCCACGCGCAAGGTGGCACTCGAGCATTGCAACAGGAAGTTCGCCGCGCTGAAGGCGGACCAGCGCATCGAATGGGCGCTCGAGCACCTGCCGGGGCAGCACGCGCTGACGTCGAGCTTCGGCGCCCAGGCGGCCGTATCGCTGCATCTCGTCACGCGGATCAAGCCCGACATTCCCGTGATCCTGATCGACACCGGGTACCTGTTCCGCGAAACCTACCGGTTCATCGACGAGCTGACGGCGCGCATGCAGCTGAACCTCAAGGTCTACAGCGCCCGGTATTCGCCGGCGTGGCAGGAAGCCCGTTACGGTGAGCGCTGGAATCAGGGCGTGAAAGGGCTCGACGCGTACAACCAGGAGAACAAGGTCGAGCCCATGCGACGCGCGTTGCGCGAGCTCGGCGTGGGCACGTGGTTCGCAGGACTCCGCCGCAACCAGGCCGAGAGCCGCGCGCAGATCCCGTACCTCGAATGGCAGGGCGGCCGCTGGAAGGTGCATCCGATCGCCGAGTGGAGCGACCGCGACGTGCACCGCTACCTCACGAAGCACGGCCTGCCCTATCACCCGCTATGGGAGAAGGGCTACGTGTCGATCGGCGATCACCACAGCACGAAACCGATCCACGAGGTGGCCACGCTGGAGGAGACGCGCTTCTTCGGCCTGAAGCGCGAGTGCGGCATCCACGAGATCGATCTCGCGGATCTCTAGGCGGCGAGCTCCTGCTCGCTGCCGCCCTTGATCGGCAGCGGGATGTCCTTCAGCAACTCGTCGACCTCGGCCTGCGACTGCGCGTGCGCCACGTCGCGGATCAGGCGGGGCGCATATTGCGGCGCGAACAGGTTGATGAAATCCACCATGTAGCGCCGCAGCACAGTGTCGCGCGGAAACCCGAGCCAGGTCGTGACCTGCGGGAACAGCTGCTTCGCATCGAGCGCCACGAGGTCCTCGCGATCCGCGCGCTCGAACGCCATCGATGCGATCACGCCGACTCCCATGCCCATGCGCACGTAGGTCTTGATGATGTCGGCATCGCGCGCCGTGAACACCACGCGCGGCTCGAGCCCGTGGTCGCGGAACGCGCGCTTGAACGACGATTCTCCCGTGCCGCTGAACACGTATGTCACGAGCGGGTACTCGGCCAGCGACTTCAGGTCGACCAGCTTCTGCAGCTTGGCGAGCGGATGCCCCTTCGGCACCAGCACGATCCGGTGCCAGTGGTAGATCGGCAGCAGCGTGAGGTTGCTGAACAGATCCTGTGAGCCCGTCGCAATCGCGAAATCCACCTTGTTGGTGCCGACGAGCTCCGCGATCTGTTCCGACGTGCCCTGATGCAGATCGAGGTCGACGCGCGGGTAGCGCTCGCGGAACGCCCGGATGACCTCGGGCAGCACGTAGCGCGCCTGGGTATGCGTCGTGGCGATCGACAGCGTGCCGTCGAGCTCGGCCGTCAGGTCGCTGGCCAGGCTCGTGATGTTGCTGACCTCGCGCAGGATCTTGCGCGCCCGCGCGATGACTTCGCGGCCGGCCGGCGTGATCGCGGCCAGGCTCTTGCCCTTGCGGGTGAACAGCTGCACGCCGAGCTCGGCCTCGAGCTGCTTCAGCTGCTTGCTGATACCCGGCTGACTCGTGAACAGCCTTTCGGCGGCCGAGGTAATGTTCAAGCCGCTGTCGGCAATCCCGACCAGATACTTCAGCTGCTTCAGCGTCACGCCGTACCCCGCGCTCCCCAGCGATGAAAAAGCCGCGTCCTCGAGTCGAGTCGGCGGCCTCGGAGCCGCATATAACCATTGGTTAGATAGGGTGTCAACCGCGCTCTCCGGCGGTGATCGGGCGGCTCCGGAAAATATTTCGCCGCGCTATATAGGCAGAAGGACATGTTGTTGTTCTGCGGTCTTTAGCCGGGGTATGGTGCCGGGACGAGCTCTCCCATGCAGCACTTACCCCTGTTTGCCGACCTGAAGCAGCGCGCCGTCCTCGTGGTCGGCGGCGGAGTCGTGGCCGAGCGCAGGATCCGGTTGCTGCTGGATGCGGGCGCACGAATTACCGTGATCGCGCCGGAAATGTGCGAGAACGTGGCCGATCTTCTCGCAGAGGGACGGATCGAGCATTGGCCGCGGGAATTCGGCGAAGAGCCGCTCGAGGAGTACTGGCTCATCGTCGCGGCCACCGACGACCGTGCGGTCAACGAGCGGGTGGCGGCGGCGGCCGCTGCCGCCAAACGGTTCTGCAACGTGGTCGACGACGCCGAGCTCTGCTCGTTCATCATGCCGGCCATCGTCGACCGCGCGCCCGTCACGATCGCGATCGGCACGGGCGGCCACTCGCCGGTGCTGGCACGCTGGGTCAAGGGCCTGATCGAATCCTGGCTCCCGAGCCGGCTCGGCGCGGTCGCCGGGCTCGCCGGCCGCTGGCGCGAGCGCGTACGCCAGCAACTCCCCGATGCCACCGAGCGGCGGCACTTCTGGGAACGCGTGGTCGCGGGCCCGGTGGCGGAGCACGCGTACGCGGGCCGCGACGCGGAAGCCGAGCAGGCACTCGAGACGGAGCTTGCGGCGTGGGGCAGCACGGTCCCCGCCACGCGCGGCGAGGCCTATCTCGTCGGTGCGGGCCCCGGCAGCCCCGACCTGATCACGATCCGCGGCCGCCAGCTGCTCGCCACCGCGGACGTCGTCCTCTACGACCGGCTCGCAAACCCCGCGCTGCTGAACTACGCACGCCGCGACGCCGAGCTCGTCTGCGTGGGCAAGACACCGCGGCGGCCGTCGATCACGCAGAAGCAGCTGAACCGCCTGCTGGTGCAGCTCGTCGGCGCCGGCAAGCGCGTCTGCCGGCTCAAGGGCGGCGACCCGTTCGTCTTCGGCCGCGGCGGCGAGGAGATCGAGGCGCTGGTCGAGGCAGGCCTCAAGTTCCAGGTCGTGCCGGGGGTATCGGCGGCCGAGGGCTGCGCGGCCTACGCGGGCATCCCGCTGACGCTGCGCGGCGTCTCGCAGGCCGTGGTGCTGACCACCGGCCACACGATCGACGACTCGGTGCTGACGTTGCAGGGCTTCCGGCCGGGTCAGACACTGGCCCTGTACATGGGCGTGGCCCAGTACGGCGAGATCAGCGCACAGTTGATTGCCGGCGGGCACGACCCGGCCACGCCGGCAGCGATCGTCGAAAGCGGCACCACGGAGAGCCAGCGGGTCGTCCGCACGACGCTGCGCAGCCTCGCGGCCGCGCAGGCGGCGCTCGGGATCCGGCCGCCGGCGCTGCTGCTGGTCGGGGAGACCACGCGCTTCGCGGAGCGCTATAGTTGGTTTGCGCCGAGTCGAATCGAGCGTTACGAGGACGCGCCCGCAGAGTCGCGCGCCCAGGTCGGTTTCTAAACTCAACAATCAGAAGGCACCGCCATGATCTACGACAGCATCCTCGACACCATTGGCAACACCCCGGTCGTCAAGCTGAACCGCATCGCACCGAAGCACGTGACGATGTACGCGAAGATCGAGGCGTTCAACCCGCTGCACTCCGTCAAGGACCGGCTGGCGTTCGCGATCATCGACGACGCCGAGAAGCGCGGCGTGCTGAAGCCGGGGCAGACGGTGGTCGAGGCCACGTCCGGCAACACGGGCATTGCGCTCGCCATGGTGTGCGCCGCGAAGGGCTATCCGTTCGTCGCCACGATGACCGAGACGTTCTCGGTCGAGCGCCGCAAGATCATGCGCGCCATGGGCGCGAAGGTGATCCTGACGCCGGCCGCCGAGCGCGGCACGGGCATGGTGCGCCTCGCCGCGGCACTCGCCGAGAAGCACGGCTGGTTCCTCGCGCGGCAGTTCCAGAACCCGGCGAACCCCGCATACCACCGGCAGACGACGGGCCCCGAGATCCTGAAGGACTTCGCAGGCCGCCGGCTCGACTTCTGGGTCACGGGCTGGGGCACGGGCGGCACGCTGACCGGCGCCGGCGAGATCATCAAGCTCGCGCGGCCCGACGTGAAGATCATCGCGACGGAGCCGGCGGGCGCGTCGCTGCTCGGCGGCAAGACCTGGGCGCCGCACAAGATCCAGGGCTGGACACCGGACTTCGTGCCCGACGTGCTGAACCCGAAAGTATTCGATCAGCTGCTGCCCGTCACGGACGAGGAAGGCAAGCAGACCGCGCGCAGGCTCGCGGCCGAGGAAGGCATCTTCGTCGGCATCTCGGCCGGCGCGACCATGGCCGCGGCGCTCAAGGCCGCGGAGACGGCGAAACCGGGCTCCGTGCTGCTCGCGATGCTGCCGGATACCGGCGAGCGTTACTTGAGCGGCTACCTGTTCGAGGATCTGAACGCGGGCTCCGACGACGAGTGGCTCGCGAGCCTCGACAAGAAGTGACACACGCCGGTCGACGCCACCGATCGCCGCACGGCGATCGGTGGTTGAACCCGGAGATCGCAGTGCGTCGAGCTCGGGGTCACGCTCAAGGGCACGCGTTGGGGTCGGGCCCAGGATGCGGTGGGCATCGCGGCGCTCGACAACGGCATCTCCGCGGCTGTCTCGCGGCCGGCGGCCTCGGCATCCTGGTCGGTGACGGCCGGTTGCCGCACCCCGGCGCGGAACGGATCACGGAGACCTGCTATTCCGCCGGCCTCTTCGGACGCTCCTTCGTGACGGCGGACCTGCAGCGAATCACGAACCCCGCATACAACCGCGACCGCGGACCGGTGTCGGTCGTGGCTCTGCGCTCCCACACGCAATTCTGAACAGTGCCGCCCGTCGCATTCCCGACGGGTAACGTCTACATTCGGAACACTGCCGCAGCGAATCGATTGCTGCGATCAAGAAAGACGAACACTCGGGTCGCTGCCCGGGAGTATGTTCCTCCATAGTGTCCGAACGAGCGGGAGCGATCCATGAGCAACACGTCCGAAGCCAGATGTCCGTTCAATCACGTCGCGGGCGGTGGCACCACGAACCGGGACTGGTGGCCGAACCAGCTGCGGCTCGACCTGCTGCACGCGCACTCCGCGAAGTCCAATCCGATGGGAGAGAAGTTCGACTACGCGAAGGAGTTCAAGAGCCTCGACTTCAAGGGCCTGAAGAAGGACCTCGCGAAGCTCATGACGGACTCGCAGGACTGGTGGCCGGCCGACTTCGGCCACTACGGACCGCTGTTCATCCGCATGGCGTGGCACAGCGCGGGCACCTACCGCATCGGCGACGGCCGCGGCGGCGGCGGCCGCGGTCAGCAGCGCTTCGCGCCCGTCAACAGCTGGCCCGACAACGTGAGCCTCGACAAGGCCCGCCGCCTGCTCTGGCCCATCAAGCAGAAATACGGCCGCAAGATCTCCTGGGCCGACCTCATGATCCTGGCCGGCAACGTCGCGCTCGAGACCATGGGCTTCAAAACCTTCGGCTTCGCCGGCGGCCGCGAAGACGTCTGGGAGCCGGACCAGGACGTGTACTGGGGCAAGGAAACGAAGTGGCTCGACGACAAGCGCTACTCGGGCGATCGCAACCTCGAGAATCCGCTGGCCGCCGTGCAGATGGGCCTGATCTACGTGAACCCGGAAGGCCCGAACGGCAATCCCGACCCGGTGGCGGCCGCGCGGGACATCCGCGAGACGTTCGCCCGCATGGCCATGAACGACGAGGAAACCGTCGCGCTGATCGCCGGCGGTCACACGTTCGGCAAGACCCATGGCGCGGCTCCGGCCTCGCACGTGGGCCCCGACCCGGAGAGCGCCGACCTGGAACTGCAGGGCCTGGGCTGGAAGAACAGCTTCCGCACGGGCAAGGGCGCCGACACCATCACGAGCGGCCTCGAAGTCACGTGGACGACCACGCCGACGAAGTGGGGCAACAACTTCCTGTGGAACCTGTTCGGCTATGAGTGGGAGCTGACGAAGAGCCCGGCGGGCGCGCACCAGTGGGTCGCGAAGGGAGGCGCCGGTGCCGGCACCATTCCCGACGCCCACGACAAATCGAAGCGCCACCCGCCGACGATGCTGACGACCGACCTCTCGCTGCGCTTCGACCCCGCGTACGAAAAGATCTCGCGGCGCTTTCTCGAGAATCCCGACGAGTTCGCCGACGCGTTCGCCCGCGCGTGGTTCAAGCTCACGCACCGCGACATGGGTCCGCGCGCGCGGTACCTCGGCCCCGAGGTTCCGAAGGAGGAGCTGATCTGGCAGGACCCGATTCCGGCCGTGAACCACAAGCTGATCGGCCCGAAGGACGTCGCCGCGCTGAAGGCGAAGATCCTGGCGTCGAAGCTGTCGGTCGCGCAGCTCGTCTCGACGGCATGGGCGTCGGCCTCGACGTTCCGCGGCGGCGACAAACGCGGCGGGGCGAACGGCGCGCGGATTCGGCTGGCGCCGCAGAAGGATTGGGAGGTGAATCAGCCGCCGCAGCTCGCGAAGGTGCTGAAGACGCTCGAGGGCATCCAGACGGCGTTCAACAAGAGGGCCAAGGGCGGCAAGAAGGTATCGCTGGCCGACCTGATCGTGCTCGGCGGCTCTGCGGCCATCGAGAAAGCCGCGAACAAGGCCGGCGTCACGGTGAAGGTGCCATTCACGCCGGGGCGCATGGACGCTTCGCAGGCACAGACCGACGTCGAGTCGTTCAAGCCGCTCGAGCCCTTGGCCGACGGATTCCGCAATTACCTGAAGGGCAAGCCCGGCGTCCCGGCGGAGGCGTTGCTGATCGACAAGGCCCAGCTGCTGACGCTCACGGCGCCCGAGATGACGGTGCTCCTCGGCGGCCTGCGCGTGCTCGGCGCGAACCTCGGGGCGTCCAGACACGGCGTCTTCACGAAGAAGCCCGAGACGCTGACGAACGACTTCTTCGTGAACCTGCTCGACATGCGCACGGAGTGGAAGGCGACCTCGGAAGCCAAGGACGTGTTCGAAGGACGCGACCGCAAGACCGGTGCCGTGAAATGGACCGGCACGCGCGTGGATCTCGTGTTCGGCTCGAATGCCCAGCTGCGCGCGCTGGCGGAGGTCTATGGCAGCGCGGACGCGCACAAGCAGTTCGTGCAGGACTTCGTCGCCGCCTGGACCAAGGTCATGAATCTCGACCGTTTCGAGGTCAGGTAACCTTCGTTTCGCGGTCCGACCACCGCGACCTGGCTTGCTTCGGATGAGCCTCGCCAGGTCGCGGTCCTGACGCCACCCGCACTGCAATTCCCTGGCGGCGTGCCGGCATGACCGTCCGGCGCTACACTCGGCAGTAGCGAAAACAGGGGCTGCCACATGAAACTCACATTGAACGTCAACGGCGAGCGCCGCAGCGTGGACGTCGATCCGCGCACGCCGCTGGTCTGGGTGCTGCGCGACGAGCTCGACCTCAAGGGGACCAAGTTCGGCTGCGGCATGAGCCTCTGCGGCGCCTGCACGGTGCATGTGGACGGCGCGCCGGTCCGCGCCTGCGTGACGCAGGTGTCCACCGTTGCCGACAAGGCCATCACCACGATCGAAGGCGTCGGCGCCACGCCGGTCGGCAGCAAGGTCCAGGCGGCATGGCTCGCGGTCGACGTCGTGCAGTGCGGCTACTGCCAGGCCGGACAGATCATGTCGGCGACCGCGCTGCTGGCGCGCAACGCCACTCCGTCGGACGCGGAGATCGACGCGGCGATGAACGGCAACATCTGCCGCTGCGGCACCTACACACGCATCCGCGCCGCCATCAAGCAGGCGGCCGGCCTCCCGGCCAACGAAAAGAGCGAGGGCTGACGCCATGGCGACGCATATCGTTCCCGAGGCTCCGGGCACCGGTGTGTCCCGTCGCGCGTTCCTCAAAGTGAGCGCGCTCGTCGGCGGCGGCCTGCTGCTCGACTTCCACCTGCCGAACGTTCAGGCGGCCGGCTCCGCCGGCGCGGGCGAGGCGCTGAATGCGTTCATCACGGTCATGCCGGACGGCATCGTGAGCATCCGCGCGAAGAACCCCGAGATCGGCCAGGGCGTGAAGACCATGCTGCCGATGCTGATCGCGGACGAGTTCGACGTGGACTGGAAGAACGTGCGCATCGAGCAGGCGCTCGCCGACGGCGTGAAATACGGCCCGCAGTTCGCCGGCGGCAGCACGGCAACGCCGATCAACTGGGAGCCGCTGCGCCGGGTCGGCGCGGCGGCGCGGCAGATGATGCTGCAGGCGGCGGCCTCTACCTGGGGCGTGCCCGTGGCCGAGCTCAGAACGTCGTCGGGTTCCGTGCGGCACGCGCCGACGGGGCGCACGCTCGGCTACGGCGAGCTCGCCGCCGCGGCCGCGAAGGTGGCGCCGCCGGATCTGAAGACGGTGAAGCTCAAGGACCCGAAGGACTTCACGATCATCGGCAAGCCCATGCCGGGCGTGGACAGCCCGCTCGTGGTCACGGGCAAGCCGTTGTTCGGCATCGACGTCACGCTGCCGGGCATGAAGTACGCGATCTACGCGAAGTGCCCGGTGTTCGGCGGCAAGCTCGTCAAGGCGAACGTCGAGGCGCTCAAGTCGCTGCCGGGCGTGCGTGACGCGTTCGTGCTGCGCGGCAACGCGAACGTCGCCGGCTCCACGGGCCCGCTCGACCGCCTCGTCGACGGTGTCGCGATCGTCGCCGACAGCTGGTGGCTCGCGGAGCAGGCGCGCGAGAAGCTCGAGGTCGAGTGGGACGAGGGCGGCACGGCGCACGAGAGCGATGCCCGCTTCGCCGCGGAGGCCGCGAAGCTGAAAGGCCGGGCGCCCGCCGTCTACATCGTGAAAAACGGCGACGTCGACGCCGCGCTCGCGCGCGCCAAGCGCGTGGTCGAGGCCGATTACGCATATCCGTTCCTCGCGCATGCCACGCTCGAGCCGCAGAACTGCACGGCGGCGTTCAAGGACGGCAAGCTCACGCTCTGGGCGCCTACGCAGAACCCCGAGAGCAACCGCAAGGTGGTGGCGGCCACGCTCGGCATCGCGCCGCAGGACATCACGGTGCACATGACGCGCTGCGGCGGCGGCTTCGGCCGGCGCGGCGCGAGCGACTACGCGGTCGAAGCCGCGGCCATCTCGAAACAGGCCGGCGTGCCCGTG
>DASZSB010000216.1:0-15143 GCA_035548835.1 Gammaproteobacteria bacterium | reverse complement strand
AGGCCGGCGCCGAGCACGGCCGCGCACAGCCCCGCCGCGAGGCGTGGGCCCGGCCGGCCGGTCGGCGTGCGGGTGCAGCTTCGTGAAGAGGTGCGCATCGTGGCTCGTGGCCGCCCGGAACTGTCCGCGGGCAGTCTAGCGACGCTATCTGAAAGCTCTCTGAAACCCGTGGGAAGGGAGCCCCGCGGCTTTCGTGCCGGGACGGTTTTCAGATGTTTTTCAGCTCGGGCCGGTAGATTGGCGCGCATGAACCTCGTGCAGACAGCGCTGCGCCGGCCGATGACCGTGGTCGTGCTGGTCATCGCCGTGCTGCTCGGCGCGGGGCTCGCGCTGCAGCGCATGCCGCGCGACATCTTTCCGACGCTCGGCATTCCGACGATCTACGTGGCCCAGCCCTACGGCGGCATGGACCCCGCGCAGATGGAGGGCTACCTCACCTACTACTACGAGTATCATTTCCTCTACATCACCGGCATCGAGCACGTCGAGTCGAAGTCGATCCAGGGCGCTGCCATCATGAAGTTGCAGTTCCAGCCGGGCACCGACATGAACCAGGCGATGGCCGAGACGGTCGGTTACGTGAATCGCGCGCGCGCGTTCATGCCGCCGGGCACGGTGCCGCCGTTCATCACGCGCTTCGACGCGGGCAGCGTGCCCGTCGGCAATCTCGTGTTCACGAGCGACACCGCCACGGTCGGGCAGATGCAGGACGCGGCGCTGAATCGCGTGCGCCCGCTGTTCGCGACGCTGCCCGGCGTGTCGGCGCCGCCGCCATTCGGCGGCAGCGCGCGCACGATCCTCGTCAACGTCGACCCGGACCGCCTGCGCTCCTACAACATGTCGCCGGACGAGATCGTCGGCGCCATCACGCGCGCGAACCTGATCAGCCCGTCCGGCAACATGCAGCTGGGCGGGAAGTATCCGATGGTGCCGCTGAACTCCGTCGTCAGGAACATCAAGGACCTCGAGGCCGTGCCGATTCGGACCGGCACGTATCCGACCGTGTTCGTCCGCGATGTCGGCACCGTGACCGACGGCTCGGACATCGTGACGAGCTATGCGCTCATCGACGGCCGGCGCACCGTCTACGTGCCCGTCACCAAGCGGGCCGACGCCTCGACGCTCACCGTCGTGAATCTCGTCAGGGAGAATCTGCCGAAGTTCCAGGCCGCGGTGCCGGAAGGCATCAAGGTGAGCTACGAGTTCGACCAGGCGCCGTACGTGACCCGCGCGATCGACGGGCTCGTGCTCGAGGGCGTGCTCGGCGCGATCCTCACGGGCATCATGGTGCTCCTGTTCCTGCGCGACTGGCGCAGCTCGCTGATCGTCGTCGTGAACATCCCCGTCGCGATCCTGGGCGCCGCGCTCGCACTGTGGCTCACGGGACGAACGATCAACATCATGACGCTCGGGGGCCTCGCGCTCGCGATCGGCGTGCTGGTCGACATGTCGACCGTCGTGATCGAGAACATCCATACGCACCTCGGCGCCGGCAAACGCGTGGCGCGCGCCGTCGTCGACTCCGGCCGCGAGGTGGCCGTGCCTCTGCTGATTGCGATGCTCTGCGTACTGGCGGTGTTCGTGCCGTCGTTCTTCATGGAAGGCGCTGCGGGCGCGATGTTCCTGCCGCTGTCGCTCGCGGTCGGTTTCGCGATGGTGGGCTCGTACGTGCTGTCGAGCACGCTGGTGCCGATCCTCTCGGTTTGGCTCCTGCGCGGCCACGAGCACGCGGCGGCCGGCGCACCTTCCGCCGAGGCCGCCTTCGCACGGTTCCAGCGCCGCTATGCGGCGCTGGCCGGCGGCGTCGTGCGCCTGCGTTGGCTCGGCGTGACCGGCTACGTGCTCGCGAGCGCGCTCGTGATCGGCTGGGTCGGTGCGCGCCTCGGCACGGAGATCTTTCCGAAGGTCGACACCGGCCAGCTGCAGGTGCGGCTGCGCGCGCCGACCGGCACGCGCGTGGACGGAACGGAGCAGATCGCGCTGCGCGCGCTCGACATCATCTCGGATCAGGTGGGGCGCGACAAAGTCGACATCACGCTCGCCTTCCTCGGCGTGCACGCACCGAACTACCCGATCAACCTGATCTACCTCTGGAACGGCGGGCCCGAGGAGGGCGTGCTGCAGGTGCAGCTCAAAGCCGACGCGCGCGTGAACACGGAGGCGCTGAAGGAGACGCTGCGCAAACGCTTCGCGCAGGAACTGCCCGACGTGAGCTTCTCGTTCGAGCCGGCCGACATCGTGAGCCAGGTCATGAGCCTCGGCGCGTCGACGCCGATCGAGGTGGCCGTCAGCGGCCCGAATCTCGCCGCGAACCGCGAGTTCGCCACGCGCGTGCGCGAGAAGCTCGCGGGGATCCCGGCCCTGCGCGACGTGCAGTTCGGTCAGGCGCTCGACTACCCGACGCTCGACGTCAACGTGAACCGCGAGCGGGCCGGTCTCATGGGTGTGGACATGTCCGCGGTGTCGCGCTCGCTGGTCGCAGCGACGTCTTCGAGCCGGTTCGTCGTGCCGAACTACTGGGCCGACCCGAACAGCGGCGTCGCGTATCAGATCCAGGTGCAGATCCCGCAGGCGACGATGAGCTCCGTCGAGCAGCTCGAAAACATCCCGGTCGCCTACAATAGCGGCCAGCCCGTGCTGCTCCGCAGCGTCGCGAACGTCACGCAGGGCACGACGCCCGGACAGTACGAGCGCTACAACATGGAGCGCATGATCACGGTCACGGCCAACCTTACGGGCGATCTCGGCACCGTTACGTCGCAGGTGCGCGCGGCGCTCGCCGATCTCGGCGCGCCGCCGCAGCGCGTCAGCGTCGCGTTGCGTGGCCAGGTGGTGCCGATGGAGCAGATGCTGGGCGGCCTGCAGACGGGCCTCGTGCTGGCCGTCGTCGTGATCTTTCTGCTGCTCGCCGCGAACTTCGAGTCACTGAAGCTCTCGTTCGTCGTGGTGTCCACCACGCCGGCCGTGATCGCCGGCGTCGTGCTCGCGCTGAAGCTCACGGGCACCACGCTGAACATCCAGTCGTTCATGGGCACGATCATGGCCGTGGGCGTCGCGGTGGCGAACGCGATCCTGCTCGTGACGTTCGCCGAGCGCAGCCGGCTTGCCGGCAACGACGCGGCCGCTGCGGCCGTCGATGGCGCGCGGAGCCGCCTGCGGCCGATCCTGATGACGAGCTGCGCGATGCTCGCGGGCATGCTGCCGCTGGCGCTCGGTTTGGGTGAGGGCGGCGAGCAGACCGCGCCGCTCGGCCGCGCGGTCGTCGGCGGCCTCGCCGCAGCCACCGTCGCGACGCTGTTCGTGCTGCCCGCCGTGTTTGCGATCGTGCAGGGCCGCGCGCATCGGCGCTCGGCTTCGCTCGATCCCGACGATCCCTCGAGCTCCCAACATGGCGATGCGGCGAGTCAGGCGGCATAGCGTCGGCGCGGATCCGGGAGGCCGCCGGTGAACGGCGCAGCGCTGGCTCGTGCGTCGGCCGTGCCCGCCTCGGCATGGGGCATCCTCGTCAGGCTGGCCGTCGGGCTCGTGTTCCTGCCGGAGGGTATCCAGAAGCTCGTCTTCCCGGCGCTGCTCGGCAGCGGGCGCTTCGCACGGATCGGCATTCCGTGGCCCGACGTCTTGGGTCCGTTCGTCGGCTCGGTCGAGATCGTCTGTGGGCTGTTGATACTGCTCGGTCTGCTCACGCGTCTGGCCGCGGTTCCGCTCGTCATCACGATGGTCGTCGCGATCGTGTCGACGAAGATCCCGATACTGCTCGGGCGCGACTGGTGGATGTTTCACGTCGCCGATCTGCCGCGCTACGGCTGGTGGAGCTTCCTGCACGAAACGCGGACCGACTGGGCGATGCTGATGGGGGCGCTGTATCTGCTCGCAGCCGGCGCCGGTGGCTGGTCGCTGGATGCACTGCTCGCCGGGCGCCGCCTGCAAGGGCGCCCGCGCGTTGCGAGTAAGGAGGATCCGGGATGAAAGTGCGTACGTTTCGCCGTCTGTTGCTTGCGCTCGCGCTTGGTGCGGGTCTCGGCCCGGCGGCCCTCTCGCAGGAGTCGAAAGACAGCGAGATCGCCGCGCTGAAGGAGGAGGTCGCGACACTGAGGGGCATGCTGCCGAGCCAGTCGCACACGATGATGGACGTGGAGTATCACTTCACGAACCTCTGGTTCGCCGGCAAGGCCGGCAACTGGCCGCTCGCGACGTTCTATTTCAACGAGACGCGCCAGCATCTGAACTGGGCCGTGCGCGTGGTGCCGGTGCGGCGGCTCGCGGCGGGGGGGCAGCTCGATCTGCGGCCGATGCTGAAAGGCATCGAGGAGAGCGGCCTCGCACCCATCAAGGCCGCGATCGACAAATCGGACGGTGCCGCGTTCGAGGCCGCCTACCGGCAGATGCTGACGCAGTGCATGGCCTGCCACGCCGCGGCCGAGAAGCCGTACCTGAAGCTCGCGGTCCCGAGCGCGCCCGCCGCCCGGCTGGTCGACATGGCGCAGCACTGAGCCGCGCGCGGCCCGGTCGGCCCGTGGCTCCCGTGCCACTCTGACGACAGCGTCGCGTCCGCGCGGGGAAGCCGCCGGTCTGCGGGCTCGCGGAGTCCTCAACGCCGCCGCGTGCCGGCCTGCGCTGCGAGTTGCGCCGCGAGCGCGTCCACCTCGTGCTGCGTCGTCGGCCGGCCCAGGCTGAAGCGCACGGCGCCCATGCCGACCTCCGGCCGGACGCCCATCGCCTCGAGCACCGGCGACAGCTCGATGCGGCCGGCGTGGCACGCCGACCCCGTCGAGGCGGCGACGCCCTCGAGGCCACCGAGCACGTCCGCTCCGATGCGGCCGACGAACGACACGTTCAGCGTGTTCGGCAGGCGTTTCCCGGCATGGCCGTTCAGCACGACCCGTTCCCCGAAAGCGCCACGGAGCGCGTCCCAGAGGCGATCGCGCAATGCGCGCACGCGTTGCATCGGAGCCAGGTCCCGCGCGAGCTCGCTGGCCTGCCCGAGCGCGGCACAAAGCAGCGCGCTCTCGGTGCCGGCGCGCCGCCCGCGCTCGTGCCCCGCGCCGTGGATCAGCGGCTCGAGCGCGACGCCCGCGCGCACGTACAGCGCGCCAACGCCCTTCGGCGCGTGGAACTTGTGGCCCGCGACGCTCATGAGATCGACGCCGAGCTCGTCGACGCGGGTCGGAATCTTGCCGACGGACTGCGCGGCGTCGGTATGAAACAGGGCGCCGTGCTCGCGCGCGATCCGCGCGCACTCGGCGATCGGCTGAATGGTCCCGACCTCGTTGTTGGCGTGCATGATGCTGACGAGGCTCGTGGCGGGCGTGATCGCACGCCGCAGGTCGTCGGGGTCCACGAGCCCCGTGCCGTCGACGGGCAGGTACGACACCTGCGCGCCGAGACGCTCGAGGAACGCGCACGGGGCGAGCGTGGCCGGGTGCTCGATGCGCGTCGTGACGATGTGCTGCGGCTTGCGGCCGAGCGCGAAGAACGCGCCTTTGAGCGCCAGGTTGTTGGCTTCGCTGCCGCCGCTCGTGAAGACGATTTCCTCCGGCGAGCAGCCCAGGAGGCCGGCGACCTGGCGGCGGCCCGCTTCGACGGCGGCGCGCGCGGGCGCGCCGGCCCAGTGCGCGCTCGACGGGTTGCCGAACGACTCGGCCATGACGCCGCGGCACACGGCCTCGACTTCCACCGCCAGCGGCGTGCTCGCGTTGTAGTCGAAGTACAGGCGCGGCATCGGGCTACTCGTGCGGCAGGTGAACGTGGAACGACGAGCCGCGCGCAGCCTCGCTCTCGACCAGTATGCGCCCGCCGTGCGCCTCGGCGATCCAGCGCCCGATCGCAAGGCCGAGTCCCGCGCCGCCGTCGATTCGCGACCGCGCACGGTCCACGCGGTAGAAGCGGTCGAAGACGTGCGGCAGGTGCTCGGAGGGGATTCCGACTCCCGTATCGCGGACCGTGCCGACGACGACGCCGTCCTGCGCGCGCAGCGCGACCGACAGGGAGCCGCCCGCCGGCGTGTATTTCACGGCGTTGTCGAGCAGGATCAGGAACAGGCGGCGCAGCGCGTCGCGGTCGCCGTGCACCCGCAGGCTCGCGTCCGGCAGCTCCGCCGTGAGCGCGAGGCCTTTCACGCGCGCGAGCACTTCCGCCTCCGTGCAGGCCTCGCGCACCGCGGCCACGAGGTCGACGGAGCGCTTGTTGAGCTCGGCGGCGCCGGAGTCTGCCTTGGCGATCAGCAGCAGGTTCTCGACGAGCTGCGACGTGCGCTCGATCTCCGCCACGATCTGCTCGAGTGCGGCGCGTTCTTCGGCTCCACCCGGCGGCGCCCGCAGTGCGACCTCCGCCGTCGTGCGCATGACGGCGAGCGGCGTGCGCAGCTCGTGGGACGCGTCCGCGGTGAAGCGCGTGATCTTCTGAAACGCAGCCTCGAGCCGCGCGATCATGTCGTTCAGCGTCCGCGACAGCCGGGCCAGCTCATCGTCGGCGGGCGCGACGTCGAGCCGCTGCGCGAGGTTCTGCGCACCGATCGCGCGTGCCGTGGCCGTGATGCGGTCGACCGGCGCCAGCGCGCGCCGGCTCAGCCAGTAGCCGCCCGCGGCTGCGAGCGCGAGCGCCACCGGCACGGCTGCCGCCAGCAGCCAGGCGGCGTTGCGCAATCCGTGCTGCAGCGCGCCGAGCGGCGCGGCGGCTTCGATCGTGAACTTCTGCCCACCCACCGTGACCGGCCGGGCCAGGAAGCGCAGGGGCTCGCCGGCCAGCGTGCCGTCGCTGAGCCGGGCAGCGGAGCCGGCCGGCAGCGGCTCGAGGGTGGCGCCCTCGAGCGCATCGCCGCGGTGAATCACCTGGCCCCGCTCGTCGATCACCAGGAAGAAATCGCCGTGGGCTCGAAACTCCTCCTTGACCTCGTCCTGCAGCAGACGCGATTCGTGGTCCTCGATGAACCGCCGGATGCCCTCGACGCGGTCCCGCAGCCCTTCGTCGATCGCGGCGTAGAGGCTCTGGCGCACGATGAGCCAGATCACGACGCCGAGCAGGAGCAGGGCCGCCGTGAACGCGGCCGTGAACCACAGCGTAAGGCGCGCGCCGATCGAGTGCAGCCGCATCACGGCGGCGTGGCCCGCAGGCAGTAGCCGACGCCGCGCACGGTATGAATCAACTTATCATGCGGCGGCGCGTCGACTTTCGAGCGCAGCAGGTGAATGAAGGCATCGAGCGTGTTGCTCTCGATGCTGCTCTCGAATCCCCACACGGCCCCGATCAACGTCTCGCGCGGCACCGTCTGGCCCGCGCGCCGGATCAGGAAGTGCAGCAGGCTGAACTCCTTGGTGCTTAGCTTGATCTCGGTCCCACCGCGATGCACGCGGTGGGCCGCGGGGTCCACGTGCAGATCGAGCACGGTGAGCACGGGCGGCTGCGTGGTGGGTGTGCGCCGTGCCAGCGCGCGCAGCCGCGCGAGCAGCACCTCGAACGCGAACGGCTTGATCAGATAGTCGTCGGCGCCCCCGTCGAGCCCTTCGACCACGTCGGGAGGTGCGTCGCGGGCCGTGAGCATCAGGATGCGCGTGTCGACTCTGGCCTGCCGCAGCCGTCGTGCGACTTCGAGGCCGTCGAGCTTCGGCAGCATCCAGTCGAGGATCAGCAGCTCGTGCTCCACCGTGCGCGCGAGCTCGAGGCCGTGCTGGCCGTCGGCCGCGACGAGCACCGTGTAGCCTTCGCGCTCGAGCCCGCGGCGCAGCTGCTCCGCCATGCGGAGCTCGTCTTCGACGATCAGTACGCGCATGGCGGTGCGGCTCGCGAGCTCAGCGCTGCGTCCATCCCGTGCCGGCGCCGTTCGGCAGGTTCAGGATCACGGCGCGGATCTCGCGCAGCTTGCCGCCGGTGACCTTGAACATCTCGGCCAGCAGCAGCGTCGAGGTGTCGGGGCCCTCGCGGCGGAACGTGCCGACGGCGAGCACCGTGCCGTGTTCGGGGTCGACTATGGGGAACCGCCGGTCCATGACCATCGTGCCCTTGTAGGACGCCCGCTCGAGCTGCAGGTCGGGGCTCCACGTGTGTCGCTCGAGGATCGGATTGTTCGTGACGTTCGTGGTCTGCAGTCCGTTCTCGAAGCGCTTCATGCCGGGCGCGAACGGCGCCTGTTTGAACTGCGGCGTGCCCTCGGTCTGGATCGCGTCGAAGTAGGCGTTCGCGGCGGCGACGAGCTGCTCGCGCGTGTGTCGCTCGGCCGCGGGCACGGTCTGCGCGAAGAGATCGGACAGATGGTCCAGGTTCTGTGGCGCGAACCAGCGCTGATCGCCCACGCGCACGACGAAGGTCTCGATCTCCGCGAGCATTCGGTTCACGACCTTCAGGCGCACGAACATCTCGGCTGTCGCGTCGTATTCCTTCAGCGCCGTGAACGCGGCCACGCCGCCGCTGCCGGCGTCGTAGATGTAGTCGCGGTAGCGCAGCGGAGCGCCGGCCGTGTGCCAGAACCCTTCGCCGAGATCGGTCACCCGGCCGTTCTCGGTGAACTTGACGTCTTTCGCGACGGGCAGCTTCGACGGATCGCGATGGGCGAGCGCATCGATGTAGCCGTCCATGAAGCCCTTCAGGCACGCGTTGTCGCAGCCCGCGGCGCTCTGCGCCGCGGCGTCTTGCAGGAAGAGCAGGCTGCCGGCCGTCAGTACCGCCAGCGTGGCGGCGCGAGCGGCGTGGTGCATGAGCATGTTGGTGATCCCCCGGGGCAGTCGTATGCTGCTGTCGATCATACTGCCGTCACGGGCGGCGAGGGCAACGGGCCGTGCGCCGCCGGCCTGAGTCTCGATGGGGGACCGTTCCTATGAAGCTTTTCGGGCTGCTCGGACTGCTCGCGCTGCTGGCGCCAGCCGCGTATGCGCACCATTCGTCGGCGTCCGTCTACGACCGCAGCTCCGTCATCGAGACGGAGGGCGAGATCACCGAGGTGCAATGGGTCAATCCGCACGTGCGCTTCAAGGTGCGCGGACCGGGCGCCGACGGCCGCGAGCGCGTGTGGGACATCGAGTCGAACTCGGTCAGCGTCGTGAGCCGGTTCGGGCTCACGGCCGATCTCGTGAAGGTCGGCACGCACGTGAAGGTGGCCGGCAACGGCGGCCGCGCGCGCGACGACATCATGTGGGTCAACAACATGCTGCTGCCGAGTGGTGAGGAAATCCTGTTCGGCAGCGGCATCGCGCCGCGCTGGTCGCAGCGCACGATCGGCACCGACATCCGCAGCGCCGTGGCGAAGGACGGCGCCGGCAAGCTCGGCCTCTACCGCGTCTGGACCAACACGACGCAGCCGCCCGAGTTCTGGGGCGATCCGGCCGCGCTGCCGCTGACCGCGTCGGCAGCCGCCGTGCGCAAGGCGTTCGATCCGGTAAAAGACGATCCCACGCGCAACTGCGCGCCGAAGGGCATGCCGTACGTCATGGAGCAGCCGTACCCCATCGAGTTCGTGCGCCGCGGCGACGTGATCGAGCTGCGCCTCGAGGAATACGACACGGTGCGCCGCATTGCGCTGACGCCGGCGGCGGCCGCGCAGGCGCGCAATGAGCCGCGCGTCGGCACGTCGACCGGCCGTTTCGACGGCAAGTCGCTCGTGGTGCAGACGAGTGGCGCGGACTACAGGTACTTCAACGCGAGCGGCATCCCGATGGGCCCCGGTGCGAAGTTCGAGGAGCGCTTCACGCCGAGCGACGACGGCAGCCGCCTCGACTACACGCTGACGGTGACCGATCCGTCCGCGTTCACGGCGCCGGTCACGCTGCGCAAGGCCTGGGAGTGGCGGCCGGGCGAGCAGGTGCGGCCGTACGACTGCCGGCGCTGACGCGTCGTCTTGAATGCGGCCGTGAACGTGCTCGTGCTCGGCGGCGCCGGGTTCTTCGGCGCGCGCATCGCACGGTCGCTCGCCACGGAGCCCAGCATCCGGCTCTCACTCGGCGGGCGCGACCGCCGCAAGCTCGGGGACGCGGCGCGCGCCATCGGTCTCGACGCCTCGCGCGCCGTGTGCGTGGACGCACACGGCCCGGATCTCGCGGCCGAGCTGCAGCGCCGCGGCATCCATCTGGTGATCCACACGGCCGGGCCGTTTCAGGGTCAGGACTACGGCGTCGCACGAGCGGCGATCGCCGCGGGTTGTCACTACCTCGATCTCGGCGACGGCCGTGGCTTCGTGAGCGGCATCGGCGCGCTCGACGCCGACGCGCGGGCGCGCGGCGTGACTGTCGTCAGCGGCGCGAGCTCGGTGCCGTGCCTGTCTGGCGCAGTCGTCGACCGGTACGCGCCGCGCTTCCGCGAGCTCACCGCCATTCGGATCGGCATCGGCTCGGGTGCCCGCGCGCCGGGGCTGGCGACGGTGCGCGGCATCTTCGGCTATCTCGGCCGACCGTTCACGCGCCTCGAGGACGGCCGCTGGGTGACGACGCACGGCTGGATGGACCTGCGGCGGCACCGGTTCCCGCCGCCGGTCGGCGCGCGCTGGATGGGCAGCTGCGACGTGCCGGATCTCGAGCTCTTTCCGCGCCGCTACCCGACGGTGCGCACGGTGACGTTCCATGCGGGTTTCGCGAGCGACGCGGGTCACCTGTTCGTGTGGGCCGTGGCCGGCGCCGTACGCGCGGGCCTGCTCAGCAGCGGCGCGCCGTTCGCCGTGCCGTTGAACCGGCTGTCGCGCGTCCTCGAGCCCGTCATCAGCGACAAGGGCGGCATGTTCGTCACGCTCGCGGGCGCGGGTCGCGACGGTACGGCGCTCGAGCTCACGTGGAGCCTGCTCGCCGCACGCAATCACGGACCGCAGATTCCGTGCGCCGCGGCCATCGCGCTCGCGCGGAAGCTGGCGGCGGGTCGCTCGCTGCCGAGCGGTGCGATGCCGTGTGTCGGGTTGCTGACCGTGGAAGAGTACCTCGAGCCTCTGCGCGATCTCGACGTGCGCGAGGTTCCGCCCTGATGCTCTATCTGTGGCTCAAGACGCTGCACGTCGTCAGCGCCACGATCCTGTTCGGCACGGGCCTCGGGATCGCGTTCTTCAAGCTCGCCGCGGATCGCAGCGGGAGCGTTGCTGCGATTCGGGTCACGGCCGAGCGCGTCGTCTGGGCCGACTGGCTGTTCACGACGCCGGCGATCGTGACCCAGGCCGTGACCGGCCTCGCGCTTGCGAAGCTGGCCGCGTTCCCGCTGCTGACGGGCTGGGTGTTCGCCGCGATCCTGCTCTATCTCGTGGCCGGCGCGTGCTGGCTGCCGGTGGTGTGGCTGCAGATTCGCATGCGCGACCTGGCGCGCGCGGCCGAACGAGCGGGCATCGTTCCCGACGAGCGCTACTGGCGCTATGCGCGGCTCTGGTTCTGGCTCGGCGTGCCCGCGTTCGCGGCCGTGCTCGGGGTGTTCGTGCTGATGGTGCTGAAGCCGGCCTGGTGAGCGAATACCGCTCGTTTCCGACGCGTGGTACGCTCGAATCGCTCGAATTCATCGCACGCGCCGCCACCCGCAATGGCGGTCGGCGTGCTCCCGGGGGGAGTCGGAATGTCGGTTCTACGCGCAGCGCTTTCAGTCGCGCTGATCCTGCTCGCCGCACCGGGCCATGCGCACCACTCGGCCGCGATCTACGAGAGCGACAAGCTGCTGACGCTGACCGGCAAGGTGCGCGAGTTCCAGTGGACGAACCCGCACTGCTGGATCCAGGTGACCGTGGCGGGCGGCGCCGGCAACGAAGAGTGGAGCGTCGAGATGGGCGCGCCGCTGCAGCTGTATCAGGCCGGCTGGAAGCCGGCGACGCTGAAGCCCGGCGACGAGGTCACGGTCGTCGTCCGACCGGCTCGCGACGGCTCGCACGGCGGGCTGTTCATCTCGGCCACGGGCAAGGATGGCGCAACACTCGGGAGGAAGCCGTGAACGCTCGCGGTGCGCTGGCGGCCGTGTTCGCCGTGAGCATGCTGGCGACGTGCGGCGCGTCCGCGCAGCCGAAGCAGGCCGATCGCGTCGCCGCCTTCGCCAGGCTCCCGAACTGGACGGGCTTCTGGATCGCCGAGAGCCGCGACGATCTCGGCCTCTCGGGTCGCCCGCCGCCGGGCGCGCCGCAGAACCGCGGCGTGATCCGCGGTGATGCGGCGCCGTACACGAAGGAGTGGGCCGCGAAGGTCGAGCAGCAGCGCAAGAACAACACGGGCACCGCGAAGGAATGCGGCTTTCCGTTCCCGTTCGTCATGGAGAATCCGTGGGTGTTCCAGTTCCTGCTGACGCCCGAGGAAACCGTGCTGCTCTGGGGCGGCCGCGAAGTGCGGCACGTTTACACCGACGGCCGCAGGCATCCCAAACCGGACGAGCTGTGGCCGACACCGTGGGGCGATTCGGTGGGCCACTGGGAAGGGCAGACGCTCGTGGTCGACACGATTGCGGTGCAGCCGAGCCGTTTTCCCCCGTCGCTCAGCGAGCAGGCGCACTTCACGGAGCGCCTGCGCATGGTCGGCAACGATCGCTTCGAGGACGAGCTCACGATCGAGGATCCGCTTGCGTTCACGAAGCCGTGGACGATCACGATTCCGTACGAGCGCGTGACGGATCTCGACCGCATGGTCCACGGGCTCTGCGACGAGAACGATCGCAATCCGGTCGTCGACGGCAAGCTCACCATCGCGCCCGCGCAGCACTGATACCGACCGAGGCTCCCGCCATGCTCGATGTCTACTTCTGGCCCACGCCGAACGGCAAGAAGATCACCGTGCTGCTCGAGGAATGCGGTCTGCCGTACACGGTGAAGCCCGTGCACATCGGGCGCGGCGATCAGTTCCATCCCGACTTCCTGCGCATCGCGCCGAACAACCGCATGCCGGCGCTCGTCGACACGGCGCCCGCGGGCGGTGGTGCGCCGATCGCGATCTTCGAATCCGCGGCCATCATGATGTACGTGGCCGAGAAGGCAGGGCGTTTCTTCCCGCAGGACACGCGCAGCAAGTACGAAGTGGTGCAGTGGCTCATGTGGCAGATGGCGAACCAGGGCCCGAAGATGGGCGAGCAGGGCCACTTCCGCCGCGCGGCCGAGGACCCGAAGAACGGCGACCAGGCGTACGCGATCCGCCGGTTCGACAACGAGGTCCACCGCCTCTTCGGTGTGTTGAACCTCGGCCTGCACGGCAAGGAGTGGCTCGCGGCCGGTCAGTACACGATCGCCGACATGATCTGCTATCCCTGGGCGAGCTACTGGCAGCTGCGCGGCATCGACATCGAGGAGTTCCCGAACACGAAGCGCTGGCTCGCGGCCGTGGCGGCGCGCCCGGGCGTGATCAGAGGCATGGCCGTGGGCGCCGAGCTGTCGGAGGATCCGGGCAAGCTCAGTGCCGAGGAAAAGGAGCGCCGCGCGAAGGTGCTGTCGAATCAGCGGGCTGTGCCGATTCCGCGGGAGTGGCTGCAATGAAGTGGGTGCGTCTTGCGGCGTTTGCCGCTGCCGCGATCGCGGCCCTGTGCGTGTCGACGCTCGGCGCGCAGGAGTCCACGGGCGGCCGCGACGGCACCGGGGCGCGCGGCCGGTTCCGTGCGCCGGCGGCGCAGGTCGTGGCGATCCGGGCGGGCCGGCTGTTCGATTCGCGCTCCGGCACGCTGCTCACGGGGCAGACGATCCTGATCCGCGGCGAGCGGATCGCCGAGGTGGGCCCGAACGTCAGCGTGCCGCGCGACGCGCGCGTGATCGATCTCGGGTCTGCCACGGTCATGCCGGGCATGATCGACGCGCACGTGCACGTGAACACCGGCGGCAACCGCGGCGGGCGCACGGCCGCGGAGCGCGCGTACATCGCGCTCGCGAGCGCGCAGACGGACCTGCTCGCGGGCTTCACGACGGTCGCGGACATGGACTCGCGCGGCGGCTTCAACACCGTCGACCTGCGCGACGCCATCAACGCGGGCATGGTGCTCGGACCGCGCATGCAGGTGGTCGGGCAGTCGCTGAACATCCGTGCCGGCAACGCCTATGCGGACGAGAGCGGCGAGCGGTTCTACTCCGAGTTCACCGAAGGCAAGAACGTGAACTCGCCGTGGCTCGCGCGCGCCGCGGTGCGCGAGGCGAAGCTGCACGGCGTCGACTGGGTCAAGATCTACACGTCGCAGGACTTCGAAGGGCCGTATCACCTGTTCATGCCGGACGGCAGCCTGATCACGACGCCGTCGCTGACGCCGGAGGAGGTGGACGCCATCACCGACGAGGCGCACAGGCTCGGGCTCAAGGTGGCCTGCCACACGTATGGCGGCGAAGGCATGCGCAGCTGCCTGAACGCGGGTGTCGACGCGCCGACGCACCTGCTCGAGCTCGACGATGCCAGTGTGCAGGTGCTGCTTGCGAAGAAGCTGCCGTTCGTCTGTACGCTCGACGATCTGCTCTACCAGGTGGACGAGGACAGGAAGGCCGGCGGCAAGACCACGCGCATCGCGCTCGCGGAGCAAGCGTTCAAGCGCGCGTTCCGCGCCGGGGTGCCGATCGTGTTCGGCAGCGGCGCCACGTCGGACATCATTCCCCACGGCATCGGCGCGGATCAGTTCAAGTACTACGTGCAGTGGGGCATGACGAGCGCGCAGGCGCTGCAGACCGCGTATCTGAACGCGGCCACGATGCTGAACTACCACTGGGAAAAGGACTTGGGCTCGATCGAGCCCGGCAAGCTCGCCGACATCATCGCGGTGCCCGGCGATCCGCTGCGTGACGTGACCGAGATGCAGCGCGTGGGGTTCGTCATGAAGGGCGGCTACGTTGCCCGCGACGACCTGAGTCGCAAGGCCGCCACGCGCTGACGGTCGCTCTATCTAGACGTAGATAGCGTATCCCGTGCGGGTTCGCGGAATCACACGCCGATCGTTTGCCATGCGGTATATCCATATGGATATAATGCTTGCAAAGAACGCAAGACGCCGGTGTCCCGGCCCCCCCGACCCATGCACGAGCACAGAACCCTGGCGGCCGAGGCCGTGTGCCTGTCCGCCGTCGCGAGCCTCGCGATCGGGTGCGCCGACGTCGCGCAGGCGCAGGCCACGAACTCACCGGAAACCGTGCTGGTCACGGCGCGGCTGCGCGAGGAAGACGCGCAGGCCGTGCCCGTGTCGCTCGCGGTCGTCGGCAACGAAACCCTGGATCGCACGTTCACGAACAACGTCCAACAGGTGGCGCAGCTCGTGCC
>DASZSB010000215.1:0-25299 GCA_035548835.1 Gammaproteobacteria bacterium | reverse complement strand
CGCCCGTGTCTACCCAGCCGATTTCGTTCGCCACCGTCATCCGTCGGTCCTGTGCCGCCTGCTCCATGAGCTATTATCCGGCCCCGTGATGGCAGAAACACCCCCGTGCTCGCACTGATTCGAGTCGTTCTCGGCATCACGGTGCACCGGCGCGGGCCCGACGAGCTGCCGTCCTCGCCGTTTCTCCTTCTGCTCATGCTCGGCGCGTCCCAGCTGATCGAGCTCGTGGCCCTGCGGCTCGCCAACGTCGGTGAGCACGACACGCTGGTCATGCTGGCCGCGACCGCGATGGACTTCGCCTTCGTGTGGGCCGTGCTCGCGCTGTTCGAGCGGCGGCAGCGTTTCCTGCAGACCATGAGCGCGATGCTCGCGGCCGGCGTCGTGCTCGACGTGATCAGCGCGCTGCTGATCGCGTGGCATCAGGCGCTCGGCGCGTCCGCCGACTCGGTGACCGTGCCGCAGGTGCTGCTGCAGCTCCTGCCCGTGTGGTCCGTGGACATCGGCGGGTTCCTGCTGAGCCGCGCGCTCGACCGGCCGTACGCGCTCGCGGTCGTGATCATGCTAGGGTACGTGCTGCTTTCCACCAGTCTCATACGCACGCTGCTGTTCTCATCGAGCGTCTGATGCGCGTCCACGTTCTCGGCATCTGCGGCACCTTCATGGGAGGCATCGCCGCCATCGCGAAGGAAGCGGGCCACGACGTCTCGGGCGCGGATCAGAACGTGTATCCGCCCATGAGCACGCAGCTCGCGGCGCTCGGCATCGGCCTCGTGCAGGGTTACGACGCCGAGGTTCCGCCGGACGTGGACGACATCGTGGTGGGCAACGCGTTGTCGCGGGGCAAGCCGGTCATCGAGGCGCTGCTCGACTCCGGGCGCCCGTATCACTCGGGTCCGCAGTGGCTCGCGGAGCGCGTGCTGCGCGACCGCTGGGTGCTCGCGGTGGCCGGCACGCACGGCAAGACCACCACGACCAGCATGCTCGCCTGGATCCTCGAGTATGCCGGCCTCGCACCGGGCTTCCTCGTGGGCGGCGTGCCGCGCAACTTCGGCATCTCCGCGCGGCTCGGCGCCTCGAAGTACTTCGTCGTCGAAGCCGACGAGTACGACACGGCGTTCTTCGACAAGCGCTCGAAGTTCGTCCACTACCGGCCGCGCACGCTGATCGTCAACAACATCGAATACGACCACGCCGACATTTTCGCGGACGTCGACGCCATCATCTGGCAGTTCCATCAGCTGCTGCGCACGGTGCCGCGCAGTGGCCTGATCGTGGCGAACGGCGCCGATGCCAACGTCGAGCGCCTGCTCGCGCGCGGCGTGTGGACGCCGGTCACCCGGTTCAGCGCGCAGGACCGAGGCGCGCAGTGGTGGGGCGCGTACGACGCCGTAGGCGAGCGATCGACCTTCAGCGTCGCGAAGGACGGTGCGCCCATCGGCGGCACCACGTTCCCGCTGCTCGGTGCGCACAACCTCGAGAATGCGCTCGCGGCGATCGCCGCGGCCGGGCACGTCGGCGTGGCCCCCGCGACGGCCCTCGCGGCGCTCGCGAAGTTCGAGGGCGTCAAGCGGCGTCTCGAGCTGCGCGGCACTTTCGGCGGCATCAGCCTGTACGAGGACTTCGCGCATCACCCGACCGCGATCGCGACGACGCTCGCGGGACTGAAGAGTCGCGCGGGCGCGAAGCGGATAGTGGCCGTCATGGAGCCGCGCTCGAACACGATGCGCATGGGCGTGCACCGCGACGCGCTGGCCGAGGCGTTCGCGGCGGCCGACCGCGTGTTCGTGCTCGGCAGCAAGACGCTCGGCTGGGATCCGGCCGACGCGTTGGCCGCGCTGGGTGGGCGCCTCGCCGTGACCGACGACGTCGAAGCACTCGCCGAGCGCCTGCTCGCGGAGCTCGCGGCGGGCGATCAGGTCGTGCTGATGTCGAACGGCAGCTTCCAGGGGTTGCCGGCGCTGCTGCAGCGCGAGCTCGAAAAGCGCCATGGTGCGGGCTGAGCGGGCACGGCCGGGCCGGCGGGTGCCGTGACGGACACGCTGCCGCTGTTTCCCCTGAAGACCGTGCTGTTTCCCGGCGGGCCGCTGGCGCTGCGCGTGTTCGAGCCCCGCTATCTCGACATGGTGGCGCGCTGCCTGCGGGGGGAGAACCGCTTCGGCGTGGTCGCGATTCGCCAGGGCGAGGAGGTCGGTGCCGCCAGCACGTACGCCGTGGGGACGGCCGCCGAGATCGTCGACTGGCACCGGGAGAGCGACGGCCTGCTCGGCATTCTCGCCATGGGGCGCGAGGCGTTCCGCCTCGGCGCGACGCGGCGGCAGCCGGACGGCCTGTACGTGGCCGAGGTGGAGTGGCTGCCGGCGGAGGCGGTGCTGCCGCTGCCACCCGAGCACGCCCCCCTGGCCGCCTTGCTGAAGCGCGTGCTCGACCAACTGCCGCTCTATGGCGGCCTGACGCCGCGCTACGACGACGCGGGCTGGGTGGCGGCCCGGCTGGTGGAGGCGTTGCCGTTCGGGCTCGCGCTGAAGCAATCGCTGCTCGAGGCGCCCGACGCCCTGACCCGGCTCGAGCGCGTGGCCGCGGAGCTCGCCAAGACCCGCGGCGCGGCGTGACGCCGCGGCCGGCGGCCGGGCGTGGTAGGCTTCGCGTCCGACGCGGGCGAGGTGCCCGGAAGTTGCGACGCGAAGACCCGTGAAGACCTACATGTGCTTGATCTGCGGCTTCATCTACGACGAGGCCAAGGGCCGCCCCGAGGAAGGCATTCCCCCGGGCACGAAGTGGGCGGACATCCCGCTGTCCTGGCGCTGCCCCGACTGCGGGTCGGGCAAGGAAGACTTCGAGATGGTCGAGGTCTAGCGCCTCACTGCAGCCGCACGGCCGGGTGGCCGCGCGCTTTCAGCATGTCGATGACGTTGTCGCGGCCCACGAGGTGCAGCGCGCCGACGACCACGAGATACCGGCGGCCGTCGTTCAGATAGCGCTCGAGCTGTCTCGTCCATTCGACGTTGCGCTTCTTGACCAGCGTCTCGTAGAGCCCCGGGAAGGCGTCGAAGTCGGCCAAGAGACCCTCGCTCAGTGTCTCGAGCGCTCCGTCGCGCCAGGCCGCGGCCAGCTTCGCCATGACGGTATTGGCCTCGTCGAGCTCGTTCAGCGTCTGCACGAGCAGGGCCTGCTGCGAAGCGGGTGGCAGCTTGTCGAAGAGGCCGATCTGCATGGCCAGCGTCTCGAGCCCGATGATCGGCTTGCCCGCCGCGTGCGACTTGCGCAGCAGGTACTGCTCGAGGCCGCGCTCGCCCTCGAAACCGAACTTGCGCATGCCCTGATCCAGGATCGCGATCGACAGGAACCACGGCTCGAAGCGCTCGAGCAGCGAGAGGTCGATGCCGAGGGCGCGCGTGCGCGTTTCCGCGAGCCGGTACACGTCCGGCGTGAGGACGTCGCGCAGCACGGTGCCCTGCGGGAACGTGGCGGCGCCCATGATCGTGGCCTGCTGGGTGGCGGGGTCCGTGGCGTCGAGATCGAGCTCCATCACGAGCACGTCGGCGCGATCGAACAGCCTGTCGACCGAGGCCGGCAGCGGGTAGTCGGCCGCCCGCAGCACGTGCATCGAGCCCAAGAACGTGATCTCGCCGCCGCGCGGGCCGGTGATGCGCCACGCCGCGGGATCGGCCGCGGCGGAGCCGGCGACGCACAGGGCGGCCGCGAGTGCCGCCAGCGCTCGGGTCAGGCGGCTTTGGCGACCCATGCCACCTCGGTTTCGATGCGGCCGTCCGCGTACAGCTCGAGCCAACGCAGGCCCGGCGGGCGATCATCGAGCGCGAAGAAGTCGCTGCGAGGCAGGAACTGGGCGCACGTGGACGGCGTGCTCATGAAACGCACGCCGTTGCGCTCCTGATCGAACGCCTGGTGCACGTGGCCGCACAGCACGCCGCGCACGTGGCTGTGCGCGTCGATGACCTGCCAGAAGTCCTTGGCGTCGCGCAGCGCGACGCCGTCGAGCCAGATGCTGCCCATCGGCAGCGGGTGATGGTGCATCGCGACCAGCACGTGCTGGCCTGCGTGCACGGAGAGCGCCTTGCGCAGTCCCGTGAGCCGCGCGGGACCGAGTCCGCCGGCGTCCTCGCCCGCGAGGAACGTCGACAGCAGCACGATCGACCATGGCCCATGGCGCAGCTCGCCGCCGAACTGGAACGCGCCGCTGTTCAGGAGCTCGCTCATGAGCTTCGGGTCGTCGTGATTGCCGGGGATCGAGAGCACGGGCACGCCGAGCGGCTCGAGCGTCGCGCGAAAGCGCTCGTAGCCGGCGCGGCTCTCGTCCTGGACGATGTCGCCCGTCGCGAGGATCACGTCGGCCGGCCAGCGCCGGTCGCGCTGCACGAGCTCGAGAACGGACAGCAGCGTCGCGTAAGTCGTGACGCCGCGCATGCGGCTGTCGGCCGCCGCGTGCAGGTGCGTGTCGCTGATCTGCAGCACGGTCAGCACAGGGTCCGGTCGGCGCTCGGTCATGCGGTGGGCTGGACGGAATGCGACTTATGTGAGGTCGATGATACGCGTAAACCGCATGGCGGACGGGCACTGGCTCACAGATCGCCGGCCGCCCGATTGGTTGCGCCACCTGTCCCCGGTAGGCGACAATTGTCGTTCGTTCCTGCAACTTCCACGCCCTTTGTTGACACGGGTCGAAGCCGATTCGATCCCCGCCCGGCAATTCAGAACAACAACGTCATGGCTCTCCCGACCGACCAAGCGGCCACCTCGAACCGACCGGCACGCCGGCGCCTCGCCAATGCGATCCGGATGCTGTCGATGGATGCCGTCGAGGCGGCCAAGTCGGGACACCCCGGCATGCCGATGGGCATGGCCGACATCGCCGAGGTGCTGTGGAACGACTACCTGAAGTTCAACCCGGCCAACGGCCACTGGTGGGACCGTGACCGCTTCGTGCTGTCGAACGGCCACGGCTCCATGTTGCTGTACTCGGTCGCGTATCTCACCGGGTACCCGGTCGAGCTCGACGAGCTGAAGAAATTCCGCCAGCTCGGCTCGCGCATCGCCGGTCACCCGGAGCGCGATCTCGATCTCGGCGTGGAGACCACGACCGGGCCGCTGGGCCAGGGCATTGCGAACGCCGTGGGCATGGCGCTCGCCGAGAAGCACCTCGCGGCGCAGTTCAATCGCCCCGGCGCCGCCATCGTCGATCACTACACGTACGTGTTCCTCGGCGACGGCTGCATGATGGAAGGCGTCTCGCACGAGGCGTGCGCGCTCGCGGGCACGCACAAGCTCGGCAAGCTGATCGCGTTCTACGACGACAACGGCATCTCGATCGACGGCGACACACGTGGCTGGTTCACCGACGACACGCCGAAGCGCTTCGAAGCGTACGGCTGGCACGTCCAGCCTGCGGTCGACGGCCACGATCCCGAGGCTGTTCGCAAGGCCATCGACGCGGCCCGCGCGGAGACCGCGCGGCCGTCGCTGATCTGCTGCAAGACCATCATCGGGTACGGCGCGCCGAACGTGCAGGGCACGTCGGCCACGCATGGTGCCGCGCTCGGCCCCGTCGAAGCGGCCGCGGCGCGCAAGCATCTCCATTGGGACGAGCCGCCGTTCGTGATTCCTGCCGACGTGAAGGCCGCCTGGGACGCGCGCGAGCGCGGTGCACGGCTCGAGGCCGACTGGCAGGCGCGTTTCGCGACCTACCGCAAGCAGTACCCCGATCTCGCGGCCGAGTTTACGCGCCGCATGCGCGGCGAGCTGCCGGCCGGCTGGGCGGAGCACGCCGACGCGGCGATCGGCGGCCTCGCGGCCGCGGGGAAGACCATGGCTACGCGCAAGGCGTCGCAGACGGCGCTCGAGGCGCTGGCGCCGAAGCTGCCGGAGCTCGTGGGCGGCTCGGCCGATCTCACGGGCTCGAACAACACGCAGCACAAGTACTCGAAGCTGCTGACGCCCGCGGACGCGAGCGGCAATTACATCCACTATGGCGTGCGTGAGTTCGGCATGGCCGCCGTCATGAACGGTTTCGCGGCGCACGGCGGCACGATTCCGTACGGCGGCACGTTCCTCGTGTTCTCCGACTACGCGCGCAACGCGTTGCGCATGGCGTCGCTGATCGGCCTGCAGAGCATCTTCGTGCTGACGCACGACTCGATCGGTCTTGGCGAGGACGGCCCCACGCACCAGCCGATCGAGCATCTCGCGAGCCTGCGCGTCATGCCGAACATGGATCTGTGGCGGCCCTGCGATACCGTCGAGACCGCCGTCGCCTGGCGCGCGGCGATCGAGCGGCGCACCGGTCCCACGAGTCTCGTGCTGACGCGGCAGGACCTGCCGCACGTGCCGCGCACGGCGGAGCAGGTCGCGCTGATCGCGCGCGGCGGCTACATCGTGAGCAGCAGCGCTGCGGCGCCGGCCATCACGCTGATCGCCACGGGTTCCGAGGTGCAGCTCGCGATCGGCGCCGCGAAGGCGCTCGAGCAGTCCGGCGTGGCCGTGCGCGTGGTGTCGATGCCGTGCACGCAGGCATTCGACCGCCAGAGCGAGGAATACCGCAATCACGTGCTGCCGCCGCAGGGCGCGCGCCTCGCGATCGAGGCTGGCGCCACGGCCGGCTGGTGGCGCTACGTCGGCGGCCGCGGCAGCGTGATCGGCATCGACCAGTTCGGTCATTCGGCGCCCGCGAAGGCGCTGTTCGAGCATTTCGGCTTCACGGTGGACGCCGTCGTCGCGGCCGCCAAGCGGTTGCTCTAGTTCTCAAACGTCAGTCGTAACGCCTGCCAAGGGAGGCATCATGCCCGTCAAAGTAGCAATCAACGGCTATGGCCGTATCGGTCGCAACATCCTGCGCGCTCTGTATGAAGGCAAGCGCCGCAGCGAGATCCAGATCGTCGCCATCAACGATCTCGGCGACGCCAAGACCAACGCTCACCTGACGCGTTACGACACGGCGCATGGTCCGTTTCCGTTCAAGGTCGGCGTCGACGGCGACAACCTCGTGGTCGACGGCGACAAGATCAAGGTGTGCGCCGAGCGCGATCCGTCGAAGCTGCCGTGGGGCGCCCTCGGCGTCGACATCGTGCTCGAGTGCACGGGCCTCTTCACGTCGAAGGAGAAGGCCGGCATGCACCTGAAGGCCGGTGCGAAGAAGGTCATCATCTCGGCGCCCGGCGGCAAGGACGTCGACGCCACGATCGTCTATGGCGTGAACCACCAGGTGCTGAAGGCGAGCGATACGGTCATCTCGAACGCGTCGTGCACCACGAACTGTCTCGCGCCGATCGCGAAGGTGCTGAACGAGACCGTCGGCCTCGTGCGCGGCATCATGACCACGGTGCATGCTTACACGAACGATCAGGTGCTGACGGACGTCTACCACAGCGACCTGCGCCGCGCGCGCTCGGCCACGCAGAACATGATTCCGACGAAGACCGGCGCCGCGGCCGCGGTGGGCCTCGTGCTGCCGGAGCTGAACGGCAAGCTCGACGGCTTCTCCGTGCGCGTGCCGACGATCAATGTGTCGCTCGTCGATCTGACGTTCGAGGCCGCTCGCGCCACGACGAACAAGGAGATCGACGAGGCCATGAAGAAGGCCAGCCAGGGCGCACTCAAGGGCGTGCTCGAGTATGTCGACGAGCCGCTGGTTTCCAGCGACTTCAACCACAACCCGGCGTCGTCCGTGTACGACTCGAGCCTGACGAAGATCATCGACGGCAAGCTCGTGAAGGTCTGCTCGTGGTACGACAACGAGTGGGGCTTCAGCAACCGGATGCTGGACACGACGCTCGCGCTCGCGAACGCGAAGTAATCCGGCCATGGCGCTCAAGGTCAAACGCATGGCGGATCTCGCGCTGCGCGGCAAGCGCGTGCTGATCCGCGAGGACCTGAACGTCCCGGTCAAGAACGGCAAGATCACGAGCACCGCGCGTCTCGACGCGGCGCTGCCGACGCTGCGCGCCGCGCTCGATGCCGGCGCGCGCGTGCTGGTCATGTCGCATCTGGGCCGGCCGAAGGAAGGCAAGCCGGATCCCGCGGCGTCGCTGCAGCCCGTCGCCGACAAGCTCGGCGAGATGCTGGGACGCAAAGTGCCGCTCGTCGAAAACTGGCTCGATGGCGTGGTACTCGAGGACGGCGAGATCGCGCTCTGCGAGAACGTGCGCTTCAACGTCGGCGAGGAAGCCGACGACGATGCGCTCGCGAAGCGCATGGCGGCCCTGTGCGACGTGTTCGTCATGGACGCGTTCGGCACGGCGCATCGCGCGCAGGCCAGCACGAACGGCGTGGCACGGTTCGCGCCCGTCGCGTGCGCGGGCCCGCTGCTCGTGGCCGAGCTCGAAGCGCTGGCCGCGGCACTGCAGAGCCCGAAGCGCCCGCTGGTCGCGATCCTGGGCGGCTCGAAGGTGTCGACCAAGCTCGAGGTGCTGCAGTCGCTGTCGTCGCAGGTCGACGAGCTGATCCTGGGCGGCGGCATCGCGAATACGGTGCTCGCCGCGTCCGGCGCGCCGGTCGGCAAGTCGCTCTACGAGAAGGACATGCTCGATTTCGCGAAGAAGCTTCTGAACGGCGGTTTCGGCAAGGCGAAGATTCCGCTGCCCGTCGACGTCGTGGTGGCGCCGAGCCTCGATGCGGGCGTGCGTGGCACCATCAAGAAGGTCGGGGCGGTCGGCGCCGACGACATGATCCTCGACATCGGCCCCGAGACCGCGAAGCTCTATGCCGAGCGCCTCGCAGGCGCGGGCACCATCGTGTGGAACGGTCCCGTGGGCGTGTTCGAGAACCCGGAGTTCGCGGCGGGCACGAAGCGCATCGCCGAGGCCGTGGCCGCTAGCCGCGCGTTCTCGATCGCCGGCGGCGGCGACACGCTCGCGGCGATCGAGCAATTCGGTGTCGGCGAGAAGATCTCCTATGTCTCCACCGGCGGCGGTGCGTTCCTCGAGTTCCTCGAAGGCAAGAAACTGCCCGCCGTCGCGACCCTGGAGCAACGCGCTGCAGGCGCCTGAGCCCGTGCCGGACGCTTCGTCGCAACAGCGGCGGTTGCTGGCGCAAGCGTTCGAGATCGCATCGCGGGCCGCGGCGCCCGGCGTGTGCCTGCCCCCCGCGCTGGCGGGCTTGCCGCGCCGCCCCGCCGTCGTGCTCGGCGCCGGCAAGGCGGCCGCGTCGATGGCGGCCGCGTTCCACGCCCACTGGGGGTCGCCCGTGCGCGGCATGGTCGTCACGCGATACGGCCACGGACTGTTGCCGGGCGAGCAGTGCGGCGGCATCGAGGTCGTCGAAGCCGGGCATCCGTCGCCGGACAGCGCGAGCCTCGCGGCCGGAGCGCGCCTGCTCGAGCTCGCGGCCGGCGTCGGCCGCGACGAGACGCTGATCTGCCTGATCTCCGGCGGCGGCTCGTCGCTCGCGTCGCAGCCGCTGCCGGTGCTCAGCTTCGAGCAGAAGCGCGCGGCCGCGAATTTCCTGATCCGCCAGGGCGCCGACATCCGCGAGATCAACTGCGTGCGCAAGCACCTGTCGCTTCTCAAGGGCGGGCGGCTCGCGGTGGCCGCGCACCCGGCGCCGGTCGCGACGTTCGTGATCTCCGACGTGCCGGGCGACGACGTGGGCGCGATTGCGTCCGGGCCCACGATCGCCGATCCGACGACGCAGCAGGACGCGATCGCGATCCTCGAGAAGTACCGCTATCCGCGGCTTGCGGAGCTTGCGCCCGCGCTGCGTGACCCGCAGTGGGAGACGCCGAAGCCCGGCGATCCCCGGTTCGCAGGCGACTCGGTACACCTGATCGCGACCGCGGCCACGGCGCTCGCCGCCGCGGCGAAGCTGCTCGGCGAGCGCGGCTACGAGGTGCTGCTGCTCGGCGACGATCTCGACGACGAGGCGCAGGCGCTCGGCCGCGAGCACGCGCGCATGGCGAAGCAGCTGCGTGCGGCGGGCAAGCGCGCGGCGATCCTCTCGGGCGGCGAGACGCGTGTGGCGCTCGGCGACGGCGGCGGCCGCGGCGGTCGCAATACCGAGTATCTGTCCGCGCTCGCGCTCGAGCTTCGCGGCGCGCCCGGTGTCTACGCGCTCGCGGCCGACACGGACGGTATCGATGGCCACGGCGACCACGCCGGCGGCATCGTGGTCCCGGAAATCCTGGAGCTTGGCCGCGCGCGGGGCCTGTCGCTGGCGGCGCTACTGGCGCAGCACGACAGTTACAGTTACTTTGATGCGTGTGGACTGCTGGTGCGAACCGGGCCCACGCGAACCAACGTCAACGACTTCAGATTAATACTTTGCGAAAACCAACCCGGTCCGAGACCACGCTAGTGCCAGATACAGGTCCCGAGGAAATCAGGCGGCGCACGAAGATCGTCGCGACGCTCGGGCCCGCCACCGACAACGCCGCCGTCATCGAGCAGCTGATCCGCGCCGGTACGGACGTCTTCCGCATCAACTTCTCGCACGGCACGGCCGCCGACCAGGCGGCCCGGGTGGCCATGGTGCGGGACGTCTCGGCCAAGGTCGGCCGCCACATCGGCATCATGGGTGACCTGCAGGGGCCGAAGATCCGCATCGAGTCCTTCAAGAAAGGGCCGGTCACGCTGAGCGAGGGCAACGAGTTCGTGCTCGACACCGCCATGGATCCGAACGGTGGCGACGAGCACGCCGTCGGCTGTGCGTACCGCAACCTGACGCACGACGTGGCGTCCGGCGATACGCTGCTGCTCGACGACGGCCTGATCGTGCTCGAGGTGCAGAGCGTAGAAGGCACGCGGATTCACACGCGCGTGAAGCAGGGCGGCAAGCTCGCCGATCACAAGGGACTGAACAAGCAGGGCGGCGGCCTGTCGGCTCCGGCACTGTCGGACAAGGACCGCCGCGACGTGGAGACGGCGGCGCGGCTGGGCCTCGATTTCGTGTCGGTCTCGTTCGCGCGCAACGCCGGCGACATCGAGGAGGCGCGTGCGCTGCTGCGTGCCGCGGGCGGTCAGGGGCACATCGTGGCGAAGATCGAGCGCGCCGAGGCCGTGCAGAACATCCGCGACATCATCGACGCGAGCGACGTCATCATGGTGGCGCGCGGCGACCTCGCGGTCGAGGTCGGCTATGCGTCGATGACCGGTCTGCAGAAGGGTCTGATCCGCCTCGCGCGCGCCCGCAACAAGGTGTGCATCACCGCCACGCAGATGCTCGAGTCGATGATCAACTCGCCGTCGCCGACGCGCGCCGAGGTGTCCGACGTGGCGAACGCCGTCATGGACGGCACCGACGCGGTGATGCTCTCGGCCGAGACCGCCGTCGGCAAATACCCGGTGCGCGCCGTGCAGACGATGGCCGAGCTGTGCATCGGCGCCGAGAAGCACGAGACGTTCCGGCGGGCCGCGAACTACCGCCTCGAGGACGTGTTCACCCATGTCGACGAAGCCATTGCGATGGCCGTCATGTACGTGGCGAACCACCTGAACGTCCGCGCGATCATCGCGCTGACCGAATCCGGCTCGACGCCGCTCTGGATGTCGCGCGTGCGTTCCGACATCCCTGTCTTTGCCTTCACCCGCCACGAGGCCACGCGCCGGCGCGTCAGCATGTACCGCGGCGTCTACGCTATCGCGTTCGACGTGGTCAGTCCGGAGGCCACCGTCGTGCAGGAGAGCGTGTTCGATGCGCTGCTGCAGTTCGGTGCCGTGAAGTCCGGCGATCTCGTCGTGCTGACCAAGGGCGACCAGCAGGGCGTGGCGGGCCGGACGAACTCGATGCAGATCCTGACCGTGCCGGGCGCGGTAGCCGCCCGCTCGCCGGCGAGTGCCTGACGGCAAGCACAAGGCACTCGTCCTTCCGGGCGCCGGCGCCCGCGGCGCCTATCAGGTGGGCGTACTGAAAGCGGTTGCGTCGCTGCTGCCGCCGGGCGCGCCGAATCCCTTCTCGATCATCACGGGCACGTCGGCCGGTGCCATCAACGCCGCCGTCCTTGCGGGGCGCGCCGCGAATTTCGAGCGCGCCGTGAGCGACATGGAACAAGTGTGGGCGAACTTCCACGCCAGCCAGGTGTACCGCACCGACAACTGGACGATGCTGAAGTCGAGCATGAAGTGGTTCGCGGCGATCGTGTTCGGCGGGCTCGGTGTGCGCAATCCGCACTCGCTGCTCGACAACACGCCGTTGCGGGAGCTGCTCGAGCGCAACGTGCGGTTCGCCGGGATTACGCGCGCGATAGAGCAGGGGCAGCTCGAGGCGTTGGCGATCACGGCGTCCGGCTACACGACTGCGCGCTCCGTGACGTTCTTCCAGGGGCGCGAGCAGTTCAGGCCGTGGTCGCGCGTGCGCCGCATCGGCCGCCCGACGCGGCTCGAGGTGAGCCATCTGATGGCGAGCGCGGCGGTGCCGTTCGTGTTCCCGCCCGTGCGCATCGGCGGCGAGTACTACGGCGACGGCTCGATGCGCCACCGCGCGCCGCTGTCGCCGGCGCTGCATCTCGGCGCGGATCGGATCCTGGTCATCGGCGTGCGCGACGAGCAGCCCGATCCGGAGCCACCGGTCGACGGCGAGCCGGTCGAGCCGACGCTCGCGCACCTGGCCGGTTACATGCTCGATACGCTGTTCATGGACGGCCTTTACACCGATCTCGAGCGCATCTCGCGGACGAACCGGATCATCGAGCAGCTGGGGCTCGAGCGGCTCACGGGGCCGCTCGCGTCGTTCCGGCCGATCCAGACGCTCGTGATCGTGCCGAAGGAGGACATCCGCGCCGTGGCGGAGCGCTTCGCGCACGAGTTGCCGCGGGCCGTGCGGCTGCTGCTGCGCGGGCTCGGGGCGAGCAGCAAGAGCGGGCTGCAGCTCGTGAGCTATCTGCTGTTCGAGTCGGGCTTCACGCGCGCGCTGATCGACATGGGCTATCGCGACGCGCTCGCGATGGAGGAGCCGTTGCGCGCGTTCCTGTTCGACCAGCCCATGGACACGCTCTACGCGCCGTCGCACCTGAAGTTCGCGCTGAACCGCTGAAGCGGCGGTGTCAGTGACGGCCGGCGGCGGCGCACGGCATATTCGTGCGAACGCCTCCGACCCGCCCCGCCGATCCGCCGCGGACGCCCTACCGCAGTTCGTTGTGATGAGTGCGAATGGTGTGCGGCGATGCCGCGAGCCGCCTCGCGACGGCCTCGGCCACGTACACCGAGCGGTGCATGCCGCCCGTGCAGCCGATGGCGACCGTCAGGTACGAGCGCTGGAAGTCCTGGTAACGTGGGATCCACTTGTCGAGGAACGCGACGATGTCGTCGATCATTTCCTGCACCGCGGGCGCGGCGTCGAGAAACGCCACGACCGGTTCGTCCTTGCCCGTGAGCCGCCGCAGCTCGAGCTGCCAGTAGGGGTTCGGCAGGCAGCGGACGTCGAACACGAAGTCCGCGTTCGGCGGCAGGCCGTTCTTGTAGCCGAAGGACTCGATCAGGATCGACACGGAGCCCGGTGTGCGCGGGGCGACGCGCTCGCGGATCTGCTCGCGCAGCTCGTACACGGTCATGCCCGTGGTGTCGATCACGAGCTCCGCCGAGTTGATGATCGGCGCCAGCAGCGCGCGCTCCTTGGCGATCGCCTCCTCGAGGCTCGTGTCCTTGTCCGTCAACGGGTGCTTGCGGCGCGTCTCGCTGAAGCGGGACAACAGCACCCTGTTGTCGGTCTGCAGGAAGATGACCTCGCACGAGATGCCTTCCGTCCGCAGCCTATGCACGAGCGCCGGCACCTGTGCGATGTCGCTGGGGCGGCTGCGGGCATCGAGCCCGATGCCGACGTTCGCGAACGCCGGGTCGTCGCGATTGACGATCTCGTCGACGAACGAGCGCAGCAGCCCTACCGGAATGTTGTCGATGCAATAGAAGCCCAGGTCCTCGAGGAAGTGCAGCGCGACGCTCTTCCCCGATCCGGACACGCCGCTGATGATGACCAGCCGCATGGCTCAGGCTCCGTGACGAGCGCTCCGCCTAGCGGAAGCGCTCCACTTCCTTCGCGTGATGATCCGTCAGCTTTTCCTTGTGCTTCTTGACCTGGCGATCGAGCTTGTCGACGAGGATGTCGATCGCGGCGTACATGTTCGGTTCGATCGAATCGGCGTGGATGGTGCCGCCGCCCACGTGAATCGTGGCTTCGGCCTTGTGCTGCAGTTTCTCGACGGTCAACACGCAATGGATGTCCGTCATGTGATCGAAATGGCGCTCGAGCTTGGCGAGCTTCGTGCCGACGTAGTTGCGCAGGGATTCCGTGATCTCGATGTGGTGCCCGCTGACGCTCAACTGCATGATTTCGCTCCTTCCGTTGGGTTCGAATCTGGGCTCGTCGTCGGTCATCCCACCGCCTTGCGCTTGCGGTCGCTCGACGACGGGATCTTCATGGCTTCCCGATACTTTGCCACCGTGCGCCGCGCCACGGTGATGCCGCCTTCCGACAGGATCTGTGCGATCTGACTGTCCGACAGCGGCTTCTCGGGGTCTTCGCCGCTCACGAGCTTGCGGATCTTCGCGCGCACGGCGGTCGAAGACTGCTCGCCTTCTTCGCCGGCCACGTGGCTCGAGAAGAAATAGCGGAACTCGAACACGCCGCGCGGCGTGTGCATGTACTTGTTGGTCGTGACGCGCGAGACCGTAGATTCGTGCATCTCGATGGCCTCGGCGACGTCGCGAAGCACCATCGGCCGCATGTGCTCTTCGCCGTGCTCCAGGAACTCCGTCTGTCGCTGCACGATCGCCAGCGCAACCTTGAGAAGGGTCTCGTTGCGGATTTCCAGGCTGCGGATCAACCAGCGGGCCTCCTGGAGCTGAGCCTTCAGGGCATCATACTCCTCGCCGCGTCCGAGCGAGCCGGCGTACAGCTGATTGACTCGCAGACGCGGCGAGATGGAGTTGTTGAGCTCCACGATCCACTGGCCTTCGTGGCGGCGCACGAACACGTCCGGCACGACGTACTCGGCGGCGGGCGCGAACACTGCGGCGCCGGGTCGTGGTTGGCACGAGCGCACCAGCGCGATCGCGGTATGCAGCTCCTCGTCTGTCGTGCGCAGCAGGCGTTTCAGAACGCCGTACTGCTGCTCGGCCACGAGCGGCAGGTGCTCGGCGGCGATGGCCTTCGCGAGCGCGAGTGCCGGCGTCGCGGGATCGAGCTGCTTCAGCTGCAGCAGCACCGATTCGCCGACGGATCGGGCTCCGACGCCAGTGGGGTCGAGCTGCTGTACCAGCGTCACGAGCACCTGCTCGATCTCCTCGACCGAGGCCAGCACTTCGGGTGCCAGCGTCGCGCGGATCGTTTCGAGATCGTCGGTCAGGTAGCCGTCGTCGTTGATCGCATCGATGATGGCCTGGCCGATGGCCGTGGTGCGCGCGTCGAGATTCGTAAGCTCGAGCTGCCAGAGCAGGTGATCGCGCAGCGTCTCCTCGGAGCGGTCGGCGTACTCGATCGTCGTGGGCGGCTCCGCGCCCTTCGGGGTTTCGGAAGGCCCGGTCTTCTGGGTGTCCTCCCAGTCCGACTCCTGCGCCACCGCTGCTTCGGCGAAGTCCTCCGCGGGCTCGCCGGCCATCTCCATGTCGAGCTGGGCGTCGGTTTCGCCCTCGCCCGCGCCTTCGCCATCGCCGGCGGACTCTGCGGCATCGCTGGTCTCTGTGGGGCCTTCGGGCTCCTCCGCCTCGAGCATCACGTTCTCGTCGAGCGCGGTCTGGATCTGCGTCTGCAATTCCATGATCGGCAGCTGCAGCAGGCGGATGGCCTGTTGCAGCTGCGGCGTCATCGTCAGCTGCTGGGTCAGCTTCAGTTGCAGGGACGGTTTCAACATGCAGGCAGTCTAACCGGACTCGTCAGAGGGAGAATCCTTCTCCCAGATACACTTCGCGGACGCTCTTATTGGACAGAATCTCATTCGGCGAGCCCGAGGCCATCAACGTTCCGTTGTTGAGGATATAGGCGCGGCTGCAGATTCCCAGTGTCTCGCGCACATTATGATCGGTGATGAGCACGCCGATGTCGCGCTGAACGAGATGCCGGATGATCCGCTGGATGTCGAGGACCGAGATCGGATCGACGCCGGCGAAGGGCTCGTCGAGCAGCACGAACTTCGGCTCCGTGGCGAGAGCGCGCGCGATCTCCACTCGGCGCCGCTCGCCGCCCGACAGGCTCACGCCGAGCGTGTCGCGGACGTGGCCGATGTGCAGCTCTTCCAGCAGCTCCTCGAGCTTCGTCTGCCTCGCGACGCGATCGAGATCGCGGCGCGTCTCCAGGATGGCGCGGATGTTGTCGGCGACGCTGAGCTTGCGGAAGACCGAGGCTTCCTGCGGCAGATACCCGAGCCCGAGCCGCGCGCGCTTGTGCACGGGCATCTTCGTGACGTCGCGGCCGGCCAGCCGGATCGTGCCCTGATCGCAGCGCACGAGGCCCACGATCATGTAGAAGGCCGTCGTCTTGCCGGCGCCGTTCGGTCCCAGCAGGCCGACGACCTCGCCGCTGTCTATCGACAGGCTCAGGTCCTTCACGACCTGGCGCAGTCGATAGCGCTTGGCTACTCCGAGCGCTTCGAGTCTGCTCATTGCGGCGGCGGTGGCGGCGGCGGAGCGGCCGGCGGAGTCTGCGGTTCGTTCTTCGGCAGCACGCGAATGCGGAACAGCTCGCCGCAATCCGTGGCCCCCGATTTCACGCCCTGATCGTTGAAGTCGTAGATCAGGTCGCAGCCCTGGATCTCGTACTGGTCCTTGTTGATCCACGCGTTCTCGGACATGCGCAGCGTGCGCGCCACGCGATCGTACGCGAGCTTGCGTGCGCCGCCGCGGATCGGTGTCTTTCGCGAGGGGTCGCGATCGGTGAACGACGCGGGCGCACCTTCGAGCTCCGCGTGCGCGAGCTGCTTGCGGTCGAACGTGAAGACCGCGGAATCCGCCTCGAGCACCGCCATGTCCATCGTGATGCGCACGTGGCCTTGGAACTGCCACTCGCTGCGCTGTTCGAAATCGGTGCCCGTCGCGAGCGCCTTGTCGGCCTCGATACGGATGTCGCCTTGCGTGATCCGCGGGCCCTTGAGCTCGATGAGATTCGTCTGCCGGTCCATCGACAGCGATTCGGAGTCGAGCACGAGATCGTCCGACGTGTCGCGGCCCTGGGCCGCGAGCGCGTTCCAGACGAGCAGCGTCAGCGCCAGGCAAGCCCCTAAATTAGGGAGTGAATTTCGCATGCACCTTCGATTCTAGCTGCACGACGTCCCCCTTCAAACGCGTCCGCAGCCCGACCGCGCTCACGTCCCAGTCACCGACCCTGATGCTGACCGGGGTGTCCGACTCTGCGGTCGAGTCTTCGGGGACGAAGCGCAGGGCCTCGGCCGCGATGGTCATCGGCTCGCCGCCGCTGCGGGGTTGGCTGCGCAGGGTGACCGCGCCGCGCAGCGTGAGCTCCGTGCCGTCCTTCGGGGCGGTGCCCGTCTCGGCCGAGATCAGCCACGTGTCGGCATCGGCCGGGTGATACTCGATGCGAACGCCGCGGAGCGTCAGCAGCTGCTGATCCGGCAGCTCTTCGAGGTCGTCCGCGAGGATCTGGTAAGCCACGCGGCCCTGCTCGTCGGTGCCGAGCAGCCTGGCGGCGCGCAGGTAGTAGCCGAGCGGCGGCGCCCCGTCGACGGCCCCCGTGCGCTGCACCGACGTCGGCTGCCGGCCATAGAGCCAGGTCGCGACCGCGAGCGCGGCGAGCACGACCATGACCAGCGTATTCCGCAAGCTCGTTCCAACCACTGCGGCCGCGCCGCGTTCGCGTCGATTGTACGCGATCGGCATTCAGGCGCCGGTGCATGGCCGCCACGCCGCACGCATACGCTAGACTACCGCTCCCGAAACGGCACATCGCGACCCATGGATCCCAACGAGATACGCGCCCTGATCGAGCAGAACCTCGGCCACTCGAAGGCCGAAGTCGTCACGGACGGCCAAGGCCACTACGAGGCCACGGTCATCTGTCCGGCCTTTGCCGGCAAGCGCAGCCTGCAACGCCATCAGATGGTGTACGCAACCCTCGGGTCGCGGGTCGGCAGGGAGATCCACGCGCTCGCGTTGCAGACGTTCACGCCGGAAGAGTGGCAGGCGCTCCCGCAATGACGCCGGCACGCCCGGGCCGGGGCCGCAGGCATGGATAAGCTCGCGATCGTCGGCGGCCGTCCGCTGTACGGCGAGCTCCCGATCTCCGGTGCCAAGAACGCAGCGCTGCCGATCCTCGCCGGTACGCTGCTGGCCGACGGGCCCGTCGCGCTCTCGAACGTTCCGCAGCTGAACGACATCGCGACGACCGTCCGCCTGCTCAAGCGCATGGGCGTGACGATCGCGCAGCACGGTGATCGCGTCGACGTCGATGCTGCCACGATCAACGAGTTCATCGCGCCGTACGAGCTCGTGAAGACCATGCGCGCGGCGATTCTCGTGCTCGGGCCCCTGCTCGGCCGGTACGGACACGCCGACGTGTCGCTGCCGGGCGGCTGCGCGATCGGCGCGCGGCCCGTGAACCTGCACGTCGCGGGCCTGCGGGCGATGGGGGCGTCCATCACGATCGACAACGGCTACATCCGGGCCAGGTCGCCGCGGCTGCACGGCGCGCGGCTCGTGCTCGACACCGTGACGGTCACGGGCACCGAGAACCTCATGATGGCGGCCGTCTGCGCGACGGGCGAGACCGTCATCGAGAACGCGGCACGCGAGCCCGAGATCGCGGAGCTGGCGGCTTTCCTGACGTCGATGGGCGCGAGGATCCAGGGTGCGGGGTCCGACACGATTCACATTCAAGGTGTCGAGCGCCTCACGGGCACGAGCTACGAGGTCATGCCCGACAGGATCGAAACCGGCACGTACCTCGTGGCCGCGGCCATCACGGGTGGCCGCGTGAAGCTCACGCGGGCCAGGCCGGAGCACCTCGACGCCGTGCTGCAGAAGCTCGCCGAGGCGGGGGCGACCATCGTTGCCGGCGCGGACTGGATCGAGCTCGACATGCAGGGCCGCAGGCCGCTGGCGGTCGACATCAAGACGGCGCCCTACCCGGCGTTTCCGACCGACATGCAAGCCCAGTTCTGCGCGCTGAATGCCGTGGCCGAGGGTACGGCGACGATCACGGAGACGATCTTCGAGAACCGGTTCCAGCACGTGCTCGAGCTGCAGCGGCTCGGTGCGAACCTGTCGATCCAGGGCAACACCGTGATCGCCCGGGGCGTGGAGCGGCTGACCGGCGCGCCCGTCATGGCCACCGATCTGCGTGCCTCGGCTTCGCTGGTGCTCGCGGGGCTGCAGGCCGAGGGCACGACGCTCGTCGACCGCATCTACCACGTGGATCGCGGCTACGAACGCATCGAGGCCAAGCTCGGCAGCCTGGGCGCCGACATCCGGCGCGTCGCCCGCTAGCGAATCAGTTGCTGCCGACGCGCGGCCGTTCCTCGAGCACGGCCTCGGTCGTGAACGGCGTGCCGTCGGGATGCTTCGCCTGGATCCTGATGCGTTGCCCGGGCTGCGAGCTCGCGACCAGGTTCATGGCCTGCTGCGCCGTGAACGTCCGCTGATCGTTGATGTGCGTCAGCACGTCGCCGGGCTCGAGCCCGGCCGCCGCGGCCGGCCCCGTGACACTCGTGAGCAGGACGGCGCCGCCATCGATTCCGAGCGCGCGCGCCTGGCTCGCCGGCAGATCGACGGGGTCGACGACGCCCAGGTACCCGCGGATGACCCGCCCGTGTGCGACGAGCTGCTGCATGACGCCGCGCACGAGGTTGACGGGGATCGCGAACCCGAGTCCCTCGGGCATGGGTTGATCGGGCGCGGTGCTCAGCACGGCCGTGTTGATTCCGACGAGCTCGCCGTTGGTGTTCACGAGCGCTCCGCCGGAGTTGCCGGCATTGATCGCCGCGTCCGTCTGGATGAAGTCCTCGAAGGTCGTGACGCCGAGCTGGCCGCGGCCCGTGGCGCTGACGATGCCCATCGTGACCGTCTGACTGAGGCCCAGCGAGTTGCCGATCGCCAGCACGACCTCGCCGACCTCGAGGTGGTCGGAGCGGCCGAGGCGGATGCCCGGCAGGTTCGGCAGGTCGATCTTCAGCAACGCCAGCTCCGTCTCGGGATCGGCGCCGACCAGCTTTGGCGTGGCGACCCGGCCGTCGGCCAGCTGCACCCGCACCTGATCGGCGCCGTCGATCACGTGCCAGTTCGTCACCACGTAGCCGCGCGGATCGATGACGACGCCGGAGCCCAGTGCCCGGCCACGCAGCGTGACGCCCGGCAGGCTGCGGGCCGTGCCGAGCACCCGGTCCGTATAGATGTTGGCCACGGCCGGAGCGCTCGCGGCGACGGCCGGGGCGTAGCTGGTCACGGCCTGGGGGGCTCGGGCCGGCGCGCGTCCCGCGAGATCGGGCTTCAGGATCACGATGAGGAACGCGATGGCCAAGCCGACCGCGACCGATTGCGCGACGAAGGTGGCGACCTTCCAGAGCGGCGACATTCACGCAGTCTAGCAGTTCGTGCCCGGCGCTCGGTGGTCAAGCCGTTTCGGCGCTGTGTATAATGAAGCGTTAGAAAAAGCGTACCGCCACGCGGCGCACACACGGACGAGCGTGCGACGTCCACGCAGGATCGGATATCACATTGTTTGCAGAGGGAGGCTTCCTGATGCTTGGCCCAATTGGTCAAGGGGTGCTCCGTGGCTGAGAGCACTGGTTTCACTAGGCGACATTTCCTGACCGTCGCCACCCTGGTGACCGGCGGCGCAGGTGCCGTGGCCACCGCCGTACCGTTCGTGGCCTCGTTCAATCCGAGCGCGCGCGCCCAGGCACTGGGCGGTCCCGTGCAATTCGACGTCAGCAAGCTCGAGCCCGGCGCCCTCGCGAAAGTCGAGTGGCGCGGTCGGCCCATCTACGTCGTGCATCGCACCCAGGAGATGCTGAACTCGCTCGACAAGGACGCTTCGCTGCTGCGCGACCCGATGTCCGAAGCCTCCGTGCAGCCGAGCTACGCGATGAACGAGCATCGCAGTCTCCGCCCCGCGTTTCTCGTGCTCGAGGGCGTGTGCACGCATCTCGGCTGTGCGCCGCTGCCGCGTTTCGAAGTCGCTCCGGCGGACCTCGGTCCGAACTGGCCGGGCGGCTTCTATTGCCCGTGCCACGGCTCGCGATTCGATTTGGCCGGTCGCGTGTTCCAGGGTGTTCCCGCGCCCACGAATCTGACGGTGCCGCCGTACCGGTTCGTCAACGACAACACGATCCTGATCGGCTCCGACACGGGGAATTCATAAATGGCCAGCACCGAAGCCGACGTTTTCGATCGTCTGGGCGCGGGCATGCGCTCGCTCGGCGCGTGGATCGACGCTCGCTTCCCGATGACGAAGCTCATCAAGGAGCACGCCACCGAGTACTACGCCTCGAAGAATTTCAATTTCTGGTACGGTTTCGGCGTCATCGCGACGTTCGTGCTGGTCATGCAGATCGTGACCGGCATCTTCCTCACGATGAACTACAAGCCGTCGGCGGCCGACGCCTTCGCGTCCGTCGAGTACATCATGCGCGACGTCGAGTGGGGGTGGCTGATCCGCTACCTGCATTCCACGGGCGCGTCGGCGTTCTTCATCGTCGTGTATCTGCACATGTTCCGCGGTCTGTTGTACGGCTCGTACAAGAAGCCGCGCGAGCTCGTGTGGATCATCGGCATGTTCATCTACATGTGCCTGATGGCCGAGGCGTTCTTCGGCTATCTGCTGCCGTGGGGCAACATGTCCTACTGGGGCGCGCAGGTCATCGTCTCGCTGTTCGGTGCGATTCCCGTCATCGGCAACGGGCTGTCCGAGTGGATCCGCGGTGACTTCTACATCTCCGACATCACGCTGAACCGCTTCTTCGCGTTCCACGTGATCGCGGTGCCGCTGATGCTCGTGCTGCTCGTCGTCGTGCACATCATGGCGCTGCACGAAGTCGGCTCGAACAACCCCGACGGCATCGAGATCAAGGAGCACAAGGGACCGGACGGCAAGCCGATCGACGGCGTGGCGTTCCACCCGTACCACACGAGCAAGGATCTGGTGATCATCATCGTGTTCCTGATCGCGTTCGCGGCCGTGGTGTTCTTCGCGCCCGACATGGGCGGCTACTTCCTCGAGCATGCGAACTTCGAGCCTGCGAATCCGCTGCAGACGCCGCCGGAGATCGCACCGGTGTGGTACTTCACGCCGTTCTACGCGATCCTGCGTGCCATGCCGAACAAGCTCATCGGCGTGGCGCTCATGGGTCTGGCCGTGGTGTTCCCGTTCTTCCTGCCGTGGCTCGATCGCTGCCGCGTGAAGTCGATCCGCTACCGCAGCGGCGTGTACAAGTTCGCACTCGCGGTGTTCGTGGTGTCGTTCATCGCGCTGGGTTACCTCGCGATGCACCCCGCGACGGGCATCTACCCGATGCTGGCCCGCATCTTCACGGTTCTCTATCTCGCGTTCTTCGTGTTGATGCCGTTCTATTCACGCAACGAGAAGACCAAGCCGGTCCCGACGAGGGTCACGCCGTGAGAATCGCTGTCCTAACCTTCGTCCTGGGGCTCGGCCTCGCCAGTGCTGCGTTCGCAGAGGGCGAGGTGGAGCTCATGCACGCGAACAACAACATCTCCAACATGGGGTCGTTGCAACGCGGCGCGAAGTACTTCGTGAACTACTGTCTGGGCTGCCATTCCGCCAAGTACGTGCGCTACAACCGTCTCGGCCAGGATCTCGGAATCACCGAGCAGCAGCTGATCGACAACCTGATGTTCACGGGTGAACGTCCCTTCGACACCATGGCGAACGCCATGCGGCCGGAGGACTCCGTGCGGTGGTTCGGCAAGTCGCCGCCGGATCTGTCCCTGATGGCGCGCGCACGCGGTGTGGACTACATCTACACCTTCCTGCACAGCTTCTACGCGGCCCCTGGCCGGTCCACCGGCGCCGACAACATCGTGCTGCCGGGCACCGCAATGCCGCACGTGCTGTGGAAACTGCAGGGTGTGCAGGGCGCGAAGTTCAGGACGGACGCCGAGCACGGTGGTGCGAAGGAGTTCGAGGGATTCGAGACCATCAAAGCGGGTGAGCTCAGCTCCGAGGAATACGACGAGGTCGTTCGCGACATCGTGAATTTCCTCGACTACATCAGCGAGCCCGTGAAGGTGGAACGGCAGCAGCTCGGCATTCGCGTGATCGGATTCCTGCTCGTGTTCCTCCTGATTGCCTACATGCTGAAGAAGGAAATCTGGAAGGACGTCGAGTAGTCCCGCCGGACCGAGCCGCCCCGCGAAGTTAAGGAGACCCGTCGTATGACGGTCATTGCCAACCGTCGCTCGGTGATGACGCTGTTCTCGAAACCCGCCGACCCGTGGAGCCATCGCACACGGATCGTGTTGGCCGAGAAGAGCATCACCATCGACATCGTCGACGTCGACGACGGCAATCTTCCGGAAGATTTGCTCGATCTGAATCCGTACAACAGCGTGCCGACGCTGGTGGACCGCGACCTCGTGCTGTACGACTCGCGCGTGATCATGGAATACCTCGACGAGCGGTTCCCGCATCCGCCGCTGATGCCGGTAGATCCGGTCACGCGCGCGCAGTTCAGGCTGGCGCTGTATCGCATCGAGCGGGACTGGTATTCGCTCGCGGAAGAGATCGGCGCGGCCATCGACCGGAAGCCCACCGGCCGCGCGGTCAAGGCCCTGGAGGAGAGCATCCTCTCGAGCGTCGAGATCTTCGCCGCCAAGAAGTTCTTCCTGAGCGACGAGTTCTCGCTCGTCGACTGCACGATCGCCCCCATCCTCTGGCGCTTGCCGCTGTTCGGCATCAAGCTGCCCGCGCAGGCGCGGCCGATTCAGCGCTACATGGACGAAGTGTTCTCGCGCCCGTCGTTCCAGCAGAGCCTCACGGACTTCGAACGGGAGCTACGCCAGTAGCCGGCTCTCCGACCAAGCAGCGGCCCTATCTGCTGCGCGCCATGCATGAGTGGATGGTCGACAACGGCCTCACGCCGCACATCGTCGTGGACGCGAGCCGCGAGGGCGTTCGCGTGCCGGCCGGCCACGTCAAGGACGGCAAGATCGTGCTGAACGTGAGCCCCGCCGCGACTCGGGCCCTGACGCTCGGCAACGAGGTCGTGACGTTCGAGGCGCGTTTTGCCGGCGTGGCGCAGCAGTTGTCGGTGCCACTGGCCGCGATTCTCGGTATCTACGCGCGAGAGACGGGGCAGGGCATGCTGTTCAGCGACGAGGATGCGCCGCCGTCGCCCGAGCCCGGCGGGGACGCGCCCGCAGGCGGTGACAAGCCGCGGCCGAAGCTCACCGTCGTGAAGTGACGCGCGAGCCGCTCATTGCGGCTCGAGCAGCTCCGCGTCGATCAGGTCGCACAGGCAGTGGATGACCAGGAGGTGCACCTCCTGAATGCGGCACGTGCGGTCTGCCGGCACTCGGATCTCGATGTCGCCGCTTGCGAGCGCAGCCGCGATCGCGCCCCCGTCGCGGCCCGTCAGCGCGACCACTTTGAGGCCGCGCTCGTGCGCCGCGTGGATTGCGCGCACGACGTTCTCGGAGTTGCCCGATGTCGAGATCGCGAGCAGCACGTCGGCGGGTTGCCCCAGCGCACGGACCTGCTTCGCGAACACCTCCACGAACGCGTAGTCGTTCGCGATCGACGTGATCGTCGAGCTGTCCGTCGTCAGTGCCATGGCCGGCAGGCCGGGGCGCTCGAGCTCGAACCGGTTCAGGAGCTCGCTCGAGAAGTGCTGCGCGTCCGCTGCAGAGCCGCCGTTGCCGCACGACAGCACCTTGCCGTCCTCGAGCAGACAGCGCGTCATCAGCGCCGCGGCGGCCGTGATCGCCGGCGCGAGGTCGATCGACGCCTGCTTCGTCGCGATGCTGTCCTGGAAATGGCGGCGTACTCGTTCGTCCATGGGCCGGGTGGGCGGGAAAGGTCGCGACACTCTGCCTCGAAGCTACCGAAGCTTCAACTGCCGTCGAACGCGTTGCGGATCCAGCGGACCGTGGGTTCCGGTCCGTCGATGTCGTCGAATGCGACCACGTCGAAGCGGATGCGTGCCGCGTGCCATTCGCGATGGCGCAGCAACAGGTGCCGCGTCGCCTGCACGATCCGCCGGCGTTTGGCGGGTCCGATGCTCTCCACCGCCGAGCACAGTGCGCCGCGGCCGCGCGCGCGGACCTCGACCACCACGAGATGCCGCTCGTCCTGACACACGAGATCGAGCTCCCCCAGGCGACATCGATAGCCGCGCGCGACGACGCGCAGCCCCTGACCTTCGAGATACTCGGCCGCGCGCGACTCCCACAGTCGGGCGCG
>DASZSB010000214.1:0-18203 GCA_035548835.1 Gammaproteobacteria bacterium | reverse complement strand
ATGCGTCCGGTTCGAACCCAGATGTACGGGTCATCAGGCTCGAACATCGCGAACTGACCATAGAGATACCACGTGATGACGACAAAAGTCGGAAGGAGAACAGCGGCCACAAATGCGACGACGGTCCGCATGACGCCTAACTATAAGTAGGCGACATCTTGTCGCAAAGACAATGCGGCGTTGAGCCGAATAAGACGCCTGGAGCCGACATAAGTCCGTGATTTGGCATGTTCGGACCGGAGATATACGACAAAAGCCTGCCTGTAGATATACGACAGCGCAAGTCGGGCGTACGCGCCGCGCAGAGGGGCGGGCGTCGAGGCCGGTGGCCGGTCGAGGAGGGTGCTACCTCGCCGCGACGGCGCCGCGCTTCAGCAGCGCCGCCACTTCCTCGGACGCAACGTTATCCCGCCCGCCGGTCCTCCCAAGCGCCGCGTCGAGCGGCGTCTTGCCGGCGTCGTCCTTCACGTCGACCTTGGCGCCATGGGCCAGCAGGAACTCCACCACGCGCGCCCAGCCGAACTTCACGGCGCCGTAGAGCGCCGTCTGCCCCTGCCGCTCGGTCATGGTGCTGATGCGGGCGATGCGCGCCGTGCGGCTGGCCGTGTCCTGCACGCGCGCGTTTACGTCGGCGCCGGCGGCGAGCAGCAGGTCGAGCGTCGCGATCGCGCGGGTCTGCACGTCGCCATCGAGGTTCAGGCGCCGGTCGCGCGGGGAGATGCCCATGCCCGCGGCCCCCATCAGCGGCGTCACGCCCATGACGTTCGGCAGGTCCACCAGCGCGCCGTGCTCGAGCAGCAGCTTCACGGACTCGGCGTCGTGGCCGATGGCCGCGCGCAGCAGCGGTGTGGCGCCGGTAGTCAGCAGGTCGTCCACGAAGCGGCTGCTGTTGCCGCCGCGCCCCGGGCGGTGCATGTTCAGCTGCGGGTTCGGGTTTACCTTTGCGTCGAGCAGCAGATGGATCACGTCGTGCGCCGACGTCTCCCCGGTGGGTGCGCGCTGGCCGCGCTGGTTGTAGCTCGCCATGTCCACCGCGGCGTACAGCGCCGTGCGGCCCCACCAGTCCGACACGTGCGGATTCGCACCGGAATCGAGCAGCAGGCGCGCGGTGTCGAAGTGGAAGTTGTCGATGGCCACGATCAGCGGCGTCACGCCGTCCGGGTTCGGCTGGTTCACGTCCGCGCCGGCCGCGATGATCGACCGCACGCAGCGCGAGCAACCGGAGCGCGCGGCATACAGCAGCGGCGTGAGGCCGCCCGTCGGACGGTACTGCGCGCGCGGCTCGGAGGTGATCTGCGTACGCCATTCGTTCGTCGCGGCGCGCACCTTCACGTTCGCGCCGCGGTCGATCAGGAACTGCACGAGCTCGGGGTAGTTGCCGTCGGCGGCCCACATCAGCGCGGTCTGGTTGCGCCACGCTTCCGTGGCGTTCACGTTCGCGCCGTGCGCGACGAGCAGTTTCGCCACGTCGAGCGCGCCCGCCCGGGCTGCGAGCATCAGGGCCGTCTCGCCGTCGCCGTTCGGCGACTCCGCGTCGGCGCCGGCAGCGAGCAGTTGCGTCACGAGCTTCGCGTTGGAGAGCTTCACGGCTTCGGCGAGCGGGCTCGAGCCGTACTTGTTCGTGACGTTGGCCCCGGCGCCGCGCTTCAACAGCGCCGCCACGAGCTCCGCGTCCACTCTGTAAACGGCCCAGTGCAGCGGTGTGGTGCCGTCGCCCTGCGTGGCGTTCACGTCGGCGCCGGCGTTGATGGCGTCGAGCGCCGCGGCGCGCTCGCCGTTCTGGATCAGGTCCGCGAGCCGCGACTCGGCGTCGGCGATGCCGGCGGCGAGCAGGGCGGCGAGGGCGAGCAGCAGGCGTGGCGTGCGCAGCATGGCGAGCACCTTCAGACGATGTCCGGCATCAGCGTGTTGTGATGTGCCCAGAAGCCCTTGAACGCGTCGTGCACGAACTTTTTCGGGTCTTTCCATGTTCGGCCGGTGTCCGTCAGGATGCCCGCGGCGAAAATGTCGTCGGCGCTCATGCCCTTGCGCACGAGCTCGACGAATTTCTCGAACAGCTTCAGGCACAGATCGCGTTCCTGCTGAACGTCGGAGCGGCCGATGGCTGGCCCGTAGCTCGGCACGTACTTCGTGCGCTCGTTGCCGAGCTTGAGCAGCAGCTCGAGGGAATCCACGCGGCCGCCGAGCCAGCCGCCGCCGAACCAGTCGAGCTCGGGGTCGCGGGCGGGCGAGGCGGCGTCGCCCACGGCGATCACGTTTGCGTCGCGGAAGAACACGTAGCAGTCGCCGTCCGTGTGGGCTTCCAGCAGGTAGCCGTACTGGATGCGCTGACCGCCGATCTTCGTGTCGCCGGTCGCGAAGAAGCTCTCGGTGGGCTGCGCGGCCACGGGCACCGGCTTCTCGTACCGATCCTCGGCCGGCAAGTAGTAGCCGACAGCCAGGCGCTCGCGCGTCTTCGCGTGGGCCACGATGCGCGCGCCGCGGCCGAGCGCCTCGTTGCCACCCGTCTGGTCGTGATGCCAGTGCGTATTGAACAGCGTGTGGATCTTGCCGCCGCCCGGCAGCGCGGCCAGCGCGGCTTGCAGGTCGGCGGTGGCGGAGGCTGCGCCGCTGTCGACGACTACGAGGCCGTCGGTGGTGCGCAGCGCGAGCACGTTGCCGCCGGCACCCGTGAGCAACGCGATCGAGTCGGCGACGGGCGCCGTCTCGATCTTCGCGCCGCCGGCCGCGAACGCGCGTGGCAGCGCGGCGGCTGCTGCCGCTCCGAGCGCGCTCTTCAGTACCGTGCGGCGATCGGGCATGGGTCGCAACGCCTCAGACGCCCGCAATCTCGCCGGTGGCGTCGGCGTAGGTCTTCTGCTCGAGCCCGGCCTTGTTCAGCACGGTCAGGTGCAGGTTCGTGAGCGTGGTGTGCTCGGGCAGGTCGATGTGCTGGCCGCCCTTCAGGCGCCCGTTCGCGCCGCCGACCAGGATGTTCGGCAGCGGATAGTTGTTGTGCCGGTCGCTGTTGCTCATGTTCGAGCCGTACATGAACAGCGAGTGGTCGAGCAGAGAGCCGTCGCCGTCTTTCGTGGCGGCCATCTTCGCGACAAAGTCCGCGAAGCGCTCCATGTGGTAGCGCTGGATCTTCACGAGCTTCAGCAGCCGCTCCTTGTCGTTCGCGTGGTGCGAGAGCGGATGGAACGCGTCGGACACGCCGATGTGGTTGTACGTGCGGTTCGTGCCTTCGGCCACCATGATGTACGACGCGACGCGCGTGAGGTTCGCCTGATACGCGAGTGCCACGAGGTCGAACATGAGCTTCACCTGGGCGTCGAACGAGTCGAGCTCGCCGACGGGTGCCTCGGGCAGCGTGATGCCGGAGAGATCGCGCTGCTCGGCCTTCTGCACGCGGCGCTCGATCTCGCGCACGGTGTCGAGGTACTCGTCGAGCACCACGCGGTCGCCGGCGCCGAGCGTGCGCTTCAATGCGGCCGTACGATCCGAGATCAGGTCGAGCAGGCTCTTCGTCTGCGCGGCGATCGCGTCGCGCTCGGCGGGCGTGTCGCCCTCGCCGAAGAGCTGCGTGAACACCTTGCGCGGGTTGAACTCCATCGGCAGCGGCGAAGTGGCATTGCGGAACGACAGCGTGGTGCTGTAGTAGCAGCCGGCGCCGGACGGGCAGGCGGCCACTTGCGTGGTGGTCTCCGACGCCACTTCGAGCGAGGGCAGCGCGGTCTCCTGGCCGATCTTCGCCGCGATGATCTGGTCGATCGTCGGCGCCATGCGGGCGCCGGGCGAGCTCTGGTCGGGCTTCACGCCGGAGAGCCACGTGGCGGGCACGATGGCGTGCACGGAGTTCTGGTTCGCCTTGTTCTCGAGATTGCCGAAGGAGGTCACGTAGCGTTTGAACTTCTCGAGCGGCTCCATGATCGGCGACAGCTTGAAGCTCTCGCCCGCGCCGCTCGGCGTCCAGTGGTCCATGTCCTTGCCGTGCGCCGTGTTCCACATGATCGCGCCGTGCGGAATGTAGAAGAACCCGACGCGCAGCTTCGGCGCGGCCGCCGTCTGTGCGAGCGCTGTCGCGGCCGGAATCATCGCGTCGAGCAGCGGCAGTGCCACGGCCACGCCGGCGCCTTTCAGCACCGTGCGGCGGGAGAGATGCTTTTTCGTCACGAACACGGCGGTTACCTCTGGGCGACGGTCTCGTGCCCGCCCTTCCGGGGCTCGTCCGGCGGACCCTGCATGCGGAATGCGTCGCTCATGACGATGCCGGTCACGAGCGCGGCGAATCGGTAATCGTCGCGCGCGGCGTTGCGCACGATCGCGCGCACCTGCGGCATGTCGTAGTACTGAAGCTCGCGGCCGAGCGCGTACAGCATGAGCTTCTGCGTCAGCGCCTGCACGAACTGATCCGGGTGCTTCAGCAGCGCCCTGCGCAGCTCCACGGGCCCGTTGATCGGTGCGCCGCCGGGCAGCTGCGTGGCGGCGTCGATGGGCTGTCTTGCCTGGCGGTCCACGTCGCGCCACTCGCCGGTCGTCGAGAAGTTCTCGAGCGCCAGGCCGTAGGGATCGATCACGCCGTGGCAGCCGTTGCACACGGCGTCCTGGCGGTGCTGCTCGAGCCGCGCGCGGATGGTCTTCGGTATTTCGCCCGCCTTCTGCGTGAGATCGGTGTTCACGTTCGGCGGCGGCGGGTGGGGTGGGGTGCCCATGAGCTTGTCGAGCACCCACGCGCCGCGCAGCACGGGTGAGGTGCGATCGCCGTACGACGTGCGCAGCAGCACGGCGCCCTTGCCGAGCAGGCCGAAACGCCGCTCGTCCGTCAGATGCACGCGGCGGAACTGCGGCCCGCGCACGCCGGCCACGCCGTAATGGCGTGCGAGCCGCTCGTTCAGGAACGTGTAATCCGCCGTCAGCAGCTCCTGCACGTTGCGGTTCTCGAGCAGCACGGCTGCAAGGAACTGCTCGATCTCGGTGGCGAAGTCCTCACGCAAGCCCGGCTCCCACTCGGGGAACAGGCGCTTGTCGGGGTCCACGGAGTTCAGCTCGTCGACGTTCAGCCAGCGCAGCGCGAAGCCCGTGACGAGCGACTTCGCGCGCGGGTCCGCGAGCATGCGCGCGACCTGATGCCTCAGCACGCTCTCGCCGTGCAGCTTGCCGTCCGTTGCGAGCTTCAGAAGCTCGTCATCGGGGCCCTGGCTCCAGAGGAAGAACGAGAGGCGGGACGCCAGCTCGAGATCGCTCAGCGCGAACGCGCCGCCGGGTAACGCGCCGGCCGGGGGCGCGATGCCGCGATACAGGAAGTCGGGGCTCGCGAGCACGGCCGTCACGAGCTGTTCCACGCCCGTGTCGAAGTTGCCGCCGGTCTTGCGGCCCGCGTCGAAGAACGGCATGAGCCGGTCGATGTCACCCTGGTCCACGGGGCGGCGGAACGCGCGGCGTGCGAGCGTGGCCGCGATGCGCTGCGCGCAGCCGCGTTCCTCGGCCTCGGTTTCCGGGGTACACACGAAGATCTTCTGCCGGCTCGGCGTTCGCGAGAGCGAGGTGGCGCCGAAGGGTCCCTTGACCTCGATGCCGCCGATCACGCGCGGCACGCGCATCTGGCCCGTGTAGCTGAAGCCGCCGTACGGCGTGAAGCCGAAGATGGGCTCGTCGGTGGACGCGCGCGATCGCTCGATGAACGTGACGGCGATCTCGTGCACGCCGGCCGTGACCTTCACGGGAATGTCGGCGAAGCGCTTCATGATCGCGGCGCGCGCCGGTGCGCCGCCGCGATCGACGAGCGCGAGATCCTCTTCGCCGCCGAGCTTCGCGCGGAACACCTCGTTCCTGTCGAGCAGCATCACGAGCGTGTGCTCGGTCTCGAGCGAGCGCGGGTAGAGTCCCACGTCCAAGTCCGTGATGTTGATGCGGTACTCGCCGTCGGCGAGGAAGTTCTGCTTGAAGCGCACGCCGCCGCGCGTGCCGAGCGGCATGCCGTCGACGTAGTTGTCCTGGTCGTCCGTGGGCGGCGGAAAGTACGCGCTCGTGAGCTTCGGCGTGGGCTCGCCCACGGCGAGGTGCGCCACGCGCCGTGCGACGGAAAGGTATTGTTCGAGGAACGTGGGCGACACGCTGAGCGCGGCCGCGATCTTGTCGAAGCCGTCCACTTCCTGCTCCATCGGCAGGTACTGCGCGGGATCGATCGTCACGCCGAGCAGGTCCTGCACGGCCGCGGCGTACTCGGTGCGCGTCATGCGCTGCACGGGCACGTAGCCCGCGCGCTGTGCGTGCACGCTGTTGCGATCGATCGTCGTCTCGACCCAGCCGACGAACGCGTCGAGGTCGGCCTGGCTCGGCTGCGGGTTGCCGGGCGGCGGCATCAGGCGGCCGCGCAGCTTGCGCGCGGCCTTCTCGAACAGATCGGCGTGCTGTGCCACCGTGTCCGGCGTCAGCCCCTCGAACACCACGCCGCCTTCCGCCTCGGCGGCATTGTGACAGTCCATGCAGTAGCGGCCGAGCAGCGCCCACTGCTGTGCGCCGGAGGGCGCGAACAGCTCCGCGCGATGCGTGACGGCCACGACGGCCGCCACGATGCCGGCCGCGAGCGCGGCGCCGCCGATGAGGCGCGTTCGATTCATATCGGGCTGTTTATAGAGGAGCGGCCGGGGCGAGTCCAGCCGCGTGGCGCCGGTCGCGCAGGCGGGCGGCGATGCGAACGCCGGCCTCGGCGTCGCTCAGGCGCGCGAGGCGCGCAGCGTGCCCAGTCTGCGCTGCGCGCGTTCGATCTTCTGCGCGGTCTCTTCGTCGACGCCCGCGTCCGCGGCGAACGAGCGCCAGCCGCCGATCGCCGCGTCCACTTCCTCGACTATCGCGGTCGCCTTCGTCTTCTTGATGTCGGCGGAGCGCGCGAGTGCCAGGAGGTCGTCGAGCACGAACCCGTCGCGCTTGCCGTTGATGCTCATCTGGTGGCGGCTGGTCCACGCGCCGGTCGGATTGTACGAGTACGCGAGGTCGAAGGCCGGCGCCAGGCTCCACTCGCCGCGCTTGTTCATGAGATAGGCGATGTTCTTGACGTGGTCGTCGTGATTGCGGCCGAGCACGTTGAACACGGCGCGCCGGTACTGCTGCTCGATGTCGCGCATGGGCATGCCGAGCCGGCGGATCGTCGTCAGCGCCTGCTCGTACGAGTACGCGTCCGGCCTGTTGAAGTCGAAGTGCATCATGGCGCACAGCGACTGCGCGTGGATCTTCTCGCCCTTGTCGCCGCGATCGAAGCGGCGCGTCATGAAGTGGGCGCGGCCGCCCTCGCGGTGGAGCCTGCACTCGGTCATCGTGATGCCGGCCGCGAGGGCCATGCGGTAGTAGGCGAACTCGATCAGGCCGTACCCCATGGGGTCCGCGACCTCGCGGTCGCGGTTGCCGGCCACGCCGTCGAACTTCATGAGCCAGTGCGTGAAGCCGGCGCCCGCGGGAACCTGGCCCGAGCGGAACTCGCCCGTCGCGGCGTTCCACGCGAGGATCGCCTTGGCGCGTGCGCCGCCGGCCGAGGTTCCGACGCGAATGATGTCTTCGATCACGTGGGCGTCGTCCGCGCCGCTGAATTTGCCGTGCAGTTCGATGCGCTCGTCGAGCACACGGTTGGCGAGTCGCACGAGCGCATCGATCTCGAGCTGCCGGCTCGAGCTCGGGCTGCCGAGGAGGGCGGGCTGGAACTCGAGCGCGCCCATGCCGCGCGTGCCGATGTAGCAGAGCCGCTCGACGGGATTGAAGCTCTCCGGTGTCCGGCCCTGGCTCGCGAGCCACGCGTCGATGAGCGCGTTGCCGAACTTGTCGGGCAGGGAGTCCGCGAGGAGCCCGGGCAGGCCCTTGAAGGTGGCGCGCGGCAGCTCCGGGAATTCGTAGGGCGCGAGTGCCAGCGGCATCATGAGCGGGGCAACGCCGATGCCGCTGGCCGCGAATTCCGGCGTGTACTGGAAGACGCCCACCTCGCGCTCCGCCAGCCACGTGACGGCGCCGATGTCGCGGCCCCAGAGCACGACGCGCGCGTCGGTCACGATTCCGTGTCCTGGTCTGCCCACTGCCAGGTGGCCGGTGCGCGCGACCGCCGGGCGCTGGCGCGTTTGCGTTCCCGCCGCTTGAGCCTTATCCGGTCGACGGGCTGGACGGCCGGTTCCGGGAGCAGGCTCGCGAGCCGGCCGCTGACTCCGAGCGCCCGCATCACGCGGAGCAGGGTATCGAGCGACACGCTTTGGCCGTTTTCGAGTCGCGTGATCGTGCGGCGCGAGACGCCCGCCTCGGTCGCGAGCTCGCGCTGCTGGATGTTGCGCCCGAGGCGCAGCGCCTCGATGCGGTGGCCGAGATCGGCCTGGAGCAGCTCGATGGGCGCCGTGCTGTAGTCAAGTGGCTGCGTCATATTCGTCTCCTAGAGACTGCAGTTTGGCTTAAAAAGCCAAAGATGGCTCGTTAATGACCTCACGAATCTGAAAGGTAGTATGAGTCAAAAATAGCGCAAAGAAACTCCTATTACCACATAGGAGACACAAACGGCTCATAAATTTGGATCTCCCTGGCGGCGTTTGCAGGGCCCGACGGCGTTTCCGCACGACGTCGCGGCGCTTCGAGCGAGGCCTGTTCCTGCTCCGCGGCGGCACTCGTCATCTTTCGTCAGATTTCCGCCTGCGGTTTGCCACGGCGGGCGCGTAGAGTCTCGAGGTGCCGGGATGGGCTCCATGCAGAACGAACACCAGGGATTTCCTCGCCATTGGCGCCACGCGCTGCGTGTGCTCCTGCTGCTCGCCGTGTGCGGCGCCGCGATGGCGCAGCAGGGCGCCGCGTCGCGCGCGCTGCTGATCACGAGCATCACGCCGTCCGGCACGAACGTGCCCGACGGCCGACAGATCGTGATCCAGTTCAACCGCCCGGTGGTGCCCATCGGCCGCATGGACCGCGCGGCCGCCGAGATTCCGATCGAGATCACGCCCGCGCTCGACTGCCAGTGGCGCTGGATCGACCGCAGCGCGCTCGCGTGCCAGCTCGGCGACGCCGCGCGCTTCAGGCTCGCCACGCGCTACACGCTCGTGGTGAATCCCGGCATCACGGCCGAGGACGGCGCCACGATCGACGCGCCGCGGCGGCACGAGTTCACGACCGCGCGGCCGCGCGTCGGAGGCGTGGGCTTCGCCACCTGGCGCAGCCCCGGCACGCCCGTGATCCGCGCGATCTTCACCCAGCCCGTCAGCGAGTCGTCCGTGCGCGCGCACCTCTATATGACCGCGGAGCGGAGCGCGGCGCGCGTGCCCGTGGCGGTCACGGCGGACGAGGAGGCGCGGGAGCTGCCGCGCTACGTGCGGCTGCCAGGCGAGCGCGCGTTCGTCGACCTCGGCGAGCGCCAGGTCACGCGCCCCGACGATCGGCCGACGCCGGTGGCCGGGGAGACGGCGCGGCGCGTGTGGCTCGTGCAGCCGGTCAGCGAGCTGCCGCTCGATGCCGATGCGCAGCTGAAGGTGGAGCCCGGCCTCGAGCCCGCGGAGGGCGAACTCGCGGGCGACGAGTCGCGCGTGGTGGTCCAGTTCGCCACGTTCCCGGCGTTCAGGTTCCTCGGCGTCGTCTGCAGCAGCAGCGACGACGGCGCGCTGACGTTGCCGGTCGGGCCTCGCGATGCCCGCGGCTGCAATCCTCTCGGCGGGGTGGGCTTGCGGTTCTCGGCGCCCGTGCTGGGATCCGAGATCAGGGACCACGTCTCGATCAGCCCGGATCTGGCGGGCGGCCGCACGGACTACGACCCCTGGGCCAATCGGCAGGACTACTCGCAGCTGACGCGTCCGCACACCCGCGGCGACGTGTACACCGTGTATCTGCCGGAGCGGCTCAAGGCCGCCGCGTCCTACGGCATCCGCGTTACGGACCCCGCAGCGGGACCCAAAGACGAGTTCGGCCGGTCGTTGCCGTTGCCCGTCAACTTCGAGTTCGTGACGGCGCACCGCCCGCCAGCGTACACGCTGACGCACACGACGGCCGTGCTCGAGCAGGGCGTGGACTCCGAGGTGCCGCTGTACGTGACGAACCTCGAGCGGTTCGCGGTGCAGTACCGGCGCCTGAATGCAGCCGGTGCCGCGGACGGCCTGCGCTACGAAAAGCCGCTGCCGCGCGTCGAGGACGTGCAGTACGGCGTGAAGCTCGGCGTGCGCGAGATGCTTCAGGATGCGCCGGGCGCGCTCTACGGCCGCCTGCTGACGGACCCCTCGCTGGCGAGGTCGCGCTACGAGAGCGTGTTTGCGCAGGTCACGCCGTACCAGGTGCACGTGAAGCTCGGCCACTTCAACACGCTGGTGTGGGTCACGGAGCTCGCCACGGGCGCGCTCGTGCGCAACGCGCGCGTGGCGCTGTACGTGGACGCGATCAGCCGGCTCAGCGCGGACGTGGTGCCGCTCGCGACGGCCACGACCGACGCCGCGGGCGTCGCGCTGCTGCCGGGCACGAAGTCGCTCGATCCGAAGCTTGCGCTCGTCGGCTATGGGTGCGCGGCGCGCTCGAACGACGATTGCCCGCGGCTGTTCGTGCGCGTGGACGGCGGCAACGGCATGGCACTGCTGCCGCTCGACTACCGGTTCGAGATCAATGCGTATCGCGCGTCGAATTACACGGTGTTCGAGAACGCGCAGCCGAAGTACGGCCACGTGCACTCCTGGGGCACGACGGCGCAGGGCGTGTACCGCGCCGGCGACACGATCGACTACAAGCTCTACGTGCGGGATCAGAGCAACGAGACGCTGGTCGCGCCGCCGGCCGGCCCCTACGAGCTCGACATCATCGACCCCACGGGCACCACGGTGCAGACCGTGCGCGACGTGCGGCTGTCGAAGTTCGGCGCGTATGCGGGCACGTACGCGATTCCGCCGTCGGCGCCGGTCGGCTGGTATCAGTTCCGCCTCACGAGCAAGTTCGACGCGCCGCCGGCGCAATCTCCGGCTCCCCCCGCCGGCGCCGGCGGCGCGCTCGACTCCGAGGACGACGATGCGGCGGGGCGCGACTTCGTGCGCTATCCGCTGCGAGTGCTGGTCAGCGACTTCACGCCATCGCCTTTCGGCGTGCACACCACGCTGAACGGCGATCTGTACGAGGCCGGCGACGACGTGGTCGTCGAGACGCGCGCCACGCTGTTCTCGGGCGGCCCGTACGTCGATGCCGAAGCGCGGGTCACGGCGCAGCTGCGCGGCAAGCGCTTCACGTCGAGCAATCCGGTGGCGGCGCCGTTCCGCTTCGACACGGGCGAGGCGCCGGCGGCCATGGTCGTGTCGCAGGGCACCTCGCGCGTGGATGCGCAGGGCACGACCACGCATTCGTTCACGCTCGCACCGACGCTCGGGCGGCAGGTCGTGTACGGCACGCTCACGGTGGAAGGCGCGGTGCGCGACGATCGCGGCAAGTACGTGGCGTCCGCAGCGAGCGCGGACTTCGTGGCCGTGGACCGGCTCGTGGGTCTGCGCAGCACGCGCTGGGTGTTCCAGCAGGGCCAGCCGGCCGAGGTGCAGTACCTCGTCGTCGACGCGCGCGGCGCGCCGGCGGCGGGCACCGACGTGCACGTCGCGATCGAGCGTCTCGACACGAAAGCCGCGCGCGTGAAGGGCGCGGGCAACGCGTATCTCACGGAGTTCATCGACGAGTGGGTCGCCGCCGGCAGCTGCGACGGCCGCTCGGCCGCCACCGCGCAGACGTGCGTGTTCACGCCGGAGGCGCCCGGCAGCTACCGGTTGACGGCGTCCATCCAGGACTCGCGCGGCCGGCCGCACAAGACGGAACTCACGACCTGGGTCGTGGGCAGGGGCCAGGTCGTGTGGCACGGCGGCAACGACGACGCGATCGAGATCGTGCCCGAGAAGCCGGCTTACGCCATCGGCGACACGGCGCGCTACCTGCTGAAGAATCCGTACCCCGGTGCGCGCGCGCTCGTGACGATCGAACGCTATGGCGTGCTGAAGCAGTGGACGCAGACGCTCGACGGCAGCACGCCGGTCATCGAGTTCCCGGTCGAGAAAGACTACATGCCGGGCGTGTTCCTGTCGGTGCTCGTGATGTCGCCGCGCGTCGCCGCGCCCTTGCCCGAGGTCGGCGAGCTCGATCTCGGCAAGCCGTCGTTCAAGCTCGGCTACGTCGCGGTGCCCGTCGAGGATCCCGTGAAGCAGATCGACGTCGACGTGCGGCCGGAGCGCGCGGTCTACAAGCCAGGCGAGAAGGTGCGCGTGCGCGTGAAGGCCGCCGTGCGCGCGCGCGACCGGCGCGAGCCGATCGAGGTCGCGGTGGCGGTGCTCGACGAGTCCGTGCTCGACCTGATCCAGGGCGGCACGTCGTACTTCGACCCGTACGCCGGCTTCTACACGCTCGACGGGCTCGACATGCGCAACTACAGCCTGCTGACGCGGCTCGTGGGCCGGCAGAAGATCGAGACGAAGGGCGCGAACCCCGGCGGGGACGGCGGCAGCGCGCTCAGCATGCGCTCGGTGTTCAAGTACGTGAGCTACTGGAATCCGTCGATCGAGCTCGACGCGCGCGGCAACGGCAGCTTCGAGTTCACCCTGCCGGACAACCTCACGGGCTGGCGCGTGCTGGTGCTCGCCACCACGCCCACGGATCGCATGGGGCGTGGGCAGGGCACGTTCAAGGTGAACCTGCCGACCGAGGTGCGGCCCGCGATGCCGAACCAGGTGACCGAGGGCGACCGGTTCCAGGCCGCCTTCACCGTCATGAACCGCACCGACCGGCCGCGCGACATCACGGTGTCCATCGCGGCCACGGGCACCGTGCATGCGCCCGTGGCGAGCGAGACGAAAGTGCACCTTGCGCCGTACGCGCGCACGACCGTGCAGACGCCGGTCGACGCCGCGCAGGTTGTCGCGACGCGCGACCAGCCCACGGGCCGCATCGACTTCGCCGTCACCGCGCGCGACGCGGTCGACGCCGACGGCCTGAAGCACGCACTCGTGGTCAACAAGCGCCGCTCGCTCGAGACGGCCGCAAACTACGGCTCGTTCGACGGCGCCTCGGTGACCGAGTCGCTGCGCTTCCCGGAGCGCATCCACGCCGACGCCGGCGACGTGGGCGTGGTGCTGGCGCCGAGCGTGATCGGCAACGTCGACGGCGCGTTCCGCTATCTGCGCGACTACCCGTATCTGTGCTGGGAACAGCGGCTCACGAAGGGCGTGATGGCGTCGCACTACCTGCGGCTGCGCGACTACCTGCCCGCCGATCTCAAGTGGCCCGAGGCCGCCGATCTGCCCGCCGCGACGCTCGCGCAGGCCGCGGCCTTCCAGGCGCCGAACGGCGGCATGACGTACTGGGTGCCGCGCGACGACTACGCAAGCCCGTACCTGAGCGCGTACACAGCGCTCGCGTTCGCGTGGCTGCGCGAGGACGGCTACGCGATTCCGGAAGCCGTCGAAAACCGCCTGCATGAGTACCTCGACACGTTTCTCAAGCGCGACGTTGCGCCGGACTTCTACACGCGCGGCATGGCCTCCACGGTGCGCGCCGTGGCGCTGGCCGCGCTCGCGAAGCGCGGCAAGGTGGGGCTCGCTGATCTCGAGCGCTATCGCTCGCACGTGGAGTACATGAGCCTGTTCGGCAAGGCGCACTACCTCACGGCCGCGCTCGCGGTGCCGGGCGCGGAGAAGATCGCGCGCGAGGTGGAGGAGATGATCCTGCAGAGCTCCGTGCGCAGCGGCGGCAAGATCGCGTTCAACGAGGTGCTCGACGACGGCTATCTGCGCATCTCGGCCACGCCGCTGAACGGCAACTGCGCCGTCTTGAGTGCGATGACGGCCGGCGCGCTGCGCTCCGGCCAGGTGGGCGAGAGCACGGACGGCGTGGCGAGCGACGTGCCGTTCGAGCTCGTGCGCGTGATCACGCAGGCACGCGGCAACCGCGATCACTGGGAGAACACGCAGGAGAACATGTTCTGCATGAATTCCCTGGTCGACTACGCGCGCCGCTTCGAGGCCGTGCCGCCCGCGATGCGCGTGGCCGCGAAGCTCGGCGACGCGCCGCTCGGCGCGGCCGAGTTCAAGGCGTTCCGCGATGCGGCCGTCACGCTCGCGCGGCCGATCGGGCCGGCCGATCCCGGCACGGCAGCGACGCTGACGCTCGAGCGCGCGGGTGCGGGTCGCCTCTACTACTCGGCGCGCATGACGTACGCGCCCACCGACGACGCGGCCATTCCTGTCAACGCCGGCATGGACGTGCAGCGCGAGTACAGCGTGCAGCGTGACGGCAAGTGGGTGTTGCTCACGAGCCCGATGCGCGTGCGGCGCGGCGAGCTCGTGCGCGTGGACGTGTTCTTGTCGCTGCCAACCGCGCGCAACTTCGTGGTCGTGGACGATCCGGTGCCGGGCGGCCTCGAGCCCGTGAATCGCGATCTCGCGAACACGTCGCAGGTCGACGCCGAGGCGGGCGCGTTCCAGGCCGCCGGCGGCTCGCTGTGGTTTCGCTACAGCGACTGGCGCGAGTACGGCGTCTCGGCGTACGGGTTCTATCACCAGGAGCTGCGTCACGACGCGGCGCGCTTCTACTCGGACTACCTGCCGCCCGGCAACTATCACCTGCGCTACAGCGCGCAGGCCATCGCCGAGGGCGAGTTCGCCGTGCTGCCGACGAAGGCCGTGGAGATGTACGACCCCGACGTCTACGGGCTCAGCCTGCCGGGCACGCTCGCGGTGGAGGCGGCGCCGTGAACGTGGTCGTGCGCCTGTGGCGCGGCGGTGGGCGGCGGGCCGCGCTGCTCGGCGGCATCGCCGCGCTCGGCGCCGCGGCGGGCGTGGCGCTCTGCACGCTGGCCGGTCTGCAACCGCCGCCGGCCACGCTGCGCGTCGGCGACGTTGCGGATCTCGGCGCCGACGACGCGGGCTGGCGCGGCGTCCAGCTGCTCGACCGGCGCGGCGAGCCGCTGAACACGACGTTCACGAGCCGCTGGAACGTGCACGACGTCGTGGCGCTGCACGAGGTTCCTGCGTTCCTGCGCGCAGCGTTCGTCGCGGCCGAGGACAAGCGCTTCTACGAGCATCACGGGCCCGACTGGTCCGCGCGGCTCTCGGCCGCGCTGCTGAACGTGCGCAACGGCCGCGCGATCCGCGGCGCAAGCACCATCAGCGAGCAGGTCGTGCGGCTGCTGCACCCGCGGCCGCGCACGCTGTGGAGCCGCTGGCTCGAGGGCTTCGAGGCGCGTGAGCTCGAGCGGCGCTTCACGAAGGACGAGATCCTCGAGTTCTATCTGAACCAGGTGCCGTACGCGGCGAATCGCCACGGCGTGCAGCAGGCCGCGAGCTACTACTTCGCGCGCGACGTCGGCACGTTGAGCCGCAAGGAGATGCTGGCGCTCGCGGTGCTCGTGCGCGCGCCGACGCGCTTCGACCTGCTGCGCGACGCGCGCGCGAGCGAAGGCGCGGTCGAGCGGCTGGCCGATGCGCTCGTCGTGGCGGGCGCGCTGCCGGCGGCCGAGCGAGGCGCCGTGCTTGCCGAGCCGCTCGCGCTCGAGGCGCCACAGCTCGCGGTGGCCGCACCGCACTTCGTGCAGCACGCGCGCGCGCGGCTGCTCGCATCGAACACGGCCGTGGCGGCAAAGGTGGCGACGACGCTCGACGCGCGTCTCCAGGCCACGGTGCAGCGCCTGCTCGACGAGCGGCTGCGGCACCTCGAGCGGCAACGTGTCGGCAACGGCGCGGTGCTGGTGGCCGATCATGCGACCGGCGAGGTGCTGGCCTGGGTCGTGGCCGGCGGCGGCGACGCCGAGGGGCCCGCGAGCTACATCGACGCGGTCACCACGCCGCGCCAGCCGGGCTCGGCGCTCAAGCCGTTCCTGTATGCGCTGGCGCTCGACGGCGGCTGGACGGCCGCCGAGACCATCGTCGACGAGCCACTCGTCGAATCCACCTCGGAAGGTCTGCACGCCTACCAGAACTACAGCCGGCGGTTCTACGGTCCGGTGGCGCTGCGCGACGCGCTCGGCAACTCGCTGAACATCCCGGCCGTGAAGACGCTGCAGCACGTCGGCACCGAGCGCTATCTCGGCACGCTGCACGCTCTCGGCTTCGAAGGCCTGACGAATCATCCCGATTTCTACGGCGACGGCCTCGCGCTCGGCAGCGGCGGCGTGACGTTGCTCGAGCTCGTGCAGGCGTACGCCGCGCTCGCGAATGGCGGCGTGTTCCGCCCGCTGTCGGTGCTGCGCGGGGAGGCCGGCGCCGTGGCGGCCCGCCGCGTGTATTCGGCCGAGGCCGCGTCGCTCGTGGCGAACATCCTGGCCGACCCGAATGCGCGCGCGCTCGAGTTCGGCCGCGACAGCGTGCTGCGTCTGCCGGTGCAGACGGCGGTCAAGACCGGCACCTCGAGCGACTATCGCGACGCTTGGGCGGTGGGCTTCGACTGGCGCTACGCGGTCGGCGTCTGGATGGGCAACCTCGACCAGACGCCGTCGGATGGCATCACGGGCTCCACGGGGCCAGCGCTGGTGCTGCGCAGCGTGTTCGCGGAGCTCACGCGCGACGAGGCGACAGAGCCGCTGTATCTGAGCCCGCGGCTCGCGCGGCACGCGGTGTGCGTGCCGTCACCGCTGCGCCGCGACGCCGACGCGTGCCTGCCGCGCGACGAGTGGTTCGTGCCGGGCACGGAGCCGCGGGCGGGCGCGCGCAAGGCGGCGCCCGCGCCGATCCGTTTCAGCCGGCCGACGCCGGGTCTGCGACTCGCGTACGACCCGCGGCTGCCGGCCGAAGCGCAGCAGTTCGAGTTCGCGCTGCAGGGCGTCGGCGCCGCCGACCGCGTGGTGTGGGAGGTGGACGGACGCGGCACCGGCGCCGGCGCCGCGACGTATCGCTGGCCGGTGACCAAGGGCGATCACCGCGTCGCCGCGCAGGTGTGGCGCGGCGACGCGCTGCTCGCGGATCTGCGGCCCGTGGAGTTCGTCGTGAAGTAGGTATGGCCGGTTACGCCGGCAGGCGTGCGCCGCACATGCGGCAGAACCGCGCGTCGGCGGCGTGCTCGCCCGCGCTGCACGCGGCGCAGCGACGCGACGAGCTCTCGCGCAGGTGCTGGCTCGTGATCTCGGCCGTCACGATGCCGGTCGGCACGGCGAGGACGCCCCAGCCCATGAGCATCATGAGGCTCGCGATGAAGCGGCCCGCGTCCGTGTGCGGCGCGATGTCGCCGAAGCCCACGGTGGTCATGGTCGTGATGGCCCAGTAGATCGAGAGCGGAATGCTCGTGAAGCCGTTCTGCGGGCCTTCGACCACGTACATGACCGTGCCCATCGTGATGTTGATCATGATGACGGCCGAGAGGAAGACCGCGATCTTGCGGCGGCTGTTGCGCAGCGCGGCCGCGAGCTGGTGATACTCCGTGAGGTAGGCCGTGAGCTTCAGGATGCGGAACACGCGCAGCATGCGCAGGATGCGCACGTCGATCAGCGCGTGCAGCTCTGGCACGAACACCGCCAGGTACGTCGGCAGGATCGACGCCAGGTCCACGAGGCCGAAGAAGCTGCGCGCGTAGCGCCACGGCCGCTCCACGCACGCGAGGCGCGCCACGTACTCGACGGTGAACAGCAGCGTGAACACCCACTCGAGCACTTCGAGCGGCGTGTCGTAGCCGGAGGACAGCGCATGCACGCTGTCGAGCATCACGACGAGGACGCTGGCCACGATGGTGACGAGCAGCGCCTCGTCGAACCGCAGGCCCGCGCGCGTGTCGGACTCGAAGATGACCGTGTACAGCGTGCGGCGCCAGCCATGCGCGGGCCGCCCGAATCTCGCGCTGTCGCTCGCAGCGGGCCCCGCGGGGACATCCGGGCCAGGGGCTGGCGCGTTCACCGGAGCCGTCTCTACGCGCAGCCTTGCAGGCGCTGCAGGTACCGGTGGCCTTGCGCTACGCCGGCCAGCGGGTCGTCGCTGACGTCGATCTCTAGGAAACCGTGCGCGACCTTCGCGGCGCGCATGGCGGCCAGCACCGCCCGGAAGTCGATCGAGCCCGCGCCGGCCGGCACGAGCTTGCGCTGCGGGACGTCGGTCGCGATCTTCGCGTCGAAGTCCTTCAGGTGGCACGCGATCGTGCGGCCGCTGTACTTCTTCAGGTACTGCACGGGATCGACCTTCGCGTAGGCGAGCCAGCCGAGATCGAGCTCGATCTTCACGAGGTCGGGGTCCGTGTGCGTCATCAGGTAGTCGTACGGCAGCACGCCGTCGACCTCGACGAACTCCACC
>DASZSB010000213.1:0-66449 GCA_035548835.1 Gammaproteobacteria bacterium | reverse complement strand
TGTCGACGCGGTGCTGCGCGACCTGGGGAGCGAGCTGCCGTACGTCGAAGGGCGGCCCATTCAGAGCGTATTCATCGGCGGCGGCACGCCGAGCCTGTTCTCGGGGGAAGCGATCTCGCGACTGATCGAGGGCATTGCGGCAGCGTTGACGCTCGCGGCCGACGCCGAGATCACGCTCGAGGCGAACCCGGGCGCGGTCGACGCCGGCCGCGTCGCTGCATTCCGCGCGGCCGGCGTGAACAGGCTGTCGCTCGGTATCCAGAGCCTGCGGGACGAGCGGCTGCGTGCGTTGGGCCGCGTGCACGACAGCACCGAGGCGCTGCGCGCCGTGCAGATGGCGCGCGCCGCGGGTTTCGACAACCTCAACGTCGACTTCATGTACGCGCTGCCGGGCGACGACGTCGCCGGGGCGCTCCAGGACTTGCGGCGGGGGCTCGCGCTCGAGCCGGCGCACCTCTCCTGGTACCAGCTCACGATCGAGCCCAATACGGCTTTCGAGCGTCGTCCGCCGCGGCTGCCGGGCGACGACACGGTCGCAGAGATCGAGGCACGAGGGCGCGAGCTGCTCGCGGACGCCGGCTTCGCGCGCTACGAGATCTCGGCGTATGCAAAGCCCGGCCGGCGCTGCCTGCACAACCTGAACTACTGGGAGTTCGGCGACTATCTCGGCATCGGTGCCGGTGCGCACGGCAAGGTCACGCTGCGGCGCGCCGCAGCCATCGAGCGACGGGCCCGCACGCGCAATCCCAGAACCTACGTCGAAGTCGCCGGTACGCCGGCGGCCTGCGACGCACAACGAATCGAGCCCTCGCGTGCACTCGCCGTCGAGTTTCTGCTGAACGCGCTGCGGCTGCTCGAGGGGGTGCCGGAGAGCCGGTTCGTCACACGCACCGGCCTGCCGCTCGAGAGCATCGATGAGCCGCGCCGCGAGGCGCTGGCCCGCGGCTGGCTGGCAGACGAGCCGGGCAGGCTGCGGGCGACGGACGCGGGTCGTGAAGTGCTGAACCGGCTGCTCGAGCTGTTCGTCTGACGCCTCGCCGGGACCGGGGCTCCAGGCACGTCGGCCGTCTTGCTAGACTCGGCCTCCGAGTCACTGCACGTCCTGGGATTGGTTGCCTACGGGAGAACGCGACATGAGCCTGCAGCGATTGATGGCCGTCGGTGTGCTCGGCATTGCGTTGTCGGTGGCGGGCCTGGCGCAGAGCCGGCCGAAACCGCCCGCGACGCCGCGGATCTACGTCTTCGAGAACGGCGCCATCAAGGGACTCGATCCGGCGTTGTTCAACTTCAAGCGCGAGGAGCTCAAGGAAGCCGACTTCGTCGACGCGTCCTACCTCATCGTGCACCCGCGCGGCACGCTGATGTTCGATTCGGGCACGGTGCCGGACAGCCACTTCAAGGGGGACGGCAAACCGGTGGTGGAGGGGGTCGTCTCGGCGACACGGCCGCTGCTGCCGCAGCTCGCATCGACCGGCTACACGGTGGCCGACATCGACTACTTCGCCATGTCGCACTACCACTCCGATCACACCGCGAACGCCAACGCGTTCGCGAAGTCCACGTGGATCGTGCAGAAGGCGGAGCGCGACTTCATGTTCGGCGACAAGCCTGCCGGCATCGTTCAACCAGCGACGTACGAGGCCCTGCGCACCGCCAGGACGAAGGTGCTCGACGGCGAGGACTTCGACGTCTTCGGCGACGGGACCGTCGTCATCATGTCGACACCCGGACACACGCCAGGCCACCAGGTCGTCGCCGTGAAGCTCGCGAACGCGGGAACGATCGTGCTCGGCGGCGATCTGTATCACTACCCGGAGGAGCGCACGACGGGCCGCACGCCGACGTTCGAGTTCGATGCGGAGCAGTCGAAGGCATCGCGTGCGCGCATCGAGAAATTCCTGAAGGACACACACGGTACCCTGTGGATCGAGCACGACAAGGCGACGCTCGCCGCGCTGCCGAAGGCGCCGAAGTACGTCGATTGATTCCCGCGGTGTCCGGAACCGGTAATCGCGGCGTGTCAGTGAAGGGACGCGGTGCAGCCGCGTACGCGCCGTGATCGCGCTGCAACTTCTGCTGGCGGGACTCGTGGCGGGGCAGGGCCAGGCCCTGGAGATCACGTATCCCGCGGAGGCGGGCCTGGCTGCGGTGCACGTCCAATGGAGCGGCCACTCGGTCCCGTTCGTGCATAGCGGCGACCGCTGGGTAGCCACGGTCGGCGTCGATCTCGACTCGCGGCCGGGGGCGCACGCCGTCGACGTGACGTTCACCTACGCCGACGGTCACTCCCGCGTGGAACGCCAGCCCGTCGATGTCAGGGCCGAGCAGTACCCGACGACCGAGCTCACGGTCGAGGATCGGTTCGTGCAGCTGAGTCCGCAGGATCAGGCGCGCGCGGAACGCGAGGCCGAGGAGACGAACGCGATCTACGCCACCATGACGCCGCAGCGGCTTTGGAGCGAGCCGTTCACGGTGCCGGTGCAGGGCGCGAAAGACGGGCGAAATTTCGGACACCGGCGGGTGTTCAACGGCCAGCCCAGGGCTCCGCACTCTGGAGCGGACCTGCGCGCGCGGACGGGCACGCCGATCTACGCGGCGAATCGTGGCAGAGTGGTTCTGGCCAAAGACCTGTTCTACAGCGGCAATGCCGTCTACATAGACCACGGCGTGGGCCTCTATACGAGCTACCTGCACCTCTCCGAGCTGAAGGTGGCCGTCGGAGACTGGGTCGAGCGAGGGCAGCTGATCGGTCTCGCCGGGGCCACGGGGCGAGTCACGGGGCCACACCTGCATTGGGGCGTGCGGATTCTGGACGCGCGCGTCGACCCATTCTCCCTGGTGCGCGTTGCCATTCCCTGAGCCCGGAGTGGCGAACCTGCTCGCCGCTTGCGGATCTTTCCGGCGGCCAGGGCAAAAGCCGCCTACCTTCCGGGCGGCGACTTTGGTACCATTCGTCCGTTTTCGACGAGCAACGGCCCATGAGCCGCCGGTAGAGTCCACGGAGGACTTGCCGGTCGTGGCTGGCGGTTAGCCAAGATGGTCGAATAGGAAGCCCCGTCAGGGGCTTTTTGTTTGACGAGAGTGTAATGGGCCGTAGGCCCATTTTTTTTCTGGCGGGAGCCGGTAGCGGCGCTTGAGCGGATGGGTCAGGCGATCGACAAAGAACGGTTGATCGGGCTGCTGGAGCCTGCGATCGCGGCCATGGGTTTCGAGCTCGCGGATCTCGAGGTGCATCGCGGCCGCCGTGCGTTGTTGCGGTTGTATATCGACCGCGAGGGTGGCGTGACGCTGGACGATTGCCAGCACGTGAGCGAGCAGGTCGGCGCGTTGCTCGACGTCGAGGATCCGCTGCCGGGCAGCTACGTGCTCGAAGTCTCGTCGCCGGGGTTCGATCGGCGGCTGCGGACGCAGGCGCATTTCGAACGGTTCGTCGGCGAGCGGGTGCGGGTCGAGCTGAAGGACGCGCTGGAGGGCCGGCGCAACTTCACGGGGCGGCTCACGGGCGTCCAGAGCGGCAACGTGCTGGTCGAGGTCGATGGTGAAGTGTGGCGATTGCCTTTGAACGACATCGCGGTGGCACGACTCGTGCCCGCGTGATCGCAGATTGTGGTGATGAATCATGAGTAAAGAGATCTTGCTGGTCGTGGACGCCGTCTCGAACGAGAAAGGCGTCGAGAAGTCCGTGATCTTCGAGGCGATCGAAGCGGCACTGGCGTCGGCTACGCGCAAGCGCTACGGCGACGACATCGACGTTCGTGTCGCCATCGATCGTGCGAGTGGCAACTACGAGACGTTCCGCCGCTGGAAGGTTTTCGCGAACGATTCGAAGGAGCTCGAGGAGCCGGCGCGCGAGCTGCGCCTCGAAGACGCGCTCGACATCGACCCGAAGGCCGAAGTGGGCGGTTACGTCGAGCAACCCATGGAATCGGTCGAATTCGGGCGTATCGCGGCGCAGACCGCCAAGCAGGTCATCGTCCAGAAGGTACGCGAGGCCGAGCGCGAGCAGGTGGTCGAAGCCTACAGGGATCGCGTGGGCGAGCTCGTGAGCGGTATCGTCAAACGCGTCGACCGCAACGGCGCGTATATCGATCTCGGTGGCAACGCCGAAGGTTTCATTCCGCGCGAGGACCTGATCCCGCGCGAGCCGATCAAGCCGCAGGACCGCATCAAGAGCCTGCTGCGCGAGGTCCGCTCCGAGCCGCGGGGGCCGCAGCTGTTTCTGACACGCACGCAGCCGAAGTTCCTGATCGAGCTGTTCAAGATCGAGGTTCCCGAGGTTGGCCAGGGGCTCATCGAGATCCTGGGTGCGGCTCGCGATCCCGGTCTGCGCGCGAAGATCGCCGTGCGCAGCCACGACAGCCGTATCGATCCCGTGGGGGCCTGCGTCGGCATGCGCGGCTCGCGAGTGCAGGCCGTCTCGAACGAGCTGGCGGGCGAGCGCGTGGACATCATCCTGTGGGACGAGAATCCCGCGCAGTTCGTCATCAATGCAATGTCGCCCGCCGAAGTGCTGTCGATCGTGGTGGACGAGGACTCCCACACGATGGATCTCGCCGTCGAGGAGGACAAACTGTCGCAGGCCATCGGTCGCGGCGGCCAGAACATCCGCCTCGCGAGCGAGCTCTCGGGCTGGCAGCTCAACGTCATGACGGAAGCTGCGGCCGAGGAGAAGAGCGACAAGGAAGCGCGCTCGCTCGTCGAGAGCTTCATGAAGGATCTCGACGTCGACGAGGACGTCGCAAGCATCCTCGTCCAGGAAGGCTTCTCGTCGCTCGAGGAAATCGCTTACGTCCCGGCCAGCGAGCTGCTCGGAATCGAGGAATTCACGCCGGAAATCGTCAATGAGCTGCGGTCGCGGGCGCGCGACGTGCTGATCACTCAGGCCATCGTGACCGAAGAGGTCATCGACCAGGCCGAGCCGGCGGAGGATCTGCTGAGCCTCGAGGGTATGGATCGGGAGCTCGCACTGGAGCTCGCAAGCCGCGGTATCGTGACCCGCGAAGATCTGGCCGAGCAGGCCGTGGACGACTTGGGATCGATCGAGAACCTCGACACGGAGCGCGCCGCGAAGCTGATCATGGCTGCGCGGGCGCATTGGTTCGATCAAGAGAAACAGGCTTAACCGATCAAGGCGGGCGTAAATGGCGGAAGTGACGGTCGCGGAATTCGCGAAAGTTCTGAAGGTCCCGGTCGATCGGCTCGTCGAGCAGCTCGCTGAGGCGGGCATCAAGGTCGGCGGCGGGCAGGACGTCATCAGCGAGGATGCAAAGCTCGAGCTGCTGACTCACCTGCGCAAGACCCATGGGCGCAAGGACGCTGACGACTCGGCGCCGCGCCGAATCACGCTGAATCGCAAATCCAGCACCGAGCTGAAGCTCGCGAGCGGCCAGGGGCGTGCGCGGACGATCAACGTCGAGGTCCGGCAGAAGCGCACCTACATCAAGCGCGATGTGCTCGAGGAGCAGGCTCGGAAACAGCAGGAAGAGCTCGAAGCAGTCCGTCGCGCCGAAGAGGAGGCTCGTACTGCGGTGGAGCGGGCCGAGCGCGAGGAACGCGAGAAGATCGCGGCCGCAGAGCGCGCGCGGCTCGAAGCCGAGCAGCGCGAGGCGGAGGAGCGCAAGCGTCTCGAGGAAGAGCAGAAGCGCGCGGCGGCCGCCAGCGAGGAGGCGAAGGCACGCGCCGAAGAGGAGCGTCGCAAGGCCGCGCAGACGGAGAAGGAAACGCAGGCTCGCGCGGAGGCGGAGCGTGCCCGGCAGAAGGCCAAGCGCGAGCGGATGGTGGAAGAGTCCGGCGAGGGCGATCACACGCTGCACGTCGCCGACGGCATGGCCGGTCGGCGCCGCAAGAAGAAGCAGCCCACGCGCCGCCGCACGATGCCGACGAGCTCGGATCAGCAGCACGCGTTCGAACGGCCGACGGCGCCAGTCGTGCGCGACGTCGAGATCGGAGCCACGATCACCGTGGCCGATCTCGCCCAACGCATGGCCATCAAGGCGAACGAGGTCATCAAGACGCTCATGAAGATGGGCATGATGGTGACGATCAACCAGGTGCTCGACCAGGACACCGCCGTCCTCGTCGTCGAGGAGATGGGCCACACGCCCAAGGTTCTGAAGGACACAGAGATCGAGGACCAGCTCACGAAATCGGTCGAGCGTGCGGCCTCTTCCGAGAAGGCCGTGCACCGGCCACCAGTGGTCACGATCATGGGGCATGTCGACCACGGCAAGACTTCGCTGCTCGACTACATCCGCCGCACGCGCGTGGCGGCCGGCGAGGCCGGCGGTATCACGCAACACATCGGCGCTTACTCAGTCGAGACCGCAAAGGGCCGAATCACGTTTCTCGACACCCCCGGCCATGCCGCGTTCACCGCCATGCGGGCGCGCGGCGCGAAGGTCACGGACATAGTGGTGCTGGTCGTCGCGGCCGACGACGGGGTGATGCCGCAGACGGTCGAGGCCATTCAGCATGCCAAGGCCGCGGGCGTGCCGATCGTCGTTGCGCTCAACAAGATCGATAGGCCGAATGCCGATCCCGATCGCGTGCGCAACGAGCTCGCGAAATACGAGCTGATCCCCGAGGAGTGGGGTGGCGAGACGCTGTTCGTCAGCGTGTCGGCGTTGACGGGGCAAGGCGTCGACAAGCTGCTCGACTCGCTGCTGCTGCAGGCGGAGCTGCTGGACCTCAAGGCCGTGGCCGAAGGCCCCGCGGCCGGTGTCGTGCTCGAGTCGAGTCTCGAGCGTGGCCGCGGCGCCGTGGCCACGGTGCTGGTCAGTGGCGGCAAGCTCGAAATCGGCGACATCCTGCTGGCGGGCCAGGAATACGGCCGTATTCGCGCCATGTTCGACGAAACCGGCAAGCCCGTTCAGTCGGCCGGTCCGTCAACCCCGGTGGTCGTGCTCGGCCTTTCCGGCACGCCGCTCGCCGGTGACGATGTCCAGGTCGTAGCCGATGAACGCCAGGCGCGCGAGGTCGCGCAGTTCCGCCACAGCCGCGAGCGCGAGTCGAAGCTCGCACACCAGCAGGCAGCGAAGCTCGAGAACATCTTCAGCCAGATGCAGGCCGGCGGGGTTCCGAGCATCCAGCTCCTGATCAAGGCCGATGTGCACGGCAGCGCCGAAGCACTGCGTGATGCACTGGAGAAGCTCTCCTCCGACGAGGTCAAGATCACGGTCGTCGCCTCGGGCGTCGGCGGCATCACGGAGTCGGACGTGCAGCTCGCAGCGACGTCGAAGGCCATCATCATTGGCTTCAACGTGCGTGCGGACGCGGCAGCGCGGGGGGCCATCAAGGAAACCGGCGTCGACATCCGCTACTACAGCATCATCTACGAGGCACTCGACGACATCAAAGCCGCCGCCAGCGGCCTGCTCGCTCCCGAGGTCCGCGAGCAGATCGTGGGCCTTGCCGAGGTTCGCGAAGTGTTCCGGTCGCCGAAGTTCGGCAACGTGGCGGGCTGCATGGTCGTCGACGGCTACGTGCGCCGCAGCAACCCGATCCGCGTGCTGCGTGAAAACGTCGTGATCTTCGAGGGCCAGCTCGAATCGCTGCGTCGCTTCAAGGACGACGTCAACGAAGTTCGCGCCGGCACCGAGTGTGGTATCGGCGTTCGCAACTACAACGATGTCAGGGCCGGCGATCAGATCGAATGCTACGAGCGCACGGAAATCGCGCGCAAAGTGGGCTGATGCCGCGCGAGTTCGCCAGAAAGGATCGGATCGCCGCCGAGATCCAGCGGCTCTTGAACGAGCTGCTGCTGTCGGAGGTCAAGGATCCGCGGCTCTCGGGCGCGCGCGTGAGCGACGTCGAGGTCACGGGCGATCTGAGCCTCGCCACGATCTACTTCAATACGCTGCAGCTCGACGAGGATCCGACGATGATCAAGCAGGGCTTCGAGCAGGCGCGAGGCTTCTTCCGCACGCGCGTCGCAGGTGCTCTGCAGTTGCGGCGCGTGCCGGAATTGCGGTTCCGGCACGACACGAGCGCCCGGCGCGCGTCCGAGCTTCAGCGCCTGATCGACGACACCGGCGACCGCGACCGCACGACCGAATAGGCACGGCGGGCAGCGGTGCCGGAAACACGCAAGCGCGGCAGAGACGTCTTCGGACTCCTGCTGCTGGACAAACCCGCGGGCATGTCGTCGAACCATGCGCTGCAATGCGTGAAGCGGCTCTACCAGGCGACGCGCGCCGGACACACCGGCAGCCTCGATCCGTTGGCGACGGGCATGTTGCCCGTCCTGTTCGGCTCGGGCACGCGGCTCTGCGGCTATCTGCTCGAGTCGGGCAAGGAATACAGGGCCACGGCCGTTCTCGGGGTTGCGACCACGACCGGGGACGCGGAGGGGGAGGTTACCGCGCATCGTCCCGATGGCCCGCGCCCGTCGGAATCCGAGGTGGCCGCGGTGCTGCGGCGGTTCGTAGGCGAGATCGAGCAGATACCGCCGATGTACTCCGCCCTGAAACGCGACGGCGTGCCGCTGTATCGACTCGCTCGTCGGGGAGTCGCCGTGGAGCGGGAGGCACGCCGCGTGCGGATCGAGTCTCTGGTGCTGGAAGAGTACCGCTGGCCGAACCTCGTCATGACGGTGCGCTGCTCGAAGGGCACTTACATACGTACGCTGGTCGAGGACATTGCCGTCGCGCTCGGCACGGTGGGGCACGTGGGCCAGTTGCGCCGCCTCGGGGTCACGCCGTTCGCCGGAGAGCCAATGCACGCGCTTGCCGAGCTCGAACGGCTGGCGGCCCTGCCGGAGGGACTCCGTGCGCTGGATGCGCTCCTGCTGCCGCCCGACCGGGCGTTGCCCGATTGGCCGGCCGTACGGCTCGACGCCGCGAGCGCTGCGCGCCTGCTTCAGGGGCAAGCCGTGCGCGCCGAGCCGGCCTGGCCGCAGGGGGCCGTCCGCGTCTATGCCGCGGACGAGGAGTTCATAGCGCTCGGGACGGTGAGTCCGGAAGGTCGGTTGGCGCCCGACCGGGTTTTTCGGCGTTAACTGCTTGGAGCTGCACCGAATATTTCGGTATGATGCGCCCCTTCCATAGACAGGCAAAAGACAGCGGCCGCTGAATCGGGCGGCGCGGAGAGGATTGAATGACCCTTAAGACAGCTCAGAAGTCCGAAATCATTTCGCAGTACGGCCGCGGTCCGAACGACACCGGCTCCCCCGAGGTTCAGGTCGCATTGCTCTCGGCGCGCATTACGCAGCTGTCCGAGCACTTCGCGGGACACGAGAAGGACCATCATTCCCGTCGCGGTCTTCTGAAGATGGTGAACCAGCGCCGCAAGCTGCTGGACTATCTCAAAGAGACGAGTCAGGCCCGTTATCAGGACCTGATCGGCCGCCTGGGTCTCAGGCGCTAACCAAGAACATCTCCTTTCAGAGCCGGTGCACCCGGCTCTGAACGTTTTGGAGCTACGGCAAAAAGGGGCAGCGCTGCCGGTCGCCGGCGTGTCGGCTCCCATCGAATTCACCCAAGGAAACCAACGTGAGAGCTAGCAGAACCTTCAAATACGGTGCGCACGACGTCACCATCGAAACCGGCGTGATCGCCCGTCAGGCCGACGGCGCCGTGATCGTCAACATGGCCGATACCGTGGTCCTCGTGACCGCCGTCGGCGACAAAAAGGACGTCGAAGGCCGCGACTTCTTCCCTCTGACGGTCAACTACCAGGAGAAGACCTACGCCGCGGGCCGCATCCCCGGCGGCTTCTTCAAGCGCGAAGGCCGTCCGACCGAGAAGGAAACGCTGACATCGCGCCTGATCGACCGGCCGATCCGGCCGCTGTTCCCGCACGGATTCCGCCGCGACGTGCAGGTCATCGCGACCGTGTTGTCGATGAACACCGAGGTCGACCCGGACATCCCGTCGATGCTCGGCGCGTCTGCAGCCCTTTGCCTGTCCGGTCTGCCGTTCATGGGCCCGATCGGTGCGGCCCGCGTCGGTTACAAGGACGGCAAGTATCTGCTGAACCCGACGGCTGCCGAGCTGCAAAGCTCCAAGCTCGACCTCGTCGTTGCCGGCACGCGCGATGCCGTGCTCATGGTCGAGTCCGAAGCCGATTGCCTGCCGGAGGACGTCATGCTTGGCGCCGTGATGTTCGGTCACGAGCAGATGCAGACCGCGATCGACGCCATCAAGTCGCTGGCGCAGGAAGTGGGCAAGCCGCAGATCGTGTGGGCCGAGGCCACCGAGGACAAGGCGCTTGTGGCTGGCGTGGCGAAGTACGTTCCGCAGATCACCGACGCCTATGGCATCGCCGAGAAGCAGGTTCGCTACGCCAGGATCGGCGAGCTCAAGAAGCAGTGTGTTGCGGACCTGACGGCCGCGAATGCCGCCTGGACGCCCGCCCAGATCGAAGCCGCGTTCCACGACGCCGAGAAGAACGTCGTGCGCAGCCGCATCATCGCGGGCAAGCCCCGCATCGACGGCCGCGACACCCGCACCGTGCGCAAGATCGACATCCAGGTGGGTGTGCTGCCGCGCACGCACGGCTCGGCCGTGTTCACCCGCGGCGAGACGCAGGCGCTGGTGGTCACGACGCTCGGCACCGGGCGCGACGCGCAGATCATCGACGCCCTCGAGGGCGAGCGTCGCGAACCATTCATGCTGCACTACAACTTCCCGCCCTATAGCGTTGGTGAGACTGGATTTATCGGCTCACCGAAGCGGCGCGAGATCGGCCATGGCCGCCTTGCGCGGCGCGGCGTCGAAGCCGTCATGCCCGACATGGAGACGTTCCCGTACGTCATCCGTGTCGTGTCGGAGATCACCGAGTCGAACGGTTCGAGCTCGATGGCCTCCGTGTGCGGCACCAGCCTGTCGCTGATGGACGCCGGCGTGCCCATCAAGGCCCCCGTGGCCGGTGTGGCGATGGGTCTCATCAAGGAGCCGAACGCGTTCGTCGTGCTGACCGACATCCTGGGCGACGAGGACCACCTCGGCGACATGGACTTCAAGGTGGCCGGCACGGCGGATGGCGTGACCGCGCTGCAGATGGACATCAAGATCTTCGGCATCACGCGCGAGATCATGGCGACCGCGCTCGCGCAGGCCCGCGAAGGGCGCCTGCACATCCTCGGCGAGATGAACCAGGTCCTGAAGTCGCCGCGCGAGAAGATGTCGGACTGGGCGCCGACCATCATCACGCTGAAGATCGACCCGGAGAAGATCCGCGACGTCATCGGCAAGGGTGGTGCCGTGATCCGGGCCATTACCGAGGAGACGGGTACCACGATCGACATCGAGAACGACGGCACGGTCAAGATCGCGTCCGTCGACGGCAAGGCGGGTCGCGCCGCGCGCGAGCGCATCGAGCTGATCACGGCCGATGTCGAGGTCGGACGCGTCTATCAGGGCAAGGTCGTGCGCCTCATGGACTTCGGCGCGTTCGTCACGATCCTGCCGGGTCGGGACGGTCTGGTGCACATCTCGCAGATCTCGCACGAGCGCGTCGAGCGCGTCAGCGACAAGCTGAAGGAAGGCGACGTGGTGCACGTGAAGGTCCTCGAAGTGGACCGCCAGGGACGCATCCGCCTCAGCATGCGGGACGTCAACGCAGCGTGAGGTTGCGGGGCCGGGCGCGGGTCGCGCCCGGCCGGCCTCTGATTACGTTGCGGGTGCGGGGATCGCCCGCTGGCCGCGCAGCGAGTCGATCCGCCAATGGGCCAGCGCCCACTGCCACAATGAGCCCGGCTGTTCCCGCCGCACGTCCGCCGGCACGTCGAGCCCCAGGAGCTCGAGCGCCCGTGCCGCCACCGATGCGTCGCCGATCGCCACCGGCACGGCGCCGGTCTGTTTCGACAGCTTCTGCCCCGCGGCGTTGACCAGTACCGGCAGGTGCAGGTACGCCGGGGACGGCAGTCCCAGTGTGCGCTGCAGGTGGATATGGACGGGGGTTGACTCCAGCAGATCGACACCCCTCACGACCGTGGTAATGCCCTGAGCGGCGTCGTCGAGCACCACGGCCAGGTGGTAGGACGGCAGGCCGTCGCGGCGCATGACGACGTAATCGCCGATCGTGGTGTCCAGGGGGACGGATTGCTCGCCCTGCAGCCCATCGACGAAGCGGATGTCCGTGCCTTCCGCAACGAACGCCCTGATCGCCGTGTCCTGACCGGACAGACCGCGGTTGCGGCAGGTGCCGGGGTACCGCGTGGTGGCGCTCTCGTTCGCGGCACGGATCGCGGTCCTGGAGCAGTCGCACCGGAACGCCTTGCCCTTGGCCAGCAAGTCCGCGGCAGCGGCACGGTAATCGGCGAAGCGGGAGCTCTGGTACAGCACGCTCCGATCCCATTCGAGACGCAGCGATTCCAGCGTCCTCAGGATGGCGGCGGCGGCACCGGCGACCTCGCGCGGCGGGTCGATGTCCTCGATTCGAACGAGCCACTCGCCGCCGGCCTGACGCGCGTGCAGAAAGCTCGCCACCGCAGTGACGATCGAGCCTAAGTGCAGCGGTCCGGTGGGAGAGGGGGCGAAGCGGCCGACGTACGTCACGCGCTACCGCTAGCGATACTGATCCTCGCGGTCACGGAATTGGCGCTCGGCGATCTCGCGGCGCTCCTGCGCCTCGACGCACAACGTAGCCACCGGGCGGGCCTCGAGCCGGCGCAGACCGATCTCTTCGCCGGTCTCCTCGCAGTAGCCGTAGCTGCCGTCGTCGATTCTGGCCAGTGCCGAGTCGATCTTCTTCAACAGCTTACGCTCTCTATCTCGAGTGCGAAGCTCGAGTCCGAATTCCGACTCCTGGGTAGCCCGATCGTTCGGATCGGGAAAGTTCGCAGCGTCGTCCTTCATGTGGAGCATCGTGCGATCGACTTCCTCCATGAGCTCGCGCTTCCAGGCGAGCAGCAACTGGCGAAAGTGCTCGAGCTGCCCCGGGCTCATGTAGTCCTCGCCGCGCTTCGGCTGGTACGGTGTGAACCCGCGGACCGGACCGCTCAGGATGCTCGCGCCGCTGCGGCGCGGAGCCGGCGCGGCGCTCGCGCTGGCCGTCACCGCGGCCGGTTTTGGAGCAGGTTTCTTCGGTCCAGTAGCCATTGTCTTCGTCCCTGTTGGCTTTGGCTGACTCTTGGGCGCCACGAGCGGCTTCGCGACCTTCTTCGGGCTCGCGCTCTTGGCGGGCTTCACCGTCTTCTTCGACGAGGACTTCTGTGGCGCCTTGGACTTGGCCCCGGCCGATCGCTTCACCGGCTTCGGGGCTTTCTTGGCCAGCGGCTTCTTGCTGGCGGGAGTCTTCTTCTTGCTCGCTGCTTTCTTCGCAGGCATGGCCTTGGCCTCCAAGACCCTTCAGAAAACGAGCCGGCGATTATACAGAGCTATGGCAGCAGAGGAAGGGTTCCGGCATCAGCCGGCGGAGGAGGGGAGGTCGACGCGGGTCGCCGGGGTCCAGCCCGGGTGCCGATGCTCGGCGACTACGGTCGTGAAGATTCCACCGCGCACGTTGAAGTCGGCCGTCAGCCGCATGAATCGCGGCCGGGTCAGGCTCACGAGGTCGTCCAGGATGCGATTAGTGACTGCCTCATGGAACGCGCCCTCGTTCCTGAACGACCAGATGTAGAGCTTCAGCGATTTCAGCTCCACGCACGTGCGATCGGGCACGTATTCCAGGTGCAGCGTGGCAAAGTCAGGCTGCCCCGTCTTCGGACAGAGACAGGTGAACTCGGGTAGGCGCATGCGTATCGTGTAGTCACGATCCGGCTGCGGATTCGGGAACGTCTCGAGGATCTTCGTCGACAGCCGAGGAGTGGGCTTGCGAGCCACTGTGGAAGCTTCCGGATGAGTGGTGAAAGCGACTCGTGCGGCCGTCGCTTTCAGATTGTTTTTTAATTTACACTACGGGCGTCGAGGCGGCTATTGCGGCCGTGCCTTGCTCGACCACCACGGGGTTATCCATTGCGCCTGAGTAAGATCAAGCTTTCGGGCTTCAAGACTTTCGTCGATCCCACGACCATCAAGTTCCCAAGCAACCTGATGGGTATCGTCGGCCCGAACGGGTGCGGAAAATCCAACGTCATCGACGGCATTCGCTGGGTGCTCGGGGAAGCGTCCGCGAAGACGCTGCGCGGCGATTCCATGGTGGATGTCATCTTCAACGGCTCGGCGAACCGCAAACCCGTGGGCGTGGCGAGCATCGAGCTGACGTTCGACAATTCCGACGGCACCATTACGGGCGCGTTCGCCGGCTACAACGAAGTGGCAGTGCGTCGCGTGGTCTCGCGCGACGGAACGTCGCAGTACTACCTGAACAACACCCGTTGCCGCCGCAAGGACATCACGCACATCCTGCTCGGTACCGGCGTCGGCTCGCACGGCTACTCGATCATCGAGCAAGGCATGATCTCGCGGCTCGTCGAGGCCAAACCCGAGGAGTTGCGTTCGTTCCTCGAAGAGGCGGCCGGCATCTCGAAGTACAAGGAGCGCCGCCGCGAGACGGAGCACCGGATCCAGCATACGCGGGAAAATCTCGAGCGGTTGTCCGACCTGCGCGAAGAGATCGACAAACAACTCGCGCATCTGCAGAAGCAGGCCAGGGATGCCGAGAGGTTCAAGACCCTGAAGTCGGAACAGCGCAAGGTGAACGCCGAGTTGCTGGCGCTGCGTTTGCGCACGTTGCGAGCGGAGGTAGCGGAGCAGGAGCACGCGCTGCGCGAGAAGCAGCTCGCGCTCGAAGCCGCGATCACCGCCCAGCGGTCCGCCGAGGCCACGCTCGAGAAACTGCGCGTCGAGCTCGCCGATCGCAACGAACGCTTCAGCACGGTACAGGGCAACTACTACCGCGTGGGCTCTGAGATCGCGCGTCTCGAGCAGTCGGTTCAGCACCGCAGGGAGCTGATCCAGCGACAATCGGAGGATTTGCAGAACACCGACGCGCAGGTGGCCGAGATCACCGCGCACATCGAGAAGGATCAGCTCGAGCTCGCCCAGCTCGAGCAGATCCTGAGCGAGCTCGGCCCGGGGCTCGAGCAGGCCTATTCCGCGCAGCGCAGCTCGCAGCAGGCGCTAGAAGAGGCAGAGCGCGCCATGGAGCAGTGGCGGGAGCGCTGGACGCACAGCAGCGAAGAACTCGCGACCGTCGAGAGCTCGATCCACGTCGAGGACACACGCCTCGAGCAACTGGCTGCGCAGAGCCAGCGGCTCGAGAAGGAACGGCAGAAGCACGTCGAGGAACGCGCGGGCCTGAGTTTCGTCGATCTCGAGCAGCGGCTCGAGACTCTGATCGGCAACGAGGAGCGGCTGTCGGCGGCGTGCGAGGACGCGGTTCGCGCGCTCGACACGGTGTGGCAGCAGATTCAGCAGCTGCGCGAGCAGGAGACGAAAGTCTCGTCGCATCTGGATCAGTTGCGCGAGAACCTGCAGACGGACCGCGGCCGTCTGACGTCGCTGGAAGCTCTGCAGGAAGCCTCGCTCGGCAAATCGAGCGAACAGGTCAATCGGTGGCTCAAGAGTCAGTCGCTCGACGAGCGGCGCCGCCTCGCGCAGGACCTCGTCGTCGAAGCCGGATGGGAGCGCGCCGTCGAGACCGCGCTCGGACCGTATCTGCAGGCCGTGCGCATCAAGAGCCTCGACGGCGTCGCGGCCAGCCTGTCCGACGTGACGGACGGCGGCCTCTCGCTGATCGAGGACGAAGGCAGCAGCACGCTTGGTGTGCCCGCCGACAGTCTGTTGGCGAAAATGCAGGCGCCTCCGGCGGTCGCCGCACTGCTCGCCGGCGTTCGCGTTGTGGAGTCGTTGCCGGCGGCCTTGGCGGCGCGGCATTCGCTCGCCGACGGCGAGTCGTTCGTGACCCGTGATGGCATCTGGGTGGGGCGGCACTGGATTCGCATGAATCGCGGCGACGACCCCCAGGCGGGCGTCATTGCACGCGGCGACGAGATCAAGCGCCTGCGCGAGCAGGCCGCTGCGACGGCGCGCCGTGTGGACGAGGTCGCGAAGGCGCTGGCCGACACGCGCTTTCAGCTCGGGCGCCTCGAGGAGGCGCGCGTCCAGGCGCAAGCGGAAGCCACCCGTCGTCAGGAGCTGTTCTCGGATACGAAGGCGAGACTCGGCACCACTCGCGCAGAGCTCGAACGTGCGCGGCAGCGCGGCGTCACGCTCGACCGCGTCGTAGCCGACCTGGACGCCGAGCGGGAGACGCTCGTTTCGGCGCTCGAGGAGAGTCGGCTGCGCCGCGCGACCGCTGTCGCGCGCCACGCGGACGTCGCAGCGAGCCGGGAAGAGTTCGAGCGGCAACGACAGGAGCATCACGAGAGGCTCGCCGTGGCGCGGGCTCGGGCCGAGGAGCATCGTGAGGCGGCGCAGGCGATCGCCATCAAAGTCGAGTCGCGCCGCAGCTCGAAGGAATCGGCGAACGCGGCGTTGGTGCGAGTGCAGAGCCAGCTCGGGCATCTGACGCGGCGTCAGCAGGAGCTGCGCGCATCGATCGAAGCGGCGGGTGATCCGCTCCAGGCCGATCAGCAGGCCCTCACGGCAAAGCTCGACGAACGTCTCGTCGTCGAGGCCGATCTCGGCAAAGCGCGCGCGGCCATGGACGAGATCGACGCGCAGCTGCGCGAAACGGAGCAGCAGCGCAACGATCGGCAAAAGGTCGTCAACGAGCTTCGCGAGCTCGCCGACAACGTCAGGCTTGCCGCGCGCGAATCGCAGGTCCGCGCCGAGACGGTGGCCGAGCAGTTTGCGGCTACGGGCTTTGCGCTCGAGGAGATCACCGCGGGGCTGGCAGCCGATGCGACGGAAGCCGTATGGCACGAGACCTTCGAGCAGCTCGAACGCAAGATCCAGCGCCTGGGCGCGATCAATCTGGCGGCTATCGACGAGTTCCAGGAGCAGTCGGAGCGCAAGAAGTATCTCGACGCCCAGTTCGCCGACCTCACCGAAGCGCTCGAAACGCTCGAGAACGCGATCCGCAAGATCGACCGCGAGACACGCACGCGCTTCAAGGAGACGTTCGACAAGGCCAACCAGGGGCTGCAGCGGCTGTTCCCGCGGCTCTTCGGCGGCGGTCACGCGTACCTCGAGATGGATGGCGAGGATGTGCTCGCGGCCGGCGTTACCATCATGGCGCGCCCGCCGGGCAAGAAGAACAGCACGATTCACCTGCTCTCGGGCGGCGAGAAGGCGCTTACCGCCGTCGCGCTCGTGTTCTCCATCTTCGAGCTGAATCCCGCGCCCTTCTGCCTGCTCGACGAGGTCGACGCGCCGCTGGACGATGCGAACGTCGGTCGTTTCTCCGAGATCGTCAAGGAAATGTCCGAGCGCGTTCAGTTCGTGATCATCACGCACAACAAGACAACGATGGAAGCGATGCATCAGCTCACCGGCGTGACGATGCAGGAACCAGGCGTGTCGCGGATGGTCGCCGTGGATATCGACGAAGCGGTCAGACTCGCGGCCATGTAACGTCGGCTTATGTGGGACCTACGCTGGATACTGCTGGGGCTTGGGGCCCTGTTGGTAGCCGGGATTTATCTCTGGAATCGCGGCATCGTTCGTTGGCCGTTGTTCGCGCAACGCCTGCAGCAGCGCGTGCCGCGGACGGAGCCCAGCATCGACGGCGAGCCACCAGCGCCCGTGTCGGAGCCTGAGCCTCTGGTCGAAGTGGTTGCCGAGGAGTCCGCGGCCCGGCACGGACCAGACCGCGTGGTCGCGCTCCGGCTCATCCCGCGCGAAGGGGAGCTGCCTATGGATAGAGCCGTTCAGGCACTGCGCCGCGCCGGCCTCGACCACGGCCGCTACGCGATCTTCCACCAGGGCCTCGGAACCTTGAAGGAGGCATTCAGCGTTGCGAGCCTCACGGAGCCGGGGTCCTTCGACCTGAACAACCTCGAGGGCAATACGATCGCCGGACTCAGCTTCTTCATCGTGCTGCCCGGCGCCGGTGACCCGGTTGCTCGGTTCGACGCGATGGTGGAGACGGCGCGCGCGTTGTCCGTGGAGCTCGCGGCCGATCTTTTCGACGAACGCGGCAGCTCCTGGAGCAGTCAGCGCGAGCGGTACCTGCGCGAAGAGATCATCGAATACCGGCACCAGTCCGAGCGGCGCTGAAGCCGGCGGCAAACGTGGCAGGTTCGGACTCGGACGTGTCGAAATTGCAATCCGAAGCAGCCAAGCTGCGCAAAGCGATCGACGAGCACAACTATCGCTATTACGTCCTCGACGATCCCACCGTCTCCGATGCCGAGTACGATCGGCTGTTCCGGCGATTGCAGGACCTGGAGCGCGAGCATCCTGAGCTCGTGACGCCGGACTCCCCGACGCAACGCGTCGGAACGGCCAAGCTCGGCGAGTTCCGCGAGGTCCAGCACACGAAGCCGATGCTGTCCCTCGAAAACGTGTTCAACGACACGGAGCTCGAGGCCTTCGACAAACGGGTTCGGGAACGCCTCGCCTCGGCAGATATCGTCGTGGATCACGTGGCGTATTGGGCGGAGCCCAAGCTCGATGGCACGGCCGTGAGCCTGCGCTACGAAAAAGGCGAGCTCGTCTTCGGCGCCACACGCGGCGACGGCATGACAGGGGAGGACATCACCCACAACGTTCGTACGATCAGATCGATCCCGCTGCGGCTGCGAGGCCCGAAGATCCCGGCCGTCCTCGAGGTGCGGGGCGAAATCTTCATGACGAAGAAGGGTTTCGAAGAGCTGAACAGGCGCGCCCTCGAGATCGGCGAAAAGTTGTTCGTCAACCCACGCAATGCCGCGGCGGGAAGCCTGCGGCAGCTCGATCCCAGGCTGACGGCGCAGCGGCCCCTGGAGGCCTGCTTCTACGCGCTGGGAGAGGTCACGGAGGGCACGCTGGAAATCCGCGAGCAGAGGGAGATCATTCGGTCCCTCCATGATTTCGGTCTCCGCACGAGTCCCGAGGCCAAGTTGGTAGAAGGAATTTCGGGCTGTTTGGCCTATTACTCGAATATCGGGCAGAAAAGACAGAAATTACCCTACGAAATCGATGGCGTCGTATACAAAGTGAACAACCTCCGCTGGCAGGAGGAACTCGGCTTTGTATCCCGTGCGCCGCGCTGGGCCGTGGCGCACAAGTTTCCTGCGCAGGAGGAAACGACCATCGTTCGGGACGTGGAATTCCAGGTGGGCCGGACCGGTGCTTTGACTCCGGTCGCGAGACTCGAACCGATCTTCGTCGGCGGCGTCACCATCAGCAACGCCACGCTACACAACATGGACGAACTACAGCGCAAGGATGTTCGGATCGGCGACGCCGTGGTGGTGCGTCGCGCAGGAGACGTCATTCCCGAGGTCGTCAAAGTCGTGCTCGAGCGGCGCCCGGCGGATGCCCGCACCGTCTCACTGCCGTTGCATTGCCCGGTCTGTGGCTCGGATGTCGAGCGCAGCGAAGGAGAGGCGATTGCGCGTTGTGTGGGCGGACTCTACTGCCCTGCGCAACGGAAGGAGTCGATCCGGCACTTTGCGTCCCGACGCGCGCTGAACATAGAGGGATTCGGCCCAAAGCTCGTCGACCAACTGGTCGACGGTGGGCTGGTTGAAACGCCCGCGGACCTCTACGCCCTGACACAGGAACAGCTGGCGGAATTGGAGCACCTCGGCGAAAAGTCCGCATCCAAGCTCCTCGCTGCCCTCGCCAAGAGCAAGGACACGACCTACGCACGATTCCTGTACGCGCTTGGAATTGCAGACGTGGGCGAAGCCACGGCGCTTGCTCTCGCGAACGACTTCGAATCCCTCGAGGAGTTGATCAGCGCAGACGAGGAGCGCCTGCAACGGGTGCCGGACATTGGCCCCATTGTCGCGGCCAATATCCGTGCGTTCTTTCGCGAACGACACAACCTGGATGTCATACACAAGCTGCGGGCCGCCGGCGTCGACTGGCCTGCCACGAAACGGACTCGGCGAGAAAACCTGCCTCTACTCGGCAAGACCTTTGTGATCACAGGAACTCTGAGTAGCATGACCCGCGACGAGGCGAAGGCGCGACTGCAAGCGCTCGGGGCCAAGGTTGCGGGCTCAGTGTCCAAGAAGACGGACGTTGTAGTTGCGGGAATCGACGCCGGATCAAAACTGGATAAGGCGCTATCCTTAGCAATCCCAACATGGCCTGAGGCCAAGCTCTTGGAAGTGCTGAGACGCAACTAGCGCTAGCATGATGCGCGCTCAACCCCATCAGACGTGGCTCGCGTCACTCGCTGCGATGCTTAGGCCGATTGTGCGTCTAATGCTCAGGGGCGGCATTGGCTATTCTGAGTTCAGCAATGTCGCAAAGAGTGTGTTTGTGGATGTTGCCACACAGGAATACGGCCTCCGCGGACGCCCCACAAACGTATCCCGCGTATCTGCGATCACAGGTATCTCGCGCAAACAGGTAGGTGAGTTGCGCAAGGATCTTAGTGCGGAGAAATGGACTCCCAGCATGGAGACCAGCCCGCTGAACAGCATTCTGCATTTCTGGCATCACGACCCGGAATTCTGTGAAGCTCCGGGGCGTCCAAGACCGCTAGCTGCCGATGGTCCCGGGAGTTTCGCTGCGCTGGTAGCAAAATACGGCGGGGACATCCCCGTCGGAGCGATTAGAGCATCACTTTTACTTGCGGGAAGTGCCTCGGAAGATGAGGAGGGGCGACTGCTGGCTCACGAGGCTTACTACTTTCCAACCAAGTTCAACGATGATTTCGTTAGAGGGATTGCGTTCGCTTTCGGGAATCTCGGTAGCACCTTGGTACACAACGCCAGCCTGCGGCAGCAGCCGAATTCGACTCGGGAAGAACAGATCCAAGAGAGCCGTATTGAGCGAACAGTCTGGTCCGACCACCTCAGCAACGAGGATATCCGGGCTTTCAAAAGTTGGGTGAGGAGTCGGGCCGAGACCTTCGTGCTGGATACAAACCAATGGGTAGGAGAGCACGAATTGCCGAGAGATGCATGGACTGACGCTGACAGAACGGTCGGCGTGGGTATCTACTATTTTGAGGAAGATGCCCCCAGCGGCGGCACTGGTCATCCGGCGCCGTCGAGCGTGGACGGGCGCCAACCCACATAGCTCGCTGAAGCTTTCGACGACCGCCTGTCTCGGCGGCCACTCAAACGCAACGTCAATGAAGCCGGCGCCGCGTCGCGCCATGGCGCTCTAGCGTCTTTACTATCCCGCGCGCAAAAGCTTGACCCAGTTCCACTTTGGGAACAAAATCCCGACCGAAGCCAGTTATGTCGCGTCAGATCGGATTCTGTTCAGAAGCGCCCGCGTTCTCGAGCAGGTCCGATCTAAACAGCCAGGATAACCCGCTGATATAACAAGCATTCGCGGGCGGGGGCCACTAAACACATGGCCGAGCCAGATTCAAGGATCTTGCGGAGAGACTCGCGTCTATGACTGCTCTACGTCGCTCAAGTCGGTCCGTTGCGCTTATCGCTCCGTTGTCGTTCGCAATGGCTTTCTCTGCCCCCGTACTGGCGGATGAGGCTAGCAGCGCGGTTCTCGGCCAGAGTGGCAGCAATGGTCGGGGTCAGAGCGGTAGCAACGGCCGCGCAGTCACCATCGCCGACGTCCTTGGCCAAAGCGGCAGCAACGGCCGCGGCCAGAGTGGCAGCAACGGTCGGGGTCAGAGCGGCAGCAACGGCCGCGCAGTCACCATCGCCGATGTCTTTGGCCAAAGCGGCAGCAACGGCCGCGGCCAGAGTGGCAGCAATGGTCGGGGTCAGAGCGGTAGCAACGGCCGCGCAGTCACCATTGCCGATGTCTTTGGCCAAAGCGGCAGCAATGGCCGCGCCCTCAGAGCTGGGGCTATGGGAACGATTGAAAGGATCGACAGCTCCGCGCAAGGCAGCGCAATTGTTGTCCTTGGGCAGCAGTTTCCCATCGGAACCGAGGCACTGTCGGCGATTGCCATTGGCGATTACGTATTGGTGACACTCGGGCAAGCAGACAGCGCAGCGACTTTACAGAAGCTCGAGACGCAATACGTAGCGGGAGTGTCGCCTGTTGCACTTTTGGGGACCGTCGAACGGGTGGACACGAACACGGCGAGCTTCACCGTCGGCGGGGTAGCTGTTGATTATTCGTCCCAGCTTACGTTAGATCCTAGCTTGGCGCCTGCGACAGGTGGGGCGTACGAAGTGGTCGGAATTCAGCCCACGGCAGGTGGCATAATACTTGCCGGTCTACAATCCGATGCTGCTGTAGTGTCTTTGTCGTTACAGCCCTAGAAGAATGCGATTCGCCGCCAGCTGTTTCGGCTGGTAATCTAAAAACAAGAGAGTAAGGCGACCATCTCTTCGCTTCTCGGAAGAGACAGGCCTTAAGCACTTCCACGGTCGCCGACAAGGTGACCGGCGAGCTGAGTGCGCGTAATCGCGTTGATTTCTCGCTGTTATGACCGCCACCGTACGCCCAGGCCTTCTCGCTGCGTATCGCAAGATTCTCCGGCCTCTAGTGAGAATCCTAATCCGTCATGGAATCTCTTTCGGGGAGCTCGCGGAGGTTCTGAAGACCGTCTTTGTCGAAGTAGCTGCGAAAGACTTCACACTCCCAGAGCGCAAAGTTTCGCAATCTCGCATCGCTATCTTGACGGGCCTGACACGCAAAGAGGTAGCGAAGCAGGAGGCACTGCTCGAAAGCGGCGCAGAACTCGATTTCCCCGCCAACCTAAATCGTGTAATCCGGGTGCTGGACGGGTGGCACACGGACCCAGAGTTCACTGGTCCGTATGGTATGCCCTTGGATCTCCCATTCGATGCTCCTGGAGCCGCAAGCTTCGCCAACCTGGTCCGCAAACATAGCGGTGACATGGCTCCTCGAGCCATGTTGGACGAACTGCTCCGCGTCGGTGCAGTCGAACGACTCGCCAGCGGATCATTCAAAGTTCTGGCTCGCGCGTACATCACGCGGGACTTCGACCCCAACGCACTTGAGCGATTCGGCGAAGTGGTACGCGACTTCATAAACACGTACGAATACAACATGGACAAACGACCAGGCTTAGGCAGATTCGAACGAATCGTCTTTGCCGACAATGGGTTGCGAGAGGACCTCATCCCTGCCTTCAATGCGTTGATACGGGCAAAGGGACCTCAGCTCTTGAACGAGCTAGATAACTGGCTCTCGGCACAAGATAGCAAGGAAACGATTAGGAGTCGTTCCAGCAAGCGCGTGAAGACCGGCGTGGGCATCTACCACTTCGTCTCGGACGAGTGACTACTGCGCGTCGAGGGATACTTTGGCTCTCGCGCGCAACGACTTGATGTAATCGTCCAGCTTCTTCCGCTCGACCGCACCCGTCAGATCCTTTCGGATTGCGTCCAACGTAGGCGCCTCACCCTTGCGGGTGTCGTCCAGTATCAGCACGTGGTATCCGAACTCCGTCTGAACCGGTTCCTGCGAGTACGAGCCAACCTTCATGGCGCTCACTGCGGCAACGATTTGTGGTGTCATCGACTCCGCCGTGAACCATGGCAGGTCGCCACCGTTGGGGCCGGTCTTGCCGCTGGCACGCTCCTTCGCCAGGTCCGAGAACTGCTTGCCCGCATGCAACTGGGCGATGACCTGCTCGGCTTCTTCTTTCGTGTCGACGAGGATATGCCGCGTCTTGTACTGCTGAGCCGTCATGCGGGGCAGGTTTTCCTCGTAGACCTTCTGTATCTCGGCCTCCGTGGCCGGATTCTTCTCGAGGTAGCTGGTGGCCATCGCTCTCCCGACGAGCTGCAGGCGTTGCAGCTCGATCTGAGCCGCCAATGTGCGGGAGCTGGTCACGCCATCCTTGTCTGCTTGCTGACTGAGTAGTTCCACGCCGATCAGGTCGTCCAGGAGCTTGCCGCGCTCCTGAGCGGAAAGGTCATCGAAGTTCTTGCGAGTCGAGGCGAGCGCATACACGCGCAGCACCGATTCGGGAACGGGTTTGCCGTTCACCGTAGCCACATGGCCGGGCCCAAGCGGGCTCTCGCCAGACGCGGCTTTATCGCTTTGCGAGCACGCCCCGATGCCCAAAGCACCGACGACGACCATCGCTGACATCAGAGGCTTGTTGATCATGGCGGCAATCCACGGGCTGTGTGCTCTACTGGTCATCCGGACTCTGCGCGTCAACGCTCAAGGCGTGAATGTCGGTCTGCATCAGAGGGCCGAGCGCAGCATAGACCATCCGATGTCGCTCCAATGTCTTCGTGCCGGCGAATCGCCTGGAAACGATTCGAACACGAAAGTGACCACGGCCATCTCGCGCGCCGGCGTGTCCGGCGTGTTTGTGACTGTCGTCGATGATCTCGAGCGCTTCCGGCGCAAAGGTGTCCTGGAGGCGCTGACGAATCAGCGCAATGCGCTCGGCAGTCATGGGCGCACCTGCAGAATGGGCTTTATATCCACGTCGCCGAACACGCCTTCGAGCACATAGGGATCTTGGGCAGACCATGCTCTGGCGGCAGCAAGGGACTCGAACTCCGCGATGATGAGACTGCCGGTGTAGCCCGCAGGTCCGGGGTCGGGACTGTCGATCGCCGGGTGCGGCCCGGCGAAGACCACGCGACCCTGATCGAGCAACGGTTGCAGGTAGGCGAGATGGTGCGGCCGCACCTTCGGACGAATCGCGCCGCTACCAGCCGCATCGTGAGCAATGAACGCGTAGAGCACGTCGCTGTCAGTCCTTCTCAGTGCTCTGCTGCGACGTCCGCGCAGAGATCCAGATTGCCTGACCCAGCGCCGTGATCAAAGACAGCCCGATCATCCCCCAGGACTTGAAGTACACCCAGGTCGCTTCGTCGTAGTTGTACATGACGAACAGGTTGAGCGCGCCGATCACTGCGAAATTGAGTACCCAGATCGTGTTGAGTTGCCGCCACAACGCCGGTTCGAGCTCGATGGCGTGTCCCATGACCCTCTGCGTCAGGGTCTTCTCGCTAAAAATCTGGCTGCCGAGGAACGCCAGCGCGAACAGCCAGTTCACGACGGTCACCTTCCATTGAATAAACAATGGATTTCGCAGCATCAACGTTATGCCGCCGAAGATGGCCACCAGCAGTGCCGACACGAGCAGCATGGTGTTCACTTTGCGGTGGCGCACCCATTGGTAGGCCACTTGGACAGCCATGGCGATCATGATCGCGGCGGTCGCCACGTAGACGTCGAAGAGACGGTAGGCGACGAAAAACACGATCAAAGGGAAAAAGTCGAACAATAACTGCATGATCAGGGGATGTTATGGCCTTGGAAGCATCTTACCCCCCTTGGCCTGGTGTCCCAAACGACACGTAGAATGCGGATGTGAGCCAGTACTTCAGAGTCCATCCTGTCAATCCGCAGCTGCGTCTGCTGAACCGGGCGGCCGAAATCGTGCGTGGCGGCGGCGTCGTGGTGTATCCCACGGACTCGAGCTATGCCCTGGGTTGGAGCCTCGGGGACAAGGGCGCCCTCGAGCGGGTACGCCGCCTCCGGGGCATCGAGAGGGATCACGACTTCACGTTGGCCTGTCGTGATCTCTCGGACATTGCCACCTATGCTCGCGTCGACAACCGGGCCTACCGGCTGCTCAGATCCCTGACCCCCGGGCCGTATACCTTCGTGCTGACGGCTACGCACGAGCTGCCGAAGAGGCTCCAGGACCCCAAGCGGCGCTCGATCGGTATCCGTGTGCCCGACAACGAGATCGCGCAGATGCTGTTGGGCGCGCTGGGCGAACCGTTGATGAGTTCGACGCTGCTGCTGCCCGGCGACGCGTTTCCATTGACCGATCCCGAAGACATCCGGGACCGCCTGGAGCATCACATCGACGCGATCATCGACGGCGGGCATTGCGGCGCAGAGCCCACCTCCGTTCTGGACCTGAGCGGCGAGGACGTGATCATCGTTCGCAGGGGCAAGGGCGACGTGTCGGCATTCGAAGGCTGATCGCCATCGCGAGGCGCGTATAATGCGTCGATGTCAGCATTCGATCTCTCCCAGCTTCTCCAGATCGTCTCCGTAGTCGCGATACCGGGCATCTTTGCGATCACGATGCACGAGGTGGCTCACGGCTGGGCCGCGCGAAAACTCGGGGACCCGACCGCGTTCATGCTGGGCCGCCTGTCCCTGAATCCGCTGAAGCACGTCGATCCGCTCGGAACCGTGGTCGTCCCGTTGGCCATGCTCTGGCTCAGCCACGGCGCTTCGGCGTTCGGCTGGGCCAAGCCGGTACCGGTAGCCTTTCGGAATCTGCGGCATGCGAAACGCGACATGGTCCTGGTCGCGGCTGCGGGACCAGGCGCGAATCTCGTGATGGCCACGACCTGGACGCTGCTTGCGATCCTGTTCGGAAGGCTGCTGCCTGACTTTCAGCTGGCCACGGACTGGTTACTGAACGTCTGCGCATTCGGAATACGCTTCAACGTCTTGCTGATGGTTTTTAACCTCGTTCCTATCCCTCCGCTCGACGGGGGTCGGGTGCTGTCGGGGCTGCTGCCCCGCAGCGCATCGGACGTTCTGGACCGAATCGAACCCTTTGGCATTATCATCGTGCTGTTGCTGATGCTCGGCCCGGTGCCGGTGCTCTGGAACGTCATGGAGCCGTTCGTCCGGCTCTTCGTCGATTTCTTCTTTGCTGCCGCAGGATTCCGTTAGTTGACCGAAGAAGCCGCCAAACCGGCCAAGCCCAACCTGCGCTTGGTGCCGCAGACACCGCTCGTGACTCCCGACGCCGGTCCGCCGACGCAGGGCGAGATGCCGTTCGCCGTCGTGGAGGGAGAACCGATCACGGAGCTGCCGCGCGATCTGTACATCCCACCGTACGCGCTGTCGGTGTTCCTCGAAGCGTTCGAAGGCCCGCTCGACCTGCTGCTGTACCTGATCCGGCGGCAGAACCTCGACATCCTCGATATCCCGATCGCCGAGATTTCGCGCCAGTACGTTCAATACATCGAGCTCATGAAGGAAATGCAGTTCGAGCTCGCGGGGGAGTACCTCGTGATGGCCGCGACGTTGGCCGAGATCAAGTCGCGCATGCTGCTGCCGCGCACGGCGGATGGCGAGGAAGAGGAAGACGATCCAAGAGCCGAGCTCGTCCGACGACTGCAGGAGTACGAGCGCTTCAAGAGGGCCGCGGCCGACCTCGATGCCCTCGAGCGGCTGGAGCGGGACGTGCTGCAGACCAGCGCGGAAATCACCGAGCGTCCGGTGGTAACCAAGTTGCCGGACATCACGTTGAAGGAGCTGCTGCTCGTATTCAAGGACGCGCTCGAGCGTTCGACGATGTTCGCGCACCACCACGTGCGTCGCGAGCCGCTGTCGGTGCGTGAACGGATGTCGAACATCCTGGTCACGCTGCAGACGGAGCGTTACGTCGATTTCGCACGTCTGTTCGATCCTCGCGAAGGGCGCATCGGCGTCACTGTCACCTTCCTCGCGATCCTCGAGCTCATCAAAGAGACACTCGTCGATGTCGTGCAGACCGAAGCGTTCGGCCCAATCCATATCCGCGCGGCACAAGCGGCCCCCGGCCCCGATGAGCTGACCGAAGATCGAGTGCAAAGCAGCGGAACGGACGACCAGTACAATGGATGAAAACGAGATCAAGCACGTAGTCGAAGCGGCACTGTTCGCTGCGGGCCGCCCCCTCACGCTCGACCGGCTGTCGGAGCTCTTCGCCGCGCGAGGCTCTGCGCCCGATCGCGCCACGATGAAGCGGGTGCTCGACGCCCTGGCAGCGGACTATCAGGGCCGCGGCGTGGAGCTCAAGGAAGTCGCGACGGGCTATCGGATCCAGGTGAAACGCACCATGACCGATTGGCTTCAGCCGCTGTGGGAAGAGCGTGCACCGCGTTACACGCGCGCGCTGCTCGAGACGCTGGCGCTGATTGCCTACCGTCAACCCATCACACGCGCGGAAATCGAAGAGGTGCGCGGTGTGGTGGTCAGCACTAACATCATCCGCACGCTGCTCGAACGCAACTGGGTACGCGTCGTGGGCCACCGCGACGTGCCCGGCAAACCTGCGATGTTCGGCACCACGAAAGAGTTCCTCGATTACTTCGGCTTGAAGAAGCTCGAGGATCTGCCGCCATTGGCCGAGATCAAGGACGGCCTGCCGGAGCTCAGCCCGCAGACGGACCTCGTCGACACGCTGCAGGCGGAAGCGGAAACGGGAGAGCCGGCGGTAGACGCCGCGCCGGAAGCGCTGATCGAAACTACGCCGCCCGCCGCTGAAGCGCATGCAGAGGCCGACGACGCGGCGAGTGCCGCCGTCGAGCACATGTTCGACGCCGAGGAGGAAGGGGACGACGACTCGGAGCTCGAGGGCCCGGACCTCATCGACGCCGACGCCGAGGCGCGCGAAGCCTGAAGGTCCGCACGTGCCGGAGCGCATTCAGAAGGTTCTGGCGAACGCCGGCATCGGCTCGCGCCGCTCGATCGAACGCTGGGTCGCCGAAGGCCGCATCACGGTCGATGGCAGGGTCGCCAAGCTCGGTCAGCAGCTGCAAGGCCGCGAGCGCGTATGCCTCGACGGTAAGCCCGTGCGGCTCACGGCTGCCGTGCTCGCGCGACCGCGCCACGACTTCCTCGCGTACTACAAGGCCGGCCCCACGCGCGGCGCTCCCGAAGCGGAAGCTGCACCGGCTCTGCCGCGGCCGCGTCAGGGCCGGTGGATCGACGTCAGCCCGATGGATCGCAATACCTCGGGCCTCGTCGTGCTGACCACGGACGGCGATCTGGCGGCGAAACTCACGCACCCGAGCGTCACGGTGGAACGCGAGTACGCCGTCCGGCTCCTTGGGGAGCCGAGCGAAGCGCAGCTCCAGCAGCTCAGGGACGGGATCGAGCTCGACGGGGGAACCGCGGCGTTTGCGACGATCGAAGGCGGCGGCGCGAGCGGCAGCAACGCGTGGTACCGCGTGACGCTTCGCGACACCCGCCATCGCGACCTGCGTCCGGCGCTCGCGGCCGTGGGCCTCGCCGTGAGCCGTGTGATCCGGGTTCGCTACCATACGGTCGAGCTCGGCGAGCTGTACCGTGGCGCCAGCCGGCCTCTGACGCCCGCCGAAACCCGTGCGTTGTACGCAGTGGCCGGGCTCGAAGGCCGCGGAGGAGCGGAGAGAACGAAAGAGAAGGGGCAACCATGATGCGTCGAATCATCGTCGGGGTCCTGTTGCTGGGCCTGAGTCAGCTTGCGATGGCGGCGGACAAGATCATCGTCTCCGGTGCATCGGGGCAGCTCGGCGGTCTCGTGGTCGAAGCGTTGCTCGCGCGTCGCGTGGCGCCGGCGGATCTGATTCTGGTGAGCCGCACTCCGAATACGGGCGCCCTGAAGGCCTACGCGTCGCGTGGCGCGAGCGTACGGTTCGGCGACTTCTCTCAGCCGGATTCGCTCGAGGCGGCATTCCAGGGGGGCACGCGCCTGCTGCTGATCAGCGTGAACGGCGGCGGCGGCAACCGGCCGGAGCTGCACAAGGCCGCAATCGATGCCGCGGTCAAGGTCGGTGTGAAGCAGATCGCCTACACGTCCTACGTCAATGCCGATCGGTACACGACCTCGATGATCGGTGTCGACCATCGACGCACCGAGTTGCTGCTCCAGGAGAGCGGTGTCGCGTGGACGCTGCTGCGTAACCAGATCTACGCGAACGGCCTGCCGGACCAGGCCGAGCAGATCGTGCGTGAAGGCAAGCTCGTCACGTTCACGCCCGATGCGCGCGTTGCGTACGTGACGCGTGAGGATTGCGCGGCGGCCGCAGCGGCCGTCCTGACGACGCCCGGTCACGACAACAAGGCCTACAACATCACGGGCCCCGATGCGGTCGGGCCGCGGGACCTCGTAGCGCTCGCGAGCGAGATCAGCGGCAAGCACGTCGAGCTCGTAGTGCAGACCGAGGACGAATACCGCCGCCAGTTGCAGGCGGCGGGCATGGCGGAAGCGGCCATCAACGGCACGATTGCGTTCGCGAAGGAGCTCGATTCGCCGTTCCTTCGCGAGCCAAGCACCGCCGTCGCGGATCTGACCGGCAGACCTGCAACGAGCGTCCGCAAGCTGCTCGAGGCCAATCGCGCCCGACTGCGCGCGGCGGCACAGTAGCGTCGCGGTGCGCGCGCCCGCGGACCGCGGGCATGTAGAATGCGCGCTCCTGAAATCGAGGCGGGACCATGAGTCGCAAGAACTTCTCGTCGGGCTCCAAGTGGGAGCCCATCGTCGGCTACTCGCGCGCGGTGCGCGTCGGGTCTTACGTCCACGTCTCCGGCACCACGGCCGGCGGCGCCGACGGCAATCTCGTGGGTATCGGCGATCTCGCCGAGCAGACGCGTCAGTGTCTGCGCAACATCCAGAACGCGCTCGAGAAGGCCGGCGCCAGTCTCAGTGACGTGGTGCGTACGCGGATGTTCGTCACGGACATCAGTCGCTGGGAAGAAGCCGGCAAGGCGCACGGTGAGTTCTTCGGAGACATTCGGCCCGTAACGACGATGGTCGAGGTCTCGAAGCTGATCTCGCCCGACATGCTGGTCGAGATCGAAGCGGACGCCTACGTCGGGAAGGATTAGTCCGGGCTACCGGGCGAGCCCGACCATCGCGAAGCTCAGCGCTCGCAACCGCTGACGCGCCGCCGCGTCGTACGCCTGGGCGTTGGCCGTGGCCGGTTCGAGCCCGCTGTAGTAACGGCCGCTGATACCGCGCAGCTCCGGCGCGACGGCGAGCTGCATCGTCGCCTCTGCGCCTTCCTCCACCGTACTGAGGGGCTGAAAGCCGCCGCTGATGACGCGCGTGGTGTTCATGGCACGCGCCGGATGCAGGCAGTTCACCGTGATCACGCGCGGGTCGAGTTCCGCCGCCAGATCGAACGTGAACATGATCTGCGCGAGCTTGCTGCGACGGTACGCATCGAAAGGCTCGTAGCTCCGCTCCATCATCAGGTCGTCGAAATCAAGCGGCGCCTGGCCCATCGACGCCACGTTGACGATGCGCGCGGGCGCACCGGCCTGCAGCAGCGGGAGCAGGCGGTACGTGAGCACCAGCGGTGCGAGGTAATTGACCGCGAACGCCAGCTCGTAGCCTTCTTCGCTGACCTGGCGCGTGGCGGGGCTCACGACGGCGGCGTTGTTCACGAGCAGATTCAGCCGCGGGTGGTTCGCGCGCACGCGCTCCGCGAAGGCCCGGACCTCTGCCAGGGAAGCGAAGTCCGCGGCGTAGAAGACGGCATCGCCCGGGCCCGCCCCGCGAATGGCGCGAGCCACGTTCTCGCCGCGTTGCGAGTCTCGGCCGTGCACGATCACGAGCGCGCCGAGCGCACCCAGCTGGCGGGCCACCTCCCGGCCGAGCCCATCCGACGCGCCGGTCACGAGGGCCGTGGCGCCATGCAGGTTCACGCCGACGCGTGCCCAGCGGGCTTCGGTTTGCGGCTCGCGTGTCGAGGGAGCGGGTGACTGCACCATTGTGCCGATCTTAGCAGCCGCCGCCCCGCTTGACCCCGTCGGCAATAGTCGTCAGGCTCCGTCGCGCTTTTTTTTCGTCGCCGGACATCCGATGAACGCTTCGTCAGGGCTCGAGACCTCGTCGGCCGGCCGCTCGGGCCCGCTGATCGCCTTGGCCCTGCTGGCGCTGATCTGGGGTTACAACTGGGTCGTGATGAAGGTCGCGATGCAGTATGTCGGCCCGATGGAGTTCGCGGCGCTGCGCGGCACGTTCGGCGCGGTGTTGCTGTTCGGCGTGCTCGTCGTGCTCGGCGTGCCACTTCGACCGCAGCACACCGTCAAGACGATCTTCCTCGGCCTGTTCCAGACGGCCGGATTCGTGGGGCTCATCTCGTGGGCCATCAGCATCGGGGCCGCCGGCAAGAGCTCGGTGCTGGGCTACACCATGCCGTTTTGGGTCATCGTGTTCGGCTGGCCGTTCCTGCCGGACCGGCTCCGCGGCTGGCAGTGGCCGGCGGCCGGCATGATCCTGCTCGGTCTCGTGCTCGTGCTCGAGGTCTGGAACGCCGGCAGCGGGCTCACGGCCAGCCTGCTCGCCCTCGGCGCCGGGATCTCGTGGGCGATCAGCGTCATCATCTTCAAGAAGATCCCCGTCCGGAATCGCAACGAGCTGCTGTCGGTGACCGCGTGGCAGATGGTGTGGGGCATGATCCCGCTCGTGGCCGCCGCGCTGCTCGTACACGAGCGGCCAATCGAGTGGAGCGCCTATTTCATCGGCGCGCTGATATACAACGGCGTGGGCGGCATGGCCATCGCCACGTTCCTGTGGCTCTACATCCTGCAGCGGCTGCCGGCGACGATCAGCGGCCTGAACGCCCTGACCGTGCCGATCGTCGGGGTCATTGCGGCCTGGATCCAGCTCGGCGAGCGGCCGACGCTGTCGGCCGGGCTCGGCATGATCGCGATCCTCGCGGGGCTCGCGCTATTGACCACGGCCCAGCGAACGGCTCAGCCTTAGCTTCGGCGTCCCGAAATCGGGACGACCGCGGCGGCCGCGGGACGTTCGTGTCCGGCCAGGTCCATCAAACGGCTTGATTCGGCCGCTGCGGTGCCTGGCACGCCGATTGCAGATCTTCGGCCATGGATATTCCCCGCCCGGAGAACAAACGCCGCAAACGCACCCGCCAAGTCGCGATCGGTGGGGGCGCCGTCGTGCTGGTGCTGCTCGTATCGGTCGTGGTCGCGCGGCTCGAGCCCGCCGCACCCACGGTCACGCGTGCTTCCGTATGGATCGACAGCGTGCGGGAGGGCGAGATGCTGCGGCAGGTCCGCGGACCGGGCACGCTGGTGCCGCGGGAGATCCGCTGGATCGCCGCGCAGTCTCCCGGACGAGTCGAACGCGTCATCGTGAAGCCCGGCGCTGTCGTCGACGCAGACACCGTGCTCGTCGAAATGACGAATCCCGAGCTGCTGTGCGACGCCGAGGAGGCCAAACTCGCGCTCGACGCAGCGCAGGCCGAGCTCGCGGAAATGCGTCTGACTCTGAAGAGCCAGCAGCTCGATCAGCGTGCGGCGCTCGCGAGCGCGCGCTCCGAGTACGAGTCGGCCCGCCTCCAGGCGGAAGCGGAGCGGGCGGCCGGCGACGTCATCCCGGCGTTGCAGGTCCAGCGTTCGGAGCTGCTGGCCGAGCAGCGCAAGGTGCGTTTCGAGATCGAGACGGATCGCCTCGCCCAGTTCGCCGACACCATCAAGGCCCAGATCACGGCGCGCGAGGCGCACGTGGCCCAGGTCCGCAACGCGTACGAGCGCAAGCAGCAGCAGGTCGACTGGCTCAAGGTCCGCGCCGGCTCGCCGGGCGTGGTGCAGCAGATGCTAGCGGAAGACGGCCAGACGCTCGCGCTCGGCCAGAACATCGCGCGCGTCGCGCGTCCCGACGATTTGCGCGCCGAGATCAACATTCCCGAGACGCAGGCGCGCGACGTGCAGCTCGGCCAGGCGGTCAGCGTCGATACGCGCAACGGCATCGTGGCGGGCAAGGTCGTGCGCATCGACCCTGCCGTGCAGCAGGGCACGGTGCAGGTCGACGTGGATCTCGTGGGTCCGCTGCCGCAGGGCGCGCGCCCGGATCTCTCCGTGGACGGCACGATCGAGATCGAGCGGCTGCCGCGCGTGCTGTTCACGGGCCGGCCCGCGTACGGCCAACCGAACAGCACGGTGGGCCTGTTCAAGCTCGTGGAGGACGGCCGCTACGCCATCCGCGTGCCCGTCGAGATCGGCCGCACATCCGTCAATGCCGTCGAGATCGTGAAGGGGCTCGCCGCCGGCGACCAGGTGATTCTGTCCGACACGTCCGCCTGGGACGACAACGATCGCATCCGTCTGAACTGAGGGGGAATGCAATGAACGAAGCCGCGACCAAAGCGCCGCTGATCAAGCTCGAGGACCTGAAGAAGGTCTTCTACACCGACGAAGTGGAGACGCACGCGCTCTCCGGCGTGCACGTCGAGATTGGCACCGGCGAGTACGTGTCGATCTCCGGCCCCTCGGGCTGCGGCAAATCCACGCTGCTGTCCATCCTGGGCCTGCTCGACACGCCCACGGGCGGGCGCTACCTGCTGAACAACACGCCGGTCGAGAACCTCGACAACTCGCAGCGCGCCCACATCCGCAACAAGGAGATCGGCTTCATCTTCCAGGCGTTCAACCTGATCGGGGACCTTACGGTGTACGAGAACGTCGAGCTGCCGCTCACGTACCGCGCCGGCATGGGCGCGGCCGAGCGCAAGCAGCGCGTCATGGAATCGCTCGAGCGCGTGCGCATGGCGCACCGGCTGCAGCACTATCCGTCGCAGCTCTCGGGCGGTCAGCAGCAGCGCGTCGCCGTGGCTCGCGCACTGGTCGGCAGCCCGTCCGTGCTGCTCGCCGACGAGCCGACGGGCAACCTCGACTCGAAGAACGGCGAGTCGGTCATGAGCCTGCTCAGCGAGTTGCACGAGGATGGCGCCACGATCTGCATCGTCACGCACGATCCCCGTTACGCGGACTACGCGCAGCGCAAGATCCACATGTTCGACGGCCGCGTCGTCGACGAGGAGACGCTGCAGCGGCTGCGGGCCGAAGAGGACAAGCGCATCGCGGAGCACGCGCGCCACGGGCGAGCGCCGCAGTGAGCGGGCTGCAGGATCTGCGCTACGCGCTGCGCGCGTTTCGCACGCGTCCGTTGCACGCAAGCCTCACGGTGCTCGTGCTGGCGATCGCGATCGGCGCGAACACGACCGTCTTCAGCGTGATCAACGGGCTGTTCCTGAAGCCGCTGCCGTATCCGGACGGCGACCGGCTTGTCATGGTGTACAACGCCTACGAGAAGATCGGCCTGAAGAACGCCGGCATTTCGATTCCGGACTACCTCGACCGCCGTGCACAAGCGCCGGCGCTGGCCGATCTCGCGATCTTCCAGGTCGGCGGCCGCGCTCTCGGCGGTGAAGGACAGACGCAGGAGGTCGCCGTCGCACTCGCATCGCCGTCGCTGTTCGGCGTGCTCGGCGTCGCCCCGGAGCTGGGTCGAGCCTTCACGGAGCGCGAGGCCACGCCCGGAGACGACGGCGTCGCAGTGCTCAGCCACGACCTCTGGATGCAGCGCTTCGGCGGCCGCAGCGATGTCATCGGCAGAGAGATCAGGCTCGACGGAAGGCCGCTCGAGATCGTGGGCGTGATGCCCGCGGGATTCGGCTTCCCGAGCCGCCTCGTGCAGGTGTGGGTACCCTATGCGTTCACGCCGGCGCAGGCGAGCGATACGGGGCGCGGCAACGAATTCTCCACGGCGATCGGGCGCCTGAAGCCCGGCGCCACGGTGGCGCAGCTGAACGCCGAGCTCGACGTGATCGTGCGCCGCAACGCCGAGCGCCTGCAGAACGTCCGCAACGCCGTCACCGAAGCCGGTTTCACCGGCCACGCGCAACCGTGGCGGCAAGCCGAAGTGGGCAATCTCGCGCAGCTGCTGCTGATCCTCCAGGCGACCGTGCTCGCCGTGCTCCTGATTGCGTGCGCGAACCTCGCGAACCTGCAGCTCGCGCGCCTCGCCACACGCCAACGCGAGCTCGCGTTGCGCACGACGCTCGGCGCGACCCGCGGCCAGCTGCTGCGGCTGGTGCTCGCGGAAGCCGCCGTGCTCTCGGCGGCCGGAGCCGCGCTCGGACTGGCAGTTGCCTACGGCGGGCTCGTGCTCGTGCGCCTGCTCGGCCTCGACCGCGCGAGCCAGGGTTACGAGTTCGGCTTCGACCTGCGCGTGCTTGCCTTCACGGCGGGCGTTGCCGTGCTCGCGGCGCTCGGCGCGGGTCTGCTGCCAGCACTCGGCGCGATCCGGACCGGCACGACGGGTATCGCCCACGACACCGGCAGGCGAACGGCCGGCACCCACGCCGCGCGCGCGACGCGCAGTTCGCTGGTCGTGGTGCAGATCGCAGCCAGCGTCGCGCTGCTCGTGGGTGCAGGTCTCCTGACGCGCAGCTTCTACGAGCTGCGCTCTGCAGGCGCAGGGTTCGCGGCGGAGGGCGTGTGGACGGCGCGTTTCGCGCTGCCCGCGGGCCGCTACCAGGATCCGGCCGCGTCCGAGCGCTATCTGAGCCGGGCGCTGCAGGAGCTCGGAGCGCTGCCGGGCGTGAGCGCTGTCGGCTACACGTCGGCGCTGCCGTTCAGCGGTGCGGAGAACCAGACCAGCACCGTCATCGACGGTTATCGTCCGGCTGAGGGCACGCCGCCCCCGCACGCGCTCGAGAGCACGATCAGCGAGGGTTACTTCCCCGCGCTCGGCATACCGGTCGTCGTGGGCCGCAACTTCAACGCCAGCGAGCCCGAGCGCGTGGCGATCGTCGACAAGAACTTCGCCGACAGGTACTGGCCGTCCGGCAACGTGCTCGGTCAGCGCGTGCGCCGCATGCTCGATGGAGCGGACCAGTGGTACACGATCGTGGGCGTGGTACCGGCGGTGAAGCACGGCAGCCTTGCCGAAGACCCGCGCAAGGAGACCGTGTACTGGCACTACCAACAGCGTCCGGCCAACAGCGGTGCGTTCACCCTGCGCACCGCGCTTCCACCGGAACGTCTAACACCCCTGGCCACTGCCGTCGCGCTGCGCATCGATGCCGACGTGCCCCTGTTCAATGCCGCCGCCATGGACTCTCGCCTGCAACAGTCGCTCGGACCGCAGCGCACGGCCATGACGCTCACGTTGCTGTTCGCAGCAACGGCATTCGTCCTGGCGGTGATCGGTATCTACGGCGTGCTGACCTGGGCCGTCACGCAGCGTGTAGCCGAGATCGGCGTACGCGTGGCGCTCGGAGCTCGCACGAGCGACGTCGTCGGGATGGTGCTGCAGCAGGGCGGGCGAATGATTGCGCTCGGGCTCGTCATCGGCGGCGTGCTCGCGGTCTTGTTGGGCAGGGTGTTGGCGACACAGATCCAGTCGATCCGTCCGCTCGATCCGCTCGTGTTCGCAATCGCGATCGGCGGACTTGGCGCCGCGGCACTGCTCGCGAGCTGGCTGCCCGCGCGGCACGCGGCGTCGATCGACCCGATGCAGGCGCTGCGTTCGGAGTAGGGGGCGGAAATGCGCATCACCGCCACGCTGGACAACCTGGCTCGCGACGTCCGGTACGCCGCGCGCGCGCTCGGGCGCAATCCGCTCTTCACGCTGATCGCGATCGTCACGCTCGCGATCGGCATCGGCGCGAACACCGCCGTGTTCAGCGTCGTCGACGGTGTGCTGCTGAAGCCGCTGCCGTATCCCAAACCCGAGGAGCTCGTCTCCATCTGGCACGATGCGCCCGGAGCACCGGGCATCACCGCCTTTACGGGCGGCCTGAACTTCTCGGCGTCGATGTTCGTCGAGTACCGCGACGACAATGCATCCTTCTCGACGCTCGGCCTGTGGCAGCCGATCGCCGCCAACATCACGGGGCTCGCAGAACCTGAGCAGGTGCCGGCTGTGCTCGTCACAGGCGGCGTGTTGCAGACGTACGGCGTGAAGCCGCTGCTCGGTCGCTGGCTCGATGAGCACGACGAGAATCTCGCCCACGCGCCCGTCGGCATGCTCGGCTACGCCTACTGGAAACGCCGGTTCGGCGGCGATCCGAACGTCATCGGCAAGACGATCAGCGTCAACGGCATTCAGGAAGAGATCGTCGGCGTGATGCCCGAGGGGTTCCGCTTAGGCGATCAGCCGGTCGACGTGATTGGCGCGTTCCGCTTGGACAGGTCCCGACTGTTCCCGCCGCCGTTTTGCTGTTTCGGCGTTGCGCGCCTCAAGCACGGCGTCACGCTGGAGCAGGCCAACGCCGATCTCGCGCGCCTGCTGCCGATCTGGATCGACAAGTTCCCATTCCCCGGTGGCGGCGACAGCCGTGGCGTGTATCTCGAGAATGGCTGGCGCATCACGCCCGCGTTGCGGCCGCTCAAGGCCGACGTCATCGGCAACGTCGGAGACGTGCTGTGGGTCGTGATGGCGATGATCGGCATCGTGCTGCTCATCGCGTGCGCGAACGTCACCAATCTACTGCTCGTGCGCGGCGAGAAACGCGGCCAGGAGTTCGGCGTGCGGGCCGCCCTCGGCGCGGGCGCTTGGCCGATCGCCCGCGTGTTGCTCGTCGAGGCCGCTCTGCTCGCGGCCGCCGGCGCGTTGATCGGCATCGGCTTCGGTTATGCCGCGCTCCAGCTGCTGCTCGCGCTCGCGCCGCCGCAGCTGCCGAGGCTCACCTCGATCGCGCTCGATGGCCGCGCACTCGCTTTCGCGGGCGCGCTCACGACCGTTGCGGGCGGCACGATCGGCTTCGTGCCTATGCTGCGCGTTGCACGTCTGCGATTGTCGACGGCACTGCGCGGCTCGCGCGGCGGCACGCCGGGCCGAATGCAACAACGGACGCAGGGCGCTCTCGTCGTCGGCCAGGTCGCCCTCGCGTTGCTCCTGCTGGTGAGCTCGGGGCTCATGATCCGCACGTTCCAGGCGTTGCGGCACGTCGAGCCCGGCTTCGTGGGTGCCGAGTCGTTGCAGACGTTCAGGCTCGACTTCCCCACACAGGTGGTACCGGATCCGCTGGCGGTGCTGCAGCAACAGCGCGCGATCGACGACGCCCTGAAGGCCATCCCGGGCGTGACCTCGGCGGGTTGGGTCAACGGGCTGCCGATGGAGTTCCTCAACGCAAACTGGGACGGCATCGACATCGAAGGCGCCGAGTACGGCGTCGGCGGCAACTTTGCGTTGCGCATGTTCCGCACGGTATCGCCCGACTATCTTCCGACCATGGGGACCCGCGTGATTGCGGGACGGAACATCTCATGGGCCGACATCGACGAAATCCGGCCGGTGGCGATGGTGGCCGACGCTCTGGCGCGCGAGATCTGGTCTACTCCCGAAGCCGCTCTCGGCAAGAAGATCCGGACGGCCGGCGGCGCGGGTCCGTGGCGTGAGGTCGTGGGCGTCGTTGAAGACGTTCGCCTGCTCGGTGCCGATCAGCCGCCGCCGAAGGTTGTCTACTGGCCGGCAGTCATCAAGGACTTCTACCAGGGACTCCCGTATTACGTGGAACGCGGCGCGGCATTCGCGCTACGCAGCTCGCTCGCCGGCTCGCCGTCGTTGCAACGCCAGATCGAGCGGGCGATATGGTCCGTGAATGCGAGCCTGCCCGTGGCGAACGTGCGCACCATGCAGGATCTCTACGACCGCTCGCTGGCGCGTACGTCGTTCACGCTGGTGATGCTGATCGTGGCCGCCGGCGCGGCGCTGGTACTCGGCGTTGTCGGCCTCTACGGCGTGCTGTCGTATGCCGTATCGCAGCGGCGTCGCGAAATCGCGATCCGGCTCGCCCTCGGGGCGCGCCAGAGCGACGTGCAGCGACGGTTCGTGCGTTATGGCGTCACGCTGGCCGGCCTCGGTGTGATCATCGGCCTGGTCGGTGCGGCCGGCGCTGCGCGTCTCATGAGCGCCGTCCTGTACGACGTTCAGCCCGTCGATCCGTTGACGTACGCCGCCGTCGCCACCGGTCTCACGTTGATCGCTGCGCTCGCGAGCTACGTGCCCGCGCGCCGCGCATCGTCCGTGGCGCCGGCCGAATCGCTGACGGCGGAGTAGGAGAGTACGGTGGAGCTGATCAAAGTCCAGGGTCTCGAGAAATCGTATCCGTACAAGGGCGGACGCACGTTCGTGCTCCGGCAGATCGGGTTCACGGTTGAGGAAGGCGAGTTCGTCACGATCATGGGTCCATCGGGCTCCGGCAAGTCCACGTTGCTTGCGATCCTGGGGTTCCTCGACGGCGAGTTCGCCGGCGAGTATCGGTTCGACGGCGCCGCGACGCACGGCATGAGCGCCAAGGAGCGCGCACGGCTCGGCAAGGAGAACGTCGGCTTCGTGTTCCAGCAGTTCCATCTGCTCGACGACCTGACGGTGGCAGAGAACCTGGACATTCCGCTCTCGTATCGCGACGTGCCGCGCAAGGAGCGCGAGGCGCGCGTGGCCGAGATACTCGATCGCTTCCAGATCGTGGCGAAGAAGGACCTGTATCCGGCACAGCTCTCCGGGGGCCAGCAACAGCAGGTCGCCGTCGCGCGGGCCGTGATCGCGCAGCCACGGATCGTGCTGGCCGACGAGCCCACGGGCAGCCTGCACTGGAAGCAAGGCGAGGAGATCATGAAACTGCTGCGCGCTCTGAACGACGAGGGCACGACCGTCATCCAGGTCACCCACGACACGCGCGTCGCGGACTTCGGGCAGCGCGTGATCGAGTTGGCCGACGGCTGGCTCGCGAGCGACCGCAGCGGCCGCCCCCCGACGTGAGGGCCCAGCGCGAAGCGGTCGCCCGGCCCCTCCGCGTTGAGCGCGCTTGCGCCACGAAGACCATCCGACTATCAATAGACGCCCTATGCCCACACGCACTCCGCGCATCTTCGTAGCCGACGACCAACGCGACGTCGTCGAATCACTGCGTCTGCTGCTGAAGGGCGAAGGCTGGAGCGCGGAAACCTTCGCGCACCCCGACACATTGATCGCAGCCCTGCGCGCCCGCCAGGCCGATGCCGTGCTCATGGACCTGAACTACACGCGCGACACGACCTCGGGCGAGGAAGGTCTCGACGCCATCGGCAGGATCCGTGCGTTCGACGCCTACACGCCGATCGTCGTGATGACGGCCTGGGGCAGCATCGAGCTCGCCGTCGAGGCCATGCGGCGCGGCGCTCAGGACTTCGTAGAGAAGCCCTGGAACAACGAGCGCCTGCTGACGGTGCTGCGCACGCAGATCGCGCTCGGCCAGTCGCAACAGCGCGCGCGCACGCTCGAGGCCGCGAATCGCGCGCTGACGGCCACGGACGACGAGCTGATCGCCGAGTCGCCGGCCATGCGCCTCGCGCTCGACACGTTGCAGCGCGTGGCACCGTCCGACGCCAACGTGCTGATCACGGGCGAGAGCGGCTGTGGCAAGGGCCTGATCGCGAAGCTGATCCACGCGAACTCGCGGCGCGCCGAGCGCAGCCTCGTGACGGTCAACATCGGCAGCCTGCAGGAGACCGTGTTCGAGAGCGAGATGTTCGGCCACGTCAAAGGCGCGTTCACGGACGCGAAGGCCGATCGCGTGGGTCGATTCGAGCTCGCCGACGGCGGCACGCTGTTCCTCGACGAGATCGCGAACATTCCGCCGGCGCAGCAGGCCCGGCTGCTGCGCGTGCTCGAGGACGGCCGCTTCGAGCGCCTCGGCTCCTCGCGCACGCAGCAGGTCGATGTGCGCGTGCTGGCGGCGACGAACGCGAACATCCAGGCCGAGGTCGACGCGGGCCGATTCCGCGCCGACCTGCTGTACCGGCTGAACACCATCCACATCCATCTGCCGCCGCTGCGCGAGCGCGGCGACGACATCGTGCGGCTGGCACAGAGCTTCCTGAAGCGGCACGCGCAGCGCTACCGCTGCGAAGTCGAGGGATTCAGCGACGCGGCGTTGTCCGCGTTGAAGCGCTATCCCTGGCCCGGCAACGTGCGTGAGCTGAGCCACGTGGTCGAACGCGCGGTGCTGATGTGCCCCGGCAGATCGATCGGACCCGCCGACCTCGCGCTCGGCGGGCCGGCACCCGGAGCCGCCACCGTCGAGCGCCGCGGGGCCGCGACGCTCGAGGAGATCGAGCTCGACGCGATTCGCGCGGCACTCGACCGCCACGGCGGCAACGTGATCGCGGCGGCCGAGGAACTCGGCATGAGCCGCTCGGCGCTGTACCGGCGCATGGAAAAGCTGAAGTCGTGAGCCGCCGCCGGCTGCGCTTCCAGAGTCGGCTGCAACTCACGGCGCTGCTGTGCGCCATTCCGGCCTGGCTCACCGCCGGTATCGCCTTGTACGAATGGGACGCCGCGGAGCCGCTGCGCTGGATCGTCTTCGTGGGCATGACCGGTACGCTGCTCGTCGGCGTGCTGCTCGTGCGCCAGCGCGTCGTGCGCCCGCTGCAGTCGCTCGCGAACATGCTCGAAGCCCTGCGCGAGGGCGACTACTCCCTGCGCGGCCGCCACGCCGACGCCCGCGACGCCATGGGCGAGGTCATGATCGAGGTCAACGCGCTGAGCCAGATGCTGCGCGACCAGCGCCTGGAGACGCTCGAGGCGGGCGCCCTGGTGAACAAGATCGGCGCCGAGGTCGACATCGCCGTGTTCGCGTTCGACGCGGGATTGCGGTTGCGGCTCGTGAATCGCGCCGCCGCCGCGCTGCTGGCCGCGCCCGCCGAGCAGCTCGAGGGCCGCTCCGCGGCCGAGCTCGGTCTCGAGCCGCTGCTGGCGCAGCCCTCGGGCCGGATCGTCGCGCATACGTTTCCGGGGCGCTCCGGGCGCTGGGAAATCCGCCGGCGCAGCTTTCGCGACCGGGGCAGGCCGCACGAGCTGCTCGTGATCTCCGATCTCAGTCGCGCGCTGCGCGAGGAGGAGCGCCAGACCTGGCAGCGGCTCGTCCGCGTGATCGGTCACGAGATCAACGGCTCGCTGGCACCGATCCAGTCGATGGCGGGCACTCTGAACAAGCTGATCGACCGGGAACCTTTGCCTGCCGATTGGCGCGACGATGCGCACGCCGGGCTCACGATCATCCACGATCGCGCCGAAGCGCTCGGCCGGTTCATGGGCGCCTACGCGCGGCTCGCACGTCTGCCGCCGCCGGCGCGCCGCCCGACGGACTTGGGCGCGCTGGTGCGGCGCACGGCTTCGCTGCACGCCGGGCGCGCGACGGTCGAGGGCGGGCCCGACGTAGTCATCGACGCGGACGCCGATCAGCTCGAGCAGGTGCTGATCAACCTGATCAAGAACGGCGTCGAGGCGAGCGGCGAACACGGCGGTGTGCGGATCCGCTGGCGCACGCTGGGAGCGCTGCTGGTCATCGAGATCGAGGACGACGGCCCGGGGCTCGCGCGCACCGACAACCTGTGGGTCCCGTTCTTCACGACCAAACCCGGTGGCACGGGCATCGGCCTCGTGCTGTCACGCGAGATCGTGGAGAACCACGGCGGCAGTCTCGTGCTCGTGAATCGCGTGGGCGCGCGCGGCTGCGTGGCGCGCGTCATGCTGCCGACGGGCGCGGCCGCCTGACCAGGAGGTCAGCGCGCGATCCTGCAGCGCGGCGGCCGAAGGCGCTACCGGGGGCGCGGGCGCGCCCCGCAAAGCAAAACGCGGACGACCCGATGGGTGCGTCCGCGTTTGCCGCGAGAAATGCAGCGTCGGCTCAGCGGCCGCGCGGGCCGCCGTAGCCACCACCGCCGCCCGGGCGCGGACCTTTGCGCTCCTGGGGGCGTGCTTCGTTGACCGTCATCGGCCGGCCACCATAGTCCTGGCCATTGAACTTCTCGATGGCGGCGCGGGCTTCCGCGTCGCTACCCATCTCGACGAAGCCGAAGCCCTTGCTGCGGCCGGTATCGCGATCGATGATGAGCTTGGCCGACTCGACTTTGCCGACGGCCGAGAACTTGGCCGCGATATCTTCTTCGGTCGCAGAGAACGGCAGATTGCCGACGTAGAGTTTCTTGCCCACGAGACCTCCCAGACTGTTGGCACGGCGAAACCGTTTAAGGAGAGGTCGGGGCGCAGGCCCAGAGACTCGATGAACGGTTACAGGCGCCGATAATATATACCGCAGTCGATTCTCGTTGGCACGACAAGAAATACAAAGCTTCCGTTCGATGCGCCCGTTGCCGCCAGCCACCCCGATTGCCCCACGACGCCGCCCGATCGGCCGCGGGCGGCCGTTCCGGCGCCTGCGTACGGTGTTCCTCGCGGCGGGGCTGCTCGGCGCGTTTGCGGCGGGCGCGCAGGCCCCCGGCCGCGAACTGCTGAACAGCGAGCGCATCGAGCAGGCCTTCGGCAACTACGGCATCGAAGTGCTGACGAGCGACGGGCGTGCTCGCGTCTCGAACCTGTACAGCACGCAGCGGGACGAGAAGACGTGCCGGACCTTCGCGGTCGTGCTGTACCCCGCGACCGTCGACCCGGCCGTGGCCGCGGAGCATGCCAGCATCCTGAGCGGCGGCTCGATGGGCGCCGTGTTTGCGGCGCGCGGCTGGCGCGTGCTGAAAACGCACCTCGCGTTCCGCGAGATGGATGCCACGCCGCGCCTTGCGAGCCTGATGCACGTGGCGCCGGGCACCCGGCTCGCGGAGCACGCCTACGTGCTCGACGTGGAGAAAGGCGGGCAGCGGATCGAGTACGCCGCGCTCGTCGAGATTCACCACCCGGACTACCTGCGCACGAGCGATCTCGAGCGGATTTACGGGCCCGCGAATCCCGGAACGCGCGGCGCGCTGCTGCAGGAGCTGCTCTCCGCCGCAGCCCGCGCGGCGCGATGACCACGGCTACGGCCGGGTGGGCGGCCGCAGCTCCACGCGCTGGCCGCGAACGCCGCGGCTCGCCGGGCCGAGCAGATACAGGAACGCCGGCGTGATGCTTTCCGCCGTCGGCAGAGTTTCCGGATTCTCCGCGGGGTAGGCGCGCGCGCGCATGCGGGTGCGGGTGCCGCCCGGATTGATCAGGTTCACGCGAATCGGGGTGCTCTCGAGCTCGTCGGCCAGCACCTCGGCAAGACCCTCGAGGCCCGCCTTCGACACCGCATACGCGCCCCAGTACGCACGGCCGCGCTGACCTACGGCGCTAGTCGTGAACAGCACGGACGCGTCCTCGGACTTGCGCAGCAAGGGCAGCAGGCAGCGCGTCAGGATGAACGGTGCCGTCAGGTTCACGAGCAGCACGCGCTGCCACAGGCCGATGTCGTAGTGCTCGATCGGGCTGCGATCGCCCAGGATCGCCGCGTTGTGCAGCACGCCGTCGAGGCGGCCGTAGCGCGCCTCGATCTCGCTCGTCAGCGACTGATACTGGGGCCCCTGCGCACGCTCGAGGTCCACCTGCGCGACCGCGGGCTCGGGGCCGAGCGGCCGCAGCTCCTGATACAGCGCCTCGAGCGCCTTCTCGCTGCGCCCATGCAGGATCACCGTCGCACCGTGGCGTACGAGGTCGCGGGCCACGGCTCGACCGATGCCGGCCGTGGCGCCGGTCACGAGGATCACGCGCCCCGCAAACGCGTCGGAAGCCGGTGCATAGCTCCGGCAGGCTTCGAGAAGTGCATTGGCGTTCATCTGGCGCTCGTGTCGTTGCGGGTGTCGTCGGAGGCATCGGGCGATTCGTCGGCGCCGAGCGCCTCGCGCGGCGCGTCCTCGATCGGCTTCAGCGCGGGCATCGTCTCACGCGGCTGCACACCGAGGTCCGTGAAGCGCCGTGCGCCCGGCAGCACGCGCCGCTCGAGCGAGCCGACGGTCGCGTTGTAGGCCTTCACGCTGTCGCCGAGCGCCTTGCCCAAGTTGCCCAGGTGCCCCGCGAACTTCGTGAGCCGGTCGTACAGCTCGACGGCCAGGCCGCGGATCTCGGCCGCGTTGTCGGCGAGCGCGGTCTGCTGCCAGCCGTAGGCCACGGCCTTCAGCAGCGCGACGAAGCTCGTGGGCGTCGCGAGGATGATGTTCTGCCGCAGCGCGTCGTCGAGCAGGGTGGGGCGGCGCGCCAGCGCGGCGCTCAGGAACTGATCGCCCGGGATGAACAGGATCACGAATTCCGGGCTGCGCTCGAACTGGCTCCAGTAGGCTTTTCCCGCGAGCTCGCGGATGCGGCCCGCGACGATCGCGGCGTGCCGATCGAGCGCGGCATTGCGATCGGCATCGGTCGCCGCCTCGGTGGCTTCGAGGTAGGCGTCGAGCGGCGTCTTCACGTCGACGACGAGGTCCCGCGCCTCGGGCAGGTGGATGACCATGTCCGGGCGAATGGCACCCGTCTCGGTCGGCTGGTGACTCTGACTCACGAAGTCGCAGTGCTCGACCATTCCGGCGAGCTCGACGAGCCGCCGCAGGCTGATCTCGCCCCACTGGCCGCGCACCTCGGGCCGGCGCAAGGCGCTCACCAGGTTGCGCGTCTCGGCGCTCAGCGCCTGCTGGCTCGCCGCCAGCGATTCCAGCTGCGCGGTGATGCTGCCGTGAGTCTCGCGCCGCGACTGATCGAGCTCCTGGAGCTGGCGTTCGGCACGCACGAGCGTCTCGCGGATTGGGCGGACGAGGTTCTCGATGGCCTGCTCGCGTGCCGCGAGGTCGGCCTTCGAGCGCTCGCTCTGCACGCCGAGCGTCTCGCGGGCCAGCTTCAGCAGCGTTTCCGCGTGCTGCTGGAACTGCCGGTCCGTCTGCTCGCCGATCGCGAGCCGCAAGCGGTCCGTCGCGGCTTCGAGCGTGCGCTCGCGCTCCGCGTCGGCAGCGGCCCGCACGCGCAGCTCGGCTTCCCTGTCCGCGAGCTCGCGCCTGAGCGCCGCCGCGCGGGACTGCCCGAGGAGCAGGCCGATCGCGAAGCCCGCGATCGCCGCGAGCGCGGCGTAGAGCACGAAGCCAAAGCCGGCCGTCATGCGCCTGCGCCGCGCCGGAGCCGCTGCAGCACCTCACCGAGATCGCGCGGCTGGTGCACCACGAAATCGGCGCCCCAGCCGTAGGGGTCCTCGTGCGGGCGGATGTAGCCGAAGGCCGCGGCCACGGTCTTCATCCCGGCCGCACGGCCCGCCTCGATGTCGCGCGGCGCATCACCGACGTACACGCAGCTCGAAGGATGAAGCCCGAGCTCCCGGGCGGCGAGCAGCAGCGGCGCGGGGTCGGGTTTGCGTTGCGGCAACCGGTCACCGCTGACCACGGTGCCCCAATGGCCCGCGATGCCGAGGTCCGCCAGCAGCGGCTCGGTGAACGCGTGCGGCTTGTTCGTGACGATGCCCCAGCGGAACTCGCCCTCCTGCTGCAGGAGACTCTGGAGATCCACGAACAGTCTGGAGCCCACGCACACGTTGGTGCGATAGAGAGCGAGGAATCGGGCGCGCAGCGCCTCGAGCTGACCGGCCGCCTCGGCATCGCCAAAGCCGAGGCGCAGCAGGCCGATGGCACCGTTCGACACTTCGTTGCGCGCAATGGCGTAGGGCATGCGCACGCGGCCACGCTCCACCAGCAGCGTATTGAGCACCGCCACGAGATCGGGGGCGGTATCGACCAGCGTGCCGTCGAGGTCGAACAGCACTCCGATGGCGCTCATGCGGGCACCGCCCGGCGCGTGTACGCGAAGTAGTTGACGTCCACGTTGCCGCCGAGCCAATACGTGTTCGTCAGCGGATTGAAGTGCAGGCCTGTCAGCTCCTGCAACTCGAGCCCGGAGTGGCGGCACCAGCGAGCCAGCTCGGCCGGACGCACGAGCTTTGCGTACTCGTGAGTGCCGCGCGGCACGAGACCGGTCACGTACTCGGCGCCCACGATGGCGAGCGCGAAGCTCTTCGGATTCCGGTTGATGGTCGAGAAGAACACGGCGCCGCCCGGCCGCACGGCTGCCGCGCAGGCCGCGACCACGCGCTGCGGTTCCGGCACGTGCTCCAGCATCTCGAGGCAGCAGACCACGTCGTAACCGCCCGGCTCGGCCGCCGCGACGCTCTCCACGTCGACGCAACGGTACTCGACGCGCAGCGACCGGCCAGCCGCGTGCGCCTGTGCGGCGGCGACGTTCTCCGCGGCGAGGTCGATTCCGAGCACCCGGGCGCCGCGCTCCGCGAGGCCTTCGGCGAGCAGACCACCGCCGCAACCGACGTCGAGCACGCGCGCATCGGCGAGCGCCGCGCGCTCCTCGAGATACCGGAGACGCAGGCCGTTGATCTGATGCAGCGTCTTGAACGGACCGTCGGCGTCCCACCAGTCCGCCGCGCGCGAAGCGAACTTGTGCAGCTCGTTGGCGTCGACGTTGTCCATGTTCAGCTCGCGGCTCCCTGCAGGCGCTGTTTCCACCGCTGCGCGGCGGCGCCGATGGCCGGCAGATCCATGCGGACGGCCTGTCGCTGCACGATCAGATGCTCGCCGGCGACCCAGACGTCCGTCACATCGTGGCGGGACGCAGCGTAAACCAGCTGCGACAGCGGATCGAGCAATGGCTGGTGCTCGAGGCCGGACAAGTCCACGCAGATCATGTCGGCAGCCTTGCCCGGCAGCAGCGAACCGATCTCGTCGGCGAGACCGAGCGCGCGTGCGCCGTTGATCGTCGCCATGGCCAGTGCCTGTGCGGCCGGGATCGCGCTCGCGTCATTGGCAGCCACCTTGCCCACGAGCGCGGCGAGTTGCAGCTCGGCCCAGAGGTCGAGCCGGTTGTTGCTCGCCGCGCCATCGGTGCCGAGCGCCACGTTGACGCCGGCCGCGCCGAGTGCGGCCACCGGGCAGAGGCCGCTGGCGAGCTTCAGGTTCGATCGCGGGCAATGCACGACGCTCGCTCCGGCGTTCGCGAGCAGATCGATCTCGGCCGGTGAGAGCTGCGTGGCATGCACACCGATCAGCGCCGGCGTCACGAGCCCCAGGGCGTCGAGCCGGGCGAGGGGCCGCCGGCCGGTGGCCGCGACGGCCGTCGCCACCTCGACCGCGGTCTCGTGCACGTGCGTATGGATCGGCACTTCGAGCTCGTCGGCGAGAAGACGGATGCGGCTCAGCGTGGCGTCGGACACCGTATAGGGCGAGTGCGGCGCGAACGCCGTCGTCAGCAGCGGCTCCAGGCGCAGCCGGTCGTGCAGCTCGAGGCCTTTGCGCAGATACTCGTCCGCATCGGCGGCCCACGCCGTCGGCGCGTCGAGCGCGATCATTCCGAGCACCGCGCGCATGCCGGACTCCGCGGCGACCTCGGCGGCGGCCTCGGGGTAGTAATACATGTCCGAGAAGCACGTGATGCCGCCCGCGAGCATCTCGGCGATCGCGAGGCGCGTCCCGTCGGCGACGAACTCGGGGCTCAGCCAGCGCTGCTCGGCGGGCCATACCCGGTCGCGCAACCACGCCTCGAGCGCCACGTCGTCGGCAAAGCCGCGCAACAGGCTCATGGCCGCGTGACAGTGAGCATTGACGAGGCCGGGCAGCAGCACGTGCGTGGAACGATCGTGCCGAACGGCGGGGACGAACCTGCGCTCGGCCTCGGTCACGGTCAGCACGTCGACGATGCGTCCGCCGTCGACGGCCAGCGCGATCCCTTCCTCGGCACGAACCTCGGGCTCGACACGCACGGTCCAGCGCGGACAGATCAGAGCGTCGATTGGCTGCATCGGCAAGTGGTGTCACGAGGTCGCGGAGGGCGAGCAAGTATAGCCTCTGATGTGCTCGCCAACGCTACGGTGGACGCGGTGCATGTGGTAGACTTCGCCCTTGTTTTCTGGGCACTTGGATGCGTCGTTGGGGTAGTTCGAAACCGGCGTTTGCGGTACTCGGACTCTACCCGACCCAACTTGTACCTCGTCGACGATTTCTTCCCTGCCGCGCCACCGCGTGCGGGCCGGGAACGGGGTGGTTTTTGAGCAGGGCTGATGGCTGTAGGTAAGGAAGTCTTCCCCGTCAATCTCGAAGACGAGATGCGGCAGTCGTACCTCGACTACGCGATGAGCGTCATCGTGGGTCGGGCGCTGCCGGACGTCCGGGACGGCCTGAAACCCGTGCACCGCCGCGTGTTGCACGCCATGCGCGAGCTCGGCAACGAGTTCAACCGGCCCTACAAGAAGTCCGCCCGCGTCGTCGGCGACGTCATCGGCAAGTACCACCCGCACGGCGACGTCGCGGTATACGACACGATCGTCCGCATGGCGCAGCCGTTTTCGATGCGCTACCTGCTCGTCGACGGCCAGGGCAACTTCGGCTCGGTCGACGGCGACGCGCCGGCGGCCATGCGCTACACCGAAGTGCGCATGGCGCGCATCACGCAGGAGCTCCTGGCCGACATCGACAAGGAAACCGTCGATTTCGTGCCGAACTACGACGAGAGCGAGCGCGAGCCCTCGGTGTTGCCCACCCGCATCCCGAACCTGCTGGTCAACGGCAGCTCCGGTATCGCGGTCGGCATGGCCACGAACATCCCGCCGCACAACCTGGGCGAGGTCATCGACGCCTGCCTCGCGCTGCTGGCCGATCCGAGGCTCACGATCGCCGACCTGATCAAGCTCGTGCCGGGGCCCGACTTCCCCACGGCCGGCCTGATCTACGGCATCCAGGGCGTCGTCGAGGCGTACAACACGGGCCGCGGCCGCATCTACGTGCGCGGCCGCACGCACGTCGAGCCGCTCGACGATCGCGGCCGCGAGGCCATCATCATCACCGAGCTGCCGTATCAGGTGAACAAGGCGCGCCTGATCGAGCGCATCGCGGAGCTGGTCCGCGAGAAGAAGCTCGAGGGCATCAGCGAGCTGCGCGACGAATCCGACAAGGACGGCATGCGCGTCGTGATCGAGCTGAAGCGCGGCGAGCTGTCCGACGTCGTGCTGAACAACCTCTACAAGCAGACGCCGCTGCAGAGCGTGTTCGGTATCAACATGGTGGGCCTGGTCGACGGCCAGCCGAAGCTGCTGTCGCTGAAGGAGCTGCTGGAAGCGTTCCTGCGCCATCGGCGCGAGGTCGTCACGCGGCGCACGCTGTACGATCTGCGCAAGGCGCGCGAGCGCGCGCACGTCCTCGAAGGCCTCATGGTCGCGCTCGCGAACCTGGACGAGGTCATCGCACTGATCCGCCGCTCACCGTCGCCCGCCGAAGCCCGCACGGCGCTGTGCGCCCGCGTGTGGAAGCCCGGCGCGGTCACCGGCATGCTTGAGCGCGCCGGCGCCACGGCCACCCGGCCCGAGGATCTGACAGAGGAGTCGGGGCTCGTGGAAGGCGGCTACCGTCTGTCGGCGGCCCAGGCGCAGGCCATCCTCGACCTGCGGCTGCATCGGCTCACGGGGCTCGAGCAGGACAAGATCGCGCAGGAATACGGCGAGCTGATCGGCAACATCCAGACCTTCCTCGAGATCCTGTCGAACCCGGACAAGCTGCAGGAAGTCATCCGCACCGAGCTGACCGAGGTGCGCGCGGCCTACGCCGATGCGCGGCGCACCGAGATCGTCGAGGACTACAGCGACCTCACGATCGAGGACCTGATCCCCGAGGAGACGGTCGTCGTCACGCTGTCCCATTCCGGCTACGCGAAGTCGCAGCCCGCGGGCGCCTATCAGGCGCAGCGGCGCGGCGGCCGTGGCCGGGCGGCGGCACGCGTGAAGGACGAGGACTTCATCGATCAGCTGTTCGTTGCGAACTCGCACGACACCGTGCTGTGCTTCTCGAGCCGCGGCAAGGCGTACTGGCTCAAGGTCTATCAGATCCCGCAGGCCGGCGCCGGCTCGCGCGGCCGCCCGATCATCAACCTGCTGCCCCTCGAAGAGGGCGAGCGCATCAACGCCGTGCTGCCCGTGAAGGCGTTCGAGGAGGACAAATACGTGTTCCTCGTGACGAAGCACGGCACGGTCAAGAAGACGCCGCTCGCGGCGTTCGCGCGGCCGCGCACGAGCGGCATCATCGCGGTCGAGCTGCGCGACGACGACCGGCTGATCGGTGCCGGCATCACGAACGGCCAGCAGGACATCATGCTGTTCGCGAGCTCCGGCAAGGCCATCCGCTTCTCGGAGAACGACGTGCGGCCGATGGGCCGCAACGCCGCCGGCGTGCGCGGGCTGAAGCTCGCGGGCGAGACGGACGAAGTCATCGCGCTCAGCATCATCGGCGAAGGCCCGATCATGACGGCCACCGAGAACGGCTACGGCAAGCTCACGCCGCTCGACGAGCACCCGGTGCAGGGCCGCGGCGGTCAGGGAGTGATCTGCATCCAGACCTCCGAGCGCAACGGCCGCCTGGTGGGCGCGCTGCAGGTCTCGCCGGAGGACGAGCTCATGCTGATCACCTCGGCCGGCACGCTCGTGCGTACGCCGATCGCCGACATTTCCACGATGGGACGCAACACCCAGGGCGTCCGTCTGATCCGCCTCGACGAGAACGACCGGTTGGTCGGCATCTCGCGTGTCGAGGCCGTTCCGGGTGAAGAGAACCCTGCCGAATAGGGGTACGGAGACCCTGCCATGAAGCGAGTATTCAATTTCAGCCCCGGTCCGGCGATGCTTCCGGAGCCGGTCCTGCGTCGCGCGCAAGCCGAGCTGCTCGACTGGAAGGGCAGCGGCATGTCGGTCATGGAAGTGAGCCACCGCGGCACCGACTTCATCGAGTTCGCTGCCAAGTCCGAGCGCGACCTGCGCGAGCTGCTGGGCGTGCCCGCCAATTACAAGGTGCTGTTCCTGCAGGGCGGAGCCACGCTGCAGTTCGCGGCCGTGCCGCTGAACATCGCGCCGCCGGGCGCGGTAGTCGACTACGTCGTCACGGGCAACTGGGGCGAGAAGGCGGTTCAGGAAGCGCAGCGCTACGCCACGGTCAACGTCGCGGCCACCGGCAAGGCGTCGAAGTTCACGACGATTCCCGATCCTTCCACGTGGAAGGTATCGAAGGACGCGGCCTATCTGCACTACACGCCGAACGAGACGGTCGTCGGCGTCGAGTTCCACGACGTTCCCGCCGTTTCGACGGCGCCTCTGGTCGCCGACATGTCGTCCACGCTGCTGTCGCGCCCGATCGACGTCAGCAAGTTCGGCATCATCTACGCGGGCGCGCAGAAGAACATCGGCCCGGCCGGCTTGGCGCTCGTGATCGTCCGCGAGGACCTGCTCGGCCGCGCACGGCGCGAAACGCCGGGCGTCATCGACTACAAGCTCATGGCCGAGAACGACTCGATGTGGAACACCCCGTCGACACTCTCCTGGTACCTGGCCGGGCTCGTGTTCGAGTGGCTCAAGGAGCAGGGCGGCCTCGCCGCGATGGCCAAGGTCAACGAGCGCAAGGCGAAGAAGCTGTACACCGCGATCGACTCGTCGGGCTTCTACAAGAACCCCGTCGACAAGGCGTGCCGCTCGTGGATGAACGTGCCGTTCACGCTGCCGAGCGAGGAGCTCGACAAGCCGTTCCTGTCGGCGGCGAAGGCCGCAGGGCTCACGAACCTGAAGGGCCATCGTATGGTCGGCGGCATGCGGGCCAGCATCTACAACGCGATGCCCGAGGCCGGCATCGATGCGCTCATCGATTTCATGGCCGAGTTCGCGAAGAAGCACGGTTGACGCACATGGCCACCTTCAAGATCCAGACACTGAACAGCATCGCCGTCGCGGGGCTGAACCGCCTGCCTCGCGACCGTTACGAAGTCGCTTCCGAGATCAGCCGCCCCGACGCGATCCTGCTGCGCTCGTTCAAGATGCACGACATGCAGATCCCGGATTCTGTCCTGGCCGTCGGCCGTGCCGGCGCCGGCACGAACAACATCCCGGTCGCGAAGCTCGGCAAGCTCGGCATTCCCGTGTTCAACACTCCGGGCGCCAACGCCAATGCCGTGAAGGAACTCGTGCTCGCGGGCCTTCTGATGGCAGCCCGCAACCTTCCCCAGGCACTCGACTTCGTGCGCGACCTGAAGAGCTCGGGCGAAGAGCTCGACAAGGCGGTCGAGGCCGGCAAGAAGAACTTCGTCGGATTCGAGCTGCCGAAGCGCACGCTCGGCGTCGTCGGGCTCGGCGCCATCGGCGTGGAGGTCGCGAATGCCGCCCTGCGCCTCGGCATGAACGTGCTGGGCTATGACCCGACGATCACCGTGCAGGCTGCCTGGCAGCTCTCGTCCGGCGTGCAGAAAGCCGTGAACCTGGACGATCTCTTCGCGCGCGCCGACGTGGTCACCGTGCACGTACCGCTGAACAAGGCAACCGACAAGCTCGTGAACGCGACGCGCCTCGAGGCGATGCGCCGCGGCGGGGTGATCCTGAACTTCTCTCGCGAAGCCATCGTCGATTCCGCTGCGGTCATGGACGCGTTGAATTCCGGCAAGCTGCGCGGCTACGTGACCGACTTTCCGACGCGCGCGCTGATCGATCACCCGAGGGTGATCTGCCTGCCGCACCTAGGGGCGTCCACGGTGGAGGCCGAGGAGAATTGCGCCGTGATGGTCGTCGACGACGTGCGCGAGTACCTCGAGAACGGCAACATCACGCGCTCCGTGAATTTCCCGGAGACCGTGCTGCACCGCACCCGCCAGCACCGCATCGCCATCCCGCACAGGAACGTGCCGAACATGGTTGCGCAGATCCTGACGGCCCTGGCGGCGCAGAACATCAACATCGCCGACATGCTGAATCGCTCGCGTGACGAGCTGTCGTACACGATCGTCGACCTCGACGCTCCGCCGAACGACGCGACGCTGGCGCGGATTCGCGGCATCGACGGCATCCTGTCGGTCCGCGTGTTGCCGATCATCGAGGCTTGACGACATCCTCGCGAGGCGAGGCGGAGCGGTCATGACGAAGCGCAAACCGAAGTCGGCCGCGAAGGCGCCGCAGAAGCCCGCAGCCGCGAACGGCGATGCGGCGCTGCAGGCGCTGCGCGGCAAGATCGACGCGCTCGATGCCGAGATCCAGGAGCTGATCTCGCAACGTGCCCGGCGCGCGAAGGAAATCGGCGTGCTGAAGGGCCTCACGAGCACCGCGGACTTCTACCGGCCGGAGCGTGAGGCGCAGGTGCTGCGTCGAGTGGTAGAGCGCAACAAGGGCCCGCTGCGCAACGAGGAGATGGTCCGGCTGTTCCGCGAGCTGATGTCCGCCTGCCTCGCGCAGGAGGAGCCGCTGAAGGTCGCGTATCTCGGGCCCGAGGGCACGTTCACGCAATCGGCCGTGCTGAAGCACTTCGGACATTCCGTCCACGCGCTGTCGGTGCCGACCATCGACGAGGTCTTCCACGAAGTCGAGGCCGGAACGGCCGACTTCGGTGTCGCGCCCATCGAGAACTCGAGCGAGGGTACGGTCAACATCCATACGCTCGACATGTTCCTGACGTCGCCGCTGAAGGTGTGCGGCGAGATCGAGCTGCGGATCCATCAGCACCTGATGGGGCGCATGGCCGACATCAAGGACATCAAACGCGTGTGCTCGCACCCGCAGTCGCTTGCGCAGTGCAAGGCGTGGCTCGCGCAGAACCTGCCGGACGTCGAGAAGATTCCGGTCGCGAGCAACGCCGAAGCCGCGCGGCGCGCGCGTGACGAGGAGGGCACAGCGGCACTGGCCGGGGAAGCCGCGGCCAGCGTGTATGGCCTCAAGATCCTGTTCCACACGGTGGAGGATCGGGACGACAACAGCACGCGGTTCGTCGTCGTCGGTCGCAAGCTGTTTCCGCCGAGCGGCAACGACAAGACATCGATCCTGGTCTCCGCCAGCGGCACGCAGGGGCCGGGTGTGCTGCTGCACCTGCTCGGTCCACTCGCCGAGCACGGCGTCAACATGACGCGCATCGAATCCCGCCCCTCGCGCAAGCGCAAGTGGGACTACGTATTCTTCGTCGACCTCGACGGGCACGCCGAAGACCCGCCCGTCCGCAAGGCGCTCGACGCCATCAAATCGCAGGCGTCCTTGTTCAAGGTGCTCGGCGCGTACCCCAAAGCCGTTCTCTAGGCTCGCACACCCGTGTCGCAACATCCGAACAGCTTCCTGGCGCTGCCGGTCGACCGCGTCGGCGGAACGATCACGGTGCCGGGCGACAAGTCGATCTCCCATCGCGCACTGATGCTCGGTGCCGTTGCTGAAGGCCGCACGATCGTACATGGGTTCCTCGCGAGCGAAGACTGCCTCGCGACGCAGGCTGCGATGGCAGCGCTCGGCGTGCCGATCCGGCGCGAGCCCGGCGAGCCGGTCGTGATCGAGGGTGTGGGACTCGACGGCCTGCGCGCGCCGACCCGCGTGCTCGATCTCGGCAACTCCGGCACGGCCATCCGGCTGCTGATGGGCCTGCTCGCGGGCCAACCGTTCGATTGCGAGCTCACCGGCGACGGCTCGCTGCGTCAACGCCCCATGGAGCGCGTCGCGCTGCCGCTGCGCAGGATGGGTGCGCTGATCGACACGGCCGCCGGCGGCAAGCCGCCGGTGCGCCTGCGCGGCGGCGCCAAGCTGCACGGCATCGAGTACGAGCTGCCGATGGCCAGTGCCCAGGTGAAATCGGCCATCCTGCTCGCCGCGCTCGGCGCGCACGGCCGCACGATCGTGCACTCGCCGGGGCCGAGCCGCGATCACACGGAACGCATGCTTCAGACCATGGGCGTTGCACTGACGCAGACCTCGCGCGGCGAGGGACACAGCGTGACGATCGACGGGCCGGTCAAGCTGCGCGGCATCGAGATCGCGGTACCGGCGGACTTTTCGTCGGCCGCCTTCTTCATGGTCGCCGGCTGCCTCGGCGCGCGCGACGGCCTCACGATCCGCAACGTAGGCATGAATCCGACGCGCACGGGCCTGCTGACGATCCTGCGGGCCATGGGCGCCGACATCGAGGTGCGCAACGAGCACAACGTCGGCGCCGAGCCTGTCGCCGATCTGTTCGTGCGCCAGTCCGCGCTGCGCGGCATCGACGTCCCGGCCGACCTCGTGCCGCTGGCGATCGACGAGTTCCCGATCCTGTTCGTCGCGGCGGCAGCAGCCTCGGGCACCACGACCGTGACGGGCGCCGAAGAGCTGCGCAAGAAGGAAACCGACCGCATCGCGGTCATGGCGCGCGGCCTCGCGAGCGTCGGCGTCGGCGTCGTGGAGCTGCCCGACGGCGCGCGCATCACGGGCGGCCCGCTGCGAGGCGGCACGGTGGACAGCCAGGGCGACCACCGCATCGCGATGTCGTTCGCAGTGGCGAGCCTGCTCGCCCGCGAGCCGATCGTGATCCACAACACGGCGGAAGTCGCGACGTCGTTTCCGGACTTTCTGGCCGTCGCGACGGCAGCCGGCCTCAACGTGCAGGCCGGGAGCTGACGCGGTGACCGACCCGTCCCGGCCGCCCATCGTCGCCATCGACGGCCCCAGCGGTTCGGGCAAAGGCACGGTCAGCAGGCAGCTCGCGATCCGCCTCGGGTGGCACTACCTCGATAGCGGCGCGCTCTACCGGCTCGTAGGTCTCGCCGCCACGCGCAGGCGCGTGGACCTCGGCGATGCCGAACGCGTTGCGGCGCTGGCCGCCGCGCTCGACGTGCGGTTCGCACCCGCGGCCGAGTTGGAACGGGTCTATCTCGACGGCACGGAGGTCGCGGCCGAGCTACGGACCGAGCAGGCGGGCGAGGCAGCCTCGCGCGTGGCCGCAATCCCGGCGGTCCGTACCGCCCTGCTGCAGCGCCAGCGCGACTTCGCCCGCTGGCCCGGCCTCGTGGCCGATGGCCGGGACATGGGCACGGTGGTTTTCCCCGACGCCGTGCTGAAGGTGTTCCTCACCGCCAGCGCCGAGGAGCGGGCCATGAGGCGCCATAAGCAGTTGAAGGAAAAGGGGATTGATGTTAGCCTGCCCGACCTTTCCTGGGACATAGCGCAGCGGGATGCACGCGATGCAAACCGCACCGTGGCGCCGCTTCGGCCCGCACCGGACGCGCGAGTGATCGACTCCACGAGTCTGTCGCCCGGGGAAGTCGTCGCCCGCATCCTCGAGTGGCTCGCGGTTGCAGGCGACGGAGCGGAGCGAGCCTGAGGGTATGCAGCGGCAGGAGGCTGCTGTGAGTAAACAACCCCACGCGGCCAGGACGGTCGGTGGACAACGGAAGAAGACATGAGCGAATCGTTTGCACAGCTCTTGGAAGAGAGCTTCTCGAGTCAGAAAATCAAGCCGGGTTCGATCCTGACCGGTGTCGTCGTCGGCGTCAGTCCCGACATGGTGATCGTCAACGCCGGACTGAAGTCCGAAGCGGTCATCCCCGCAGAACAGTTCTACAACGAGCGCGGCGAGCTCGAAGTCAAAATTGGCGACCACGTCGAGGTCGCACTCGACACCGTCGAGGACGGCTTCGGCGAGACGCGCCTGTCGCGCGAGAAGGCGAAGCGCACGCGAACCTGGACGCGACTCGAAGAGTCGTTCCAGAAAGGCGAGATCGTCAAAGGCACCATCAGCGGCCGCGTACGCGGCGGCTTCACGGTCGACATCGATCTTGTGCGCGCGTTCCTGCCGGGCTCGCTTGTCGACGTTCGTCCGATCCGCGATCCGGCGGCCCTCGAAGGCAGCACTCTCGAGTTCAAGGTCATCAAGCTCGACCAGAAGCGCAACAACGTGGTCGTCTCGCGCCGCGCGGTCGTCGAGGCCGAGTACAGCGCCGAGCGCGAATCCCTGCTGAAGAACCTGCAGGAAGGCACGACGCTGAAGGGCGTCGTGAAGAACCTCACGGACTACGGCGCGTTCGTCGACTTGGGCGGCATCGACGGTCTTCTGCACATCACGGACATGGCGTGGAAGCGCGTCAAGCATCCGTCGGAAGTGGTCAGCGTCGGTCAGGAGCTCGAGGTCAAGGTGCTGAAGTTCGACCGCGAGCGCAATCGCGTGTCGCTCGGACTCAAGCAGCTCGGCGCGGATCCCTGGGCCGATCTCGCCCGCCGCTACCCGCCGGGCACGCGGCTCTTCGGCAAGGTCACGAACATTGCCGACTACGGCTGCTTCGCGGAGATCGAAGAGGGCGTCGAAGGCCTCGTCCACGTGTCCGAGATGGACTGGACGAACAAGAACGTCAACCCGCACAAGGTGGTACAGATCGGCGACGAGATCGAGGTCATGGTCCTCGACATCGACGAGGAGCGCCGCCGCATCTCGCTGGGTCTCAAGCAATGCAAGCCGAATCCCTGGGTGGAGTTCGGCGAGAACTACAAGAAGGGCGACAAGGTTTCGGGTCAGATCAAGTCGATCACCGATTTCGGCGTATTCATCGGGCTGCCCGGTGGCATCGACGGCCTCGTGCACCTGTCGGACCTCTCGTGGGACGTGCCCGGCGAGGAAGCCGTGCGCAATTACAAGAAGGGCGACACGCTCGAGACGACCGTGCTCGCGATCGATCCGGAGCGCGAGCGCATCTCGCTCGGCGTCAAGCAGCTCGACAAGGACCCGCTGTCGCTGTTCCTGGCGGAACACCCGAAGGGCAGCGTCGTGTCCGGCGTCGTGCAGGAAGTCGATGCGAAGAGCGCGACGATCGCCATCGAGGGCGGTATCGTCGGTCAGCTGCGGGCCTCGGAGATCGCGCGCGACCGAGTCGAGGATGCGCGCACGGTGCTGAAGGTGGGCGACACGGTCGAAGCCAAGATCACAGGCGTCGACCGCAAGACGCGGATCATTTCGCTGTCGATCAAGGCCAAGGAAGCTCACGAGGAAGCGCAGGCGATTCAGAACTATCGCAGCGAGTCCGGCCGGGCGACCACGGGCACGACGCTCGGCGATCTGCTGAAGGAGCAGATGAATCCGGAGTGAGTCTTCGTGCTGCCGCGCGAGGGTGCACCGGTCTGACAGAGGTCCGCAGTGATGACGAAATCGGAGCTGATCGAATCCATCGCCCGCAGTCAGAAGCACTTGCCCGCCAAGGACGTCGAACTGGCCGTCAAGCACATTCTGGAACTGATGAGCGAAGCGCTCGCCAACGGCAAACGAATCGAGATTCGAGGCTTCGGCTCGTTCTCCCTGCACTACCGCCCGCCGCGGATGGGACGCAATCCCAAAACCGGCGAGGCGGTAGCGCTCGCCGGCAAGAACGTACCGCACTTCAAACCCGGCAAAGACCTCCGCGAACGCGTGAACGAGTCCCGACATCTACCTGTCCGGGACTGATCGCCGGCGCTTGCGGGCGAGCGCCACTCACCGATGCCCACTGAAGCGACCTTCCTGCTGGCAGCGCTGCTGATCATCGCCGCGGCCAGTGGCTTTGCGTTCAAGATCTACAGCGATCGCGATCGCGACCTGCCGCCGCGCATCAGCGCCGACTACATCCGCGGCCTCAACCTCGTGCTGAACCGGCGCACGGACGAAGCGCTCGAGCTGTTCGTGCAGATGGCCAAGGTCGACGAGGACACCCTGGAAACGCACTTTGCGCTGGGCCACCTGTTCCGGCGGCGCGGCGAGATAGAGCGCGCCATCCGCGTCCACGAGAATCTGCTCGCTCGCCCAACGCTGAACGAAACGCAGCGGCATCAGGCGATCTTCTCGTTGGCAGAGGACTACCTCGGCGCCGGACTGTTCGACCGCGCCGAGCAACTGCTGACCCAGTTGACCGACAGCCCCACGCTGGCAGAGGCCGCGCTCGAGAAGCTCGTCTACATCTACGAGCGGGAGCAGGAGTGGCAGAAGGCCATCGACGCACAACGCAAGCTCGAGATGCTCCGGGGCACCAAATCGAGCCAGGTGGCGCATTACTACTGCGAGCTCGCCGAGGTCGCACGGGCGAGCGGCAATCGCCAGCTGGCCCGCGAGCACCTCAAGAACGCCGTGCGCAGCGAATCGGGTGCCCTGCGCGGGGCCTGGATCCGCGCAGCGCTGGCCCAGGAGGAGGGCGACTACGCGGAGGCGATCGCGCTCTACCAGCAGGTCATCGCCGCGGACCGGCACTTCATTTCGGAAGTGTTGCCGTCGCTCATGAAGTGCTACCGCGAGGCCGGCCGGCTCGCGGATCTCGAGAGCTACCTGCAGAAATTCGCCGGCCGTGACGCATCGTTGCAAGGCGACCTCGCCTTCGCGGCCGTGATCGGCAATCTCACGGACTCACCCACGCTCTCGGACTCCGTCGAGCGGTTCGTGTTCGAGCACCCGGTGCTCGCGAGCCTCGTCAACGCCGAGGAGCTCAAGAAGCTGCCCGACGAGCAGAGGCACCTGGCCATCGGCCGGATCGCGCAAGGGTTGCGCCAGATCGCGCAATCGAGCGCGCGCTACCGCTGCAGCAATTGCGGCTACAGCACGCAGCGGTTCATCTGGCATTGCCCGAGCTGCAAGCTGTGGGAGACCATCCGGCCGATCCAGAGCTTCGCGCTCGAGAACGTGCTGTCGTGAACGCGCGGCGCGCGCACCGAAACTTCGTCAACTTCCCAGATTGAAGAGCGGAGAGGCGCCGGTCGGGCGCCTAGCATCTGTCACTCCTTTCCACCTGAAGGAGTGATGGACATGTCGAAACGACTCTTGCAACTCGTTCTGGCCGCCGCGGTCTGCGGCGCCGGCAGCGCCTTCGCCGGGCCGGTCAACATCAACACCGCGGATGCGGCCACGCTCGCTGCAGAGCTGACCGGCGTGGGCCCGGCGCTGGCTCAGGCCATCGTCGCGGACCGGCAGGCGCACGGGAACTTCGCCACGCCGGAAGCCCTGACGCGCGTCAAGGGCATCGGCGAACGGATCGTCGAGATGAACAAGGCCAACATCCTGGTCGCCGATCCCGCGCCGAAACGCTGATCCCGCGCCGCGCATCGCACGGGGCATGGGTCCACGACCCATGCCCCGTGTTCGATTGGACGAAACCTGGACGCGGCGCCACCCTTTGCGGGCCGCGTTGGGTATCATTTGCGGGCCAGAATCCGTTCTTCGAGGTATTTCGATGGCCCGTATTCGCACCGCCGTATTCCCGGTTGCCGGACGCGGCACGCGCTTCCTGCCCGCCACCAAGGCATCCCCGAAGGAGATGCTGCCGATCGTCGACAAGCCCCTGATCCAGTACGCCGTGGAGGAGGCACTCGAGGCCGGTGCGGAGCGGCTCGTATTCGTGACCGGGTCGTCCAAGCGCGCAATCGAAGACCACTTCGACACGGACATCGAGCTCGAGCGCCAGCTCGCCGAGTCGGGCAAGCACGATCTGCTGGCACTCGTCCGCCACATCGTCCCGCCGGAAGCGACCTGCATCTTCGTGCGTCAGGGCGTGCCGATGGGGCTCGGTCACGCGGTCCTGTGCGCGAAGAACGCCGTCGGCGACGAGCCTTTCTTCGTGCACCTCGCCGACGACCTCATCTACAGCGAAGTCGGCTGCCTCACGCAGATGCGGCAGCATTTCGACAAATACGGAGCCAGCGTGCTCGGCGTCGAGACCGTGCCGCAGGATCAGACGGGCAGCTACGGCATCGTAGCCGTGGAGCCCGATGGCAAAGGGGCCATGCGCGTCACGCGCATCGTGGAAAAACCGAAGCCGAAGGATGCGCCGTCGAACCTGGCCGTGGTGGGCCGCTACATCCTGACGCCGCGGATCTTCGCGAAGCTCGAGCGCACGCAGCGCGGGGCGGGTGGTGAGATCCAGCTGACCGATGGCATCGCGGCCTTGATGGCCGACGAGCCCGTGCACGCGCTGCCTTTCAACGGCGTGCGCTACGACTGCGGCAGCAAGCTCGGTTACCTGCGCGCGACCGTGGAGTATGGCCTGCGGCATCCGGATCTCGGCCCGAGCTTCCGGGCGTATCTGCAAAACGTCTGGGAGCGCTGAGCGGCCGCGGCTACCAGGTGGCCGCCTGCGCGCGAATCTCCTCGTTGTGCTCGCCGAGCCGTGGCGGATAGCGCCGGTAGGTCGGGCCGTTCGTCGCGAAGCGGATCGGCACGGCAATGGATCTCACGACGCCGATCAGCGGGTGCTCGAGCTCGACGATCATTTTCCGCGCGATCACGTGCTCGTCGGTCAGCGTCTCGTCCGGGAAGTTGATCGGGCCCGCGGGCACGCCGGCCGCCACCAGCTCCTCGACCCATTCGGCGGCCGGCCGGTGGCCCAGGATCTGCTCCACGGCCTCGATCAGCGCCGCGCGGTGCACGTTGCGATCGGCGTTGGTCGCGAACCGCGGGTCCTTCAGCAGCGTCTGCTCGGCCCCGAGGATCTTGCAGAACCTGGCCCACAGCCGCTCGTTGCCGACGGCGATGATCATGGTCTTGTCCTGCGCGCGCACGGGTTGGTAGGGCGTAACCGTGGGATGCGCATTGCCGAGCCGGGCAGGCCGCTTGCCGGTCGCGAAGTAGCTCGCGCCGATGTTCGCGAGCCAGCTCAGCTGCGCGTCGACGAGCGCCACGTCGACGAACTGTCCCTGCCCCGAGCCGCGGGCGCGGTTGTCCCGCGCGTACAGCGCGGCCAGCACGCCGAGGAACGTATAGAGCCCCCCCGAGATGTCCGCCATCGGCGAAGGAAACCGGCTTGGCCCGCCCTCGGGCGGACCGGTCAGCGCCATGAGTCCCGCTTCGCCCTGCGCGATGATGTCGTAGCCGCTGCGGTTCGCCTTGGGCCCGCTGTGCCCGTAGCCACTGATCGCGCCGTATACGAGGCGCGGATGGCGGCCCCGCAAAGCGTCGGGGTCGAGGCTCGCACGCGCCAGCGATTCGAGGCGCGGATTGTTCGTCAGGAACACGTCGGCACGGCCGATCAGCGTCTTCAACACCTCGAGGTCGGCCGGCTGCTTGATGTCGAGCTCGATGCTGCGCTTGTTGCGGTTGACGCCGAGGAAGTACGCGCTCTCACCCTCGAGGAACGGCGGCCCCCAGCCTCGCGCCTGATCGCCGTCGCCGGGCCGCTCGACCTTCACGACGTCGGCACCGAGGTCGCCGAGCAGCATGGCGCAATACGGCCCCGCCAGGGCCTCGGTCATGTCGACGACCTTGATTCCGGTCAGGGGGGCAGCGTCGGTCACGAGCTCTCCAAGGTTGTGCTCAGATGGCGGGCCGCTAGTATAAGCGCTGGTCTTTTCCCCAAGCTGCAGGAGCTCACGTGCTGAACAACGTCGCCGTCCGGAACATCGACCGTGCGGATCCCGCCACGATCAAGGCCCTGGGTGAGCTCGGTGTCGCGACGGTCCACGAGGCGCAGGGGCGTACCGGGCTGCTGCAGCCATACATGCGGCCGATCTATGCCGGCGCACGCATCGGCGGCAGTGCCGTCACCGTGTTCCTGCACCCGGGCGACAACTGGATGCTGCACGTCGCCGTCGAGCTCGCGAAACCGGGCGACATCATCGTCGCGGCCGTCAGCGCGGCGAATTCCGACGGCATGTTCGGCGAGCTTCTGGCCACGTCGTTCCGCGCTCACGGCGTGCTCGGCCTCGTGATCGACGCCGGCTGCCGCGACGTCAGGGAGCTCACCGAGATGGGCTTCCCGGTCTGGAGCCGCGCCGTGTCCGCCAAAGGCACGGTGAAGGCCACGGTCGGGTCGGTCAACGTGCCGATCGTGTGCGCCGGCATGCTGGTCAATCCGGGGGACGCGATCGTGGCCGACGACGACGGCGTCGTCGTCGTGCCGCGCGCGACTGCGGACCGCGTGCTCGAGTCGAGCCGCAAGCGGCTCGCGAACGAGGAGCAGAAGCGGGCGCTGCTCGCGTCGGGTCAACTCGGTCTCGACATCTACAAGATGCGCGAGCCGCTCGCCAAGGCCGGCCTCGTCTACTACGACCGCCTGAGCGATCTCAACGAGAAGCACTAGCCCCGAACAGCGACGCGAACACCGAGCGGATCCATTGACTACCCGGATCCCGGTGAAAGCGCTCGTGCCAGTATTGCGAAACATCGAGGCGCGGCATCCTGGCCGGCGTCGGAAATACGTGCAGCCCGAAAGCCTCGGCTAACTCGTCCGCGACACTCGCGGGCACCGTCGCGACCGCATCCGTGCGCGCCGCCACGAACGCCGCCGTCACGAACGTCGGAACGCGACAGACGATGCTCTCGGCCGGGATCGCGCGCTCCAGCGCGCGCTCGGCCTGCTGGTGCGCGTGACCGGTCCCGACGGTGGATGCCACGACGTGCCGTTCTGCCGCGAACGCGACGGCCGAAGGCTTGTGCCCCATGCGGGGATGGCCGCGCCGCGCCACGCTGACATAGCTGACGGACCACAGTAGCTGACGGCGGATACGCTTCGACAGCGCCGCGAACGAGCCCATCGCGAAGTCCAGGTGCCCGGCCTCGAGCGACGCCTCGAGCCCCTCGACGTCCGGCGGCACGACGCGCAGGCGGACCCCGGGCGCCACGCGTTCGAGGTAGGGGAGCAGACCCGGCAGCAACCGCAGCATGCCCGAGTCGACGACGCTGAAGCTGAAGGTCCGCGCCGCCGTCGCGGGATCGAAGGAGCGGTGGTGCGCGCGCAGCATCGTCACGCTGTCGAGCAGCGCACGCACCGAAGCCTGAAGCTCGCGAGCCTTCGCCGTCGGCTCCATGCCGTTGCCGGCGCGCACGAACAGCGGATCGCCGAAATACCGGCGCAGCCGCGCCAGCGTCTTGCTCAGCGCCGGCTGGCTCAGGCCGAGCACCACCGCCGCCCGCGTCAGGTTGCGCTCGCGCAGCAACACCTCGAACGCCCGCAGCTGCCGTATGTCGATGTCCATGGTCATTACCCAAGGTTATGGAAGCGATAGCTGATGGTACATCGCCGCCGGTGCGCTCATGGCGTACTTTGACATGCGTTTTCAGCGAAACCCGGGAGGGGGAATGCGCAGAATCGTCAGGTTGTTGGGGCCCGCCGTGCTGGCGCTCGCCGGCGCGGGCAACGCATCGGCACATCATTCGTTCGCCATCTTCGACCACAGCCAGACCTACCTGCTGAAGGGCAAGGTCAGGTCGTTTCAGTGGACGAACCCGCATGGCTATATCGACCTCGAGGTCAGGGAAGGTCCGCCGGGCATCGATCACTACACCCTCGAGCTCACGAGCATCAACATGCTGCAGCGCGCGGGCTGGAAGTCGACGGACGTTCACCCCGGCGACGAGGTGACCGCCGTCGTCGCGCCGCTGCGCACGGGCGACAGCGGCGGCCTGCTGCTCGAGCTGCGCATGCAGGACGGCAGGAAGCTCGTGCCGCCCGTGCCCGCGGCCGATACGTTCAAGCGGTCGCAGCAGTGAGCATCGGTATCCACGGATTCGCGCGCCTCGCGGGCGCGCCGCTGGCGGCGTTGGTCGGCCTGCTCGCGCTCGGCTCCGCCGCTGCACAGGCGCCGCCCGACCTGACGGGCGCATGGGAACGCTATCGGGGACCCGCGGGCGACCCGGCCACTCCGCCACCGGAGTCGAAGCCGCCGCTCAGGGCGGCGTTGCTGAAGCAATGGGAGGAGCGGCGTGCCGCGGAGCGTGAGGCCGATGCGCGCGGCGAACCGATCGCGAAAGGCTACACCCACTGCATTCCCGAGGGGTTCCCGACCATGATGGGCGGGCCGTTCCCGCTCGAGATCGTGCAGAGCCGCTCGCAGATCAACATCGCGCAGGAAGCCTACAGCCAGCTGCGGCGGATCTATCTCGGCAAGCCGTTGCCGAAACCGGACGACGTCGAGGCCGGCTTCTACGGGCACTCGGTCGGCGCCTGGCAGGGGGACACGCTGGTCGTCGACACGGTCGGCATCAAGGAGTACGTGACGTACCGCGATGCTCCGCACAGTCCGCAGCTGCGCGTGCACGAGCGCCTCCACCTCGTGAAACCCGACATCCTGTGGGACGAGCTCACGTTCGAGGATCCCGCCGTGCTCGAGAAGCCGTGGACGGTGACGTTCGCCTACCGGCGAATGCCGAACTACGAGATCATCGAGTACGTCTGCGAGGACAACCGCGAGTACGCCGACGACAAGGGCGTCACGCGTCTGCGCCTGCAGGGGCAGTAGCCGGCACCGGAATCAGTCGGCCGCGGTCGGCAGGAATCGGGGCTCCGGGAACGCGCCGCGCGCGCGCTCGGCGAGCGCGGCGATCTCGAGCAGCAGCGATTCCGCACCGGGCCGGCCGATGATGGCGATCCCGAGAGGCAGATCGCCGGCCATGGCAAACGGGATCACGACACTCGGGTAACCGGTCACGGCCGCGATGCTCGAGCTGCCGACCGGGATGCGCTCGCCGGCGCCTTGCTCGTTGCGCCATGCCGGTGCGTTCACGGGGGCCACGAGCGCGACGAGATCGCGGCTCTCGAACTCCGCGGCCAGCGCCGCGCGCGCG
>DASZSB010000212.1:0-4476 GCA_035548835.1 Gammaproteobacteria bacterium | reverse complement strand
GGTTCTGTATGTCATGGGCCGCACCATCACGCGGCCGCTGTCGCAGCTCGCCAGTGCCGCGGAGGCGGTCGGCCGCGGCGCGCGGCACACGCCGCTGCCCGAGACGGGCGCCCGCGAGTTGCGTGACGCGACGCGCGCGTTCAATACCATGCAGGAGCGTCTGCAGCGCTACCTCGACAGCCGCACGCACGTGCTCGCGGCCATGTCGCACGATTTGCGCACGCCGCTCACGCGCCTGAAGCTGCGCGCCGAGGCGCTCGACGATGCTGCGTTGCGCGACCGGTTCAACGCCGATCTCGACGAGATGAACCGCATGGTGACGGGTGCGTTGAACCTGTTCAAAGGCGTGGACCACGAAGAGCCGCTCGAGAGCGTGCACGTGGACGCGCTGCTCGCGGATCTGCGCCGGGAGCTCGGCGAGCTCGGGGCGGGATTCACGGTGCGGGGCAGCGCGGCGCCGCTGCCCGCACGGCCCATGGCGCTGAAGCGCTGCCTGACGAACCTGCTGTCGAATGCGGCGAAGTACGGCAAGAACGTGGCGGTCGTGATCGAGGACGCGCCCGCCGAGCTCGTGTTGCGCGTGCAGGACGAAGGGCCCGGCATTCCCGAGGACATGCTCGAACGGGTGTTCGAGCCGTTCTTCAGGCTCGAGAGCTCGCGCAACGCCGACACGGGCGGCGTGGGGCTCGGACTCAGCATCGCGCGCGACATCGCCCAGAGCCATGGCGGCTCGCTGACGCTGCGCAACCGGGCGCCGCACGGCCTCGAGGCCGTGCTGCGCCTGCCGCGCGGCGACTAGGGTGGCCGCGCGACAGTTCGTCACAATTGCTTACAGCCTGGCCCGGCGCGCCGCCTTACAGTGGAGCCATCACACACCCATACGGAGGGTTTGGAAATGAACCAGCTCAAGTCTCTCGTGGCGGTGCTCGCCATGGCGGTTGCCGCCGCGGCGTCGGCGCAACCTGCCGGTCCGCCGAATGGCCCGCCGCACGGCGGCCCCGGGTTCGGCGGTCCGCTCGACATCGATCGGCTCGCGATCCTGCTCGATCTCGATCCCTACCAGAAGAACGAGGTGCAGCGCGTGCTGACGGCGCAACGTGAAGCCATGCGCGCACAGCGCCAGCAGAGCGCGGCCTCGGGCCAGCGGCCGACGTTCGAGCAGATGCAGGCCATGCGCCAGCAGAACGAGGACGCCATCGTCGGCCAGCTGAAGACCGTGCTGAGCGACATCCAGATCACGAAGCTCAAGCTGCTGATGGAGCCGCCGCGCGGCCCGCGCGGTCCCCGCGGCCCGCATGGTCCGCCGCCGGGCGCGCAGGGCGGCGGCGCGCAGAACGGCACGCCGGGCGGTGCGCCGTAGGCAAGCGAACAGGGCGTGCGTTGCCGGCCGCCGGTGTACACCCCCCCCCAACCCCCAGTGCACCGGCGGCCGGCGAGCGTGATCGATCGCGGCGCCTCGCCGTCAGGCCGCCATGACCATGCCGAAGCCGTCGATCTTCGCCGGCAGCTTCAGCATGCGCGCGCAGTGCCACAGGCCATGCGGCGTGGACGATACGACCGGCACGCCGATGGCTTTCTCGAGCGGCACGATCACGTCGAGCGTGCGTAAGCCCCCGCACGACATCACGAGAGCATCGGCGTTGCTGCCGGCCGCCTTGAATGCCGCGACGCCGAGGTCGTGCAGGATCTGCGGCGTGGCGGCGCCTTCCGGAATCCGCTCGTATCCCAGCCCTTTCGCGGCCGCGACGTCGAAGCCGTGCTCGCGCAGGAACACCATGAGGCGCGTCGTCACGACATCCGTGTAGGCCGTCGCCACGGCAATGCGCCGCGCATTCACGTGCTTCAAGCCGTCGACGAGCCCGTTGCTTTGCGTCGTCGCGGGTTTGCCCGTCAGCGCGGTGACCTTGTCGGTCAGCTCCTTGTTGAACGCGGCGCCCTTGTAGAACGTGATCGACGAGCCGAACACGGAGATCAGATCCGCGCCCTGATCCGCGAGCTCCTTCGCGCGCGGCAGCGCACGCGGAATCGCCTCGTTGTAGCTGTCGATCGTCATGCCGTTGAAGCCCAGCCCGTTGCTGACGAAGTTCAGCCCGCTCGGGAACAGGCGTTTCGCGTCGGGCGGCAGCGGGTAGTTCAGCGGTGGAAAGATCAGGCCCACCGTCGGGGTCGCGGCGGCGCCGGCGCGCAGGCCGAGTGCGGACACGAGCGCGGCGGCGCTGCCGAGTTTGACGAAATCGCGGCGGTGCAGAGTCATGGCGCGGGTCCCCCGGTCGGTCGATGCGATCGACGCTACGCGGGCGGTTCCGACGCGTCAAGCGCGCGCCAGCCTTGACTCTGGACCAGACTCCAGGGTTTATGTTGCGCCCACTGCAACGGGAGACCGCTCATGTCCGCCACCCACATGACGATCGGCCGGCTCGCAGAGCGCGCCGGCGTGAACATCGACACGATCCGCTACTACGAGCGCAACGGCTTGCTGCCGGCACCGGCGCGCCGCGCTTCCGGCTACCGCGAGTACGCGGCGGCCGACATCGAGCGGCTGCGTTTCATCCGCCGCGCGAAGGAGCTCGGGTTCACGTTGACCGAGATCGCGGAGCTGCTGTCGCTCACGGCCGATCGGCACAGCGACATGCGCGGCGTGAAGCGTAAGGCCGAGGAACGGCTCGAGCAGGTCGAGCACAAGATCAAGGAGCTGCAGCGCGTGCGCCGGGGGTTGCAGAAGCTGATCGCGGCGTGCCCGGGGCACGGTGAGCTTGCGGCCTGCCCGATCGTCACGGCGCTTGCCGGGAGTGACGGCCATGAGTAACCACGAGCACCCCGCGCACGGCGGCCGTCACGGCCGGGAGCGGATTCCGCCCGAATTCGCCGCCGAGGACCCCGTCTGCGGCATGACGGTCGACGTGCGCAGAGCGCTTTCGCACGAGCATGCCGGGCGGCCGTACTACTTCTGCGCGCCGCGCTGTCGCGAGCGCTTCGCCGCGTCGCCCGACGCGTTTCTCGCCGGTGAAGCGCCCGCGCCGGTTGCGCCTGAGGCCGCGGCGGGCGCCGGCGTCTGGACGTGCCCGATGCATCCCGAAATCCGCCGCGCGGGGCCGGGCGCCTGCCCGATCTGCGGCATGGCGCTCGAGCCGCTGGCACCATCGGCGGACGAGGGCGAGAACGCGGAGCTCACGGACATGACGCGCCGTTTCTTGCTGGGCGTGGCACTCAGCGTGCCGCTGCTCTGGCCCATGCTGGGGGAGATCGTGCCCGCGATCGATCCCATGCGACTGTTCGGTCACCAGCGCACCGCGTGGCTCGAGCTCGTCCTCGCGACGCCCGTGGTGCTGTACGCGGGCTGGCCGTTCCTCGTGCGCGGCTGGCAATCGATCGTCACGTGGAATCTGAACATGTTCACGCTGATCGCGATCGGCACGCTCGCGGCGTGGAGCTTCTCGGTGCTCGGCACGGTGGCGCCGGAGTTTTTGCCCGCGTCGTTCCGTGGCGCGGGCGGCGAGGCGCCGCTGTATTTCGAGGCGGCGGCCGTGATCGTGACGCTCGTGCTGCTGGGCCAGGTGCTGGAGCTGCGCGCACGCGCGCGCACGTCGGGTGCGATCCGCGCGCTGCTGCAACTCGCCCCGAAGACGGCGCACCGGCTCGACGCCGCGAACGCGGAGACCGACGTGCCGCTCGAGCACGTGCAGGTCGGCGACCGGCTGCGCGTGCGGCCGGGCGAGAAGATCCCGGTCGACGGCGTCGTGGCGCAGGGCGACAGCCACGTCGACGAGTCGATGCTGACGGGGGAGCCCGAGCCGGTGCGCAAGTCGCCGGGTTCCGCCGTGTCGGCTGGCACGACGAACGCGAGCGGCAGCTTCGTGCTGCGCGCGGAGCGCGTCGGCGGCGACACGCTGCTGGCGCAGATCGTGCACCTCGTGGCCGAGGCGCAGCGCTCGCGCGCCCCCGTGCAGCGGCTCGCGGACCGGGTCTCCGCGTGGTTCGTGCCGGCCGTCGTGCTGACGGCCGTCGTGGCCGCCTCGGCGTGGCTCGCCGTGGGTCCGCCGCCGCAGCTCGCGCACGCGCTGCTCGTAGCGGTGTCCGTGCTGATCATTGCGTGTCCGTGCGCGCTCGGTCTCGCGACGCCGATGTCGATCATGGTGGGCATCGGTCGGGGTGCGGCGGAGGGCGTGCTGATCAAGGACGCGGCGGCGCTCGAGCGGCTCGAGCGCGTGACGACCGTGGTCGTCGACAAGACCGGCACTCTGACGGAAGGCAGGCCGGGCCTGCGGCGAGTACTGGCGGCGGCGGGGTTCGCTGAGCGGGACGTGCTGCGGTTGGCCGCCGCGGTCGAGGCCGCGAGCGAGCACCCGCTCGCGCGCGCGATCGGGGCCGGGGCCGCGGCGCAGGGCGTGGTCGTGCCGGCGGCCGAGGGTTTCGCGTCCGATCCTGGGCTCGGTGTGTGGGCGCGCGTCGAGGGCAGGCGTGTGGCCGTGGGCAACG
>DASZSB010000211.1:0-3315 GCA_035548835.1 Gammaproteobacteria bacterium | reverse complement strand
GCTGCTGGTCCATACGGGCCAGCACGGGCTGTTCCCGCTGGTACAGGAGGCCGTGGCCAGCGTGATTCCGGTGGAGCGGCTGCGCTACGTGGCGTTCTCGCACTTCGAGGCCGACGAGTGCGGCGCGCTGAACGACTTCCTGGCCGCCTCACCGAACGCGGAGCCGGTCTGCAGCGCGATCGCCGCCATGACGTCGATCACGGACTACGCGAGCCGCGAGCCGCGCGTGCTCGAGGACAACGCCGGCCTATCGCTAGGCGCCAAGACGATCCGCTGGCTCGACACGCCGCACCTGCCGCACGGCTGGGAATCCGGCCTGATCTTCGAGACCACGACGAAGACGCTGTTCTGCGGCGACCTCTTCACGCAGGGCGGCGCCGGCACCGTCGCACTGACCGAGGGCGACATCCTGGGGCCGAGCGAGGCGTTCCGGAAGCCGATGGACTACTACTCGCACTCGCCGCACACGGGCGCGATGCTCGAGCGGCTGGCCGCGCTCGAGCCGACGACGCTCGCGTGCATGCACGGCAGCGCGTGGCGGGGCGACGGGGCGGCGTTGCTGCGCGAACTGGCCAGCACGCTACGGCCGTTGGCATAGCACCGTCGCGGGGGCGGGCTGACGAGCCAGCTCGCCCCTCTCACAGCCATTCGATGAACAGTGCGGCCGTCGGCGCTAGAAAGCTGATCATGCCCAGCGTCCGGATCGAACCCAAGGCACTAGCGCGCTGCGTTAATCTGAAGTGGCTACAAGGAACGTCAGATCGCGAGCTACGCACGTCTCAGTCTCTCTAAGTGAAACGTCGTCTTTCGGCTCCTCCGACAAGAATGGTTACTCACGTCGAGGCCCGACAATCGCTTTCCAGAAGTAATAGGCGCCACCCCAATGCCCGCCAAGCCAGGACCAAATACCAGCGCGACGCCGAGATAGTTATCCGGGACGTGCGGAGTTAGAAACACGGCAACCGCTAACCCAACGCCAAAACATAGTCCACTCAAGGCGAAGGACTCTAGGCGGTAACGAACGTGCCCGAACAAAGTCAATCGAGGCGTCGAGGGCTGGATATTCGGAACACGCAGTAGCAGCGGATATCCGATGCCTACGTAGATCAACGGCAACACTGTCGCTACAACGCCTCGAACGCTGCCCTCAAACAACGCGAACGCGAGTAGGGCACCGGCGACGACATAAGCTGCCGTCATCACGGCGAGAATAATCTTACGATTGGAGGCCATGCCTCGACCTTGAGACTAAGGTCCGCATAGTCTCTGGCCAAACGCGTGGTCCGTCGCTTGATCGACGATGCTGTCGTTGGGCCCCGCTAGACCCGGCGTTAGCGCAGGCAGTTTTGACCAAGCATTTTTTCGCTAGTGGCCAATGATTACCAAGACTTCCCTTCTGCCACATTGATTTTCGAAAGACGAGAGGCTGACATCGCCGAGAGCGTCATTAGCACCGATCAAAATCCCACCACGGTATTCCGCGACGACAGCTTCGAAATCAATTTTGCGCCGGTCATTCTCCCTGAAGAACCCTCGATCGGCATTCATCCCATAGACCACGGACACGCAACGCTTGAGAGAGTCGAAGTCTCGGATGCTGGAATACACCCTTGGTTCTGTGCGAGAGGATATGAAGGCTGAGAAGCGATAAGTCTTTCCTATCAGCAGTGAATCCCCTCTCCCGTGAAACAAAAGATCGCTAGGAGTACGAGCTCCCGCCGCTTGAGCTCCTGCGAACAAGAGCATGAGTAATGTACATAGCTTTTGTGCCAACTTATCGCGCCTTGGTGCAGTTGTTAGCAACAGGTGCGTTTGCCGATCGCGTCCAAGCCCGCGCATCAAACGGGCGATTCGTCCGGCCATCACTGCGCTCTGGGGCACCTTTCGGCGAGGTGGTCGAGTCGTCGAAGTCAGCGCCGGCGGCCAATGCCCGGGACTCCTGTCCCATCGCCGTCAGGACGCCCGCCACGCGAGAAACCGCTCGCGACGCGACTCCTCTTCATAGACCGTACCGGTGACCTTCAGCAGATCGCTGCGGCTCACGATCCCGACGAGCCGCAGCGATTCCGGCGATTCGACGACCGCCAGCCGTTCGAAGCCGAACGCCGCCATGCGCGATGCGACGGCGCGGCAGCTCTCGCCCGGCAGCGCGAACTCGGGCCGGCGCCCTTCCAGCAACCGCGCGGCCGGCGCTTGCGCGCCGCCCGGCTCGATTCGACCCAGCGACTCGCGATCCACGACGCCCACGAGCCGTCCCGCCTCGACCACGGGATACGCGCGATGCGACTGGGTCGCGCCGAAGTGCGTGCGCACGACCTCGCCGATCGTCGCAGCGGCGTCGATCGTGATCACGGCTCGCGTCATGACCTCGTCGAGGTGATGCCGCTCGAGCGGATCGACGCCGTACTCGCGGAACACGTGCCGGCCGCGACGCGCGATCTTCTCGGTCAGGATCGACCGCGGCATCACGATGACCGTGAAGCCATACGCCACGGCGCACGCGAGCAGCGTGGGCAGGAACGCGTTCACGTCGTTCGTGAGGCCGAAGGCGAACACGACGGCCGTCAGCGGCGCGCGCATGGTGCCGCCCAGCGTCGCGGCCATGCAGACCAGCGCCCACAGCCGCGGATCCCCACCCGGCATCCACGGCCCGATCACGCAGCCGAGCCCGGCGCCGAGCATCAGCAGCGGCGCGAGCACGCCGCCCGACGTGCCAGAGGCGAGCGCGACGATCCAGATGACGAGCTTCACGATCAGCAGCGCGGCGACGACGGAGAGCGCGAGATGGTTCGCGAGCAGGTCGCCGATCACGTCGTAGCCCACGCCAAGCGCCCGCGGCTCGAGGAAGCCGCCGATGCCGACGACGAGCCCGCCGAGCGCCGGCCACCACATCCAGTGGATGGGCAGCCGGCCGAAGAAGTCCTCCACGCGATACAGGCCCGCGGTGGCCGCGGCCGACAGCGCGCCTGACGCAAGCCCGGCCAGCAGGCACGACGCGAGCGCGGCGAGCTCCGGCTTCGCGGTTTCCAGCGGGAACAAAGGCCCGGCACCGGCCCACACGGGCCGCAGGAACGCGGCCACCGAGCACGCCAGCGCCACGGGCAGGAGACTGCGCGGGCGCAACTCGAACAGCAGCAGCTCGACGGCCAGCAGCACGGCGGCCAGCGGCGTGCCGAACACGGCCGTCATGCCGGCGCACGCGCCCGCCACGAGCAGCGCCTTGCGTTCCGCCGACGTGAGGTGGAACGCCTGCGCGAGCAGCGACGCCGCAGCACCACCGGTCATGATGATGGGCCCCTCGGCACCGAAGGGCCC
>DASZSB010000210.1:0-25500 GCA_035548835.1 Gammaproteobacteria bacterium | reverse complement strand
TGCGCGAGGGCTCTCGCGCACGCCTGCCTCGCCGCGGAAGAAGAACGACTCTTCCGATGCGAGCGGAGCGAGCGAGCAGTCGCTACTTGGACAGCGACGGCAAGGAGGGCTTGCCGGCCGGCGGGTGCTCGTCGACGGCGATCGCGAAGAAGCCGCTGACGGCGTAGGTGCCCATGACCGCGACCACGTCCATCGCGCCCTTGTTGCCGTAGAGCTTCGCCACCTTCGCGAACGTCTCCGAGCTCATCTTGCGCCTGCCGATCAGCTCGCGCCCGAACTGGATGACCGCCGCGTCGGCGTCGTCGAGCCCCTTCAGCGAGCCGCCCGTGCGCACGACCTCGAGCACTTTCGGATCGACTCCGGCCTTCAGCGCAGCGGCCTCGTGCCCGTTCCACTCGAGGTTGTAGTTCGTCTCGCGGCACGCGACCATGATCGCGAGCTCGCGCACGTGAGGATTCAGCGACGAGGATTTGCCCACGGCGCCATCGTGCAGATCGAGCAGCGCAGTCGCGACCGGCACGTTGTACGACGCGAACGCGAGCGGCCCGGTGATCGGATCGGTCGGCTGGCCGTTGCGGGCGAAGATGTTGGCGAGCCGCTCGTTCACGTCCTGGCGCGTGACGTACGGCAGCCGGGCCAGCGACTTCGCATCGATGTCGGCCGGCAGCCTGGCACCGGACTGCGCGAACGCCGCGGCGGCGATGGACACGGCGAGCGTCACGCCGGCGGCACGGAACACGGAACGGTAGGCGGTCATCGTAGGAATCTCCGTTATGGTTTGTTGCAGTCGTCAGAACGAGCACTCGACACCCGCGAGCGCCTTCTGCGCACAGCGGATGTTCGAGTAGCCCAGGAATACGATCAGGTTCACGAGGCGTCGCTCACCGAGCGCCGCGACGGCCTTGGCGAACGTATCGTCGCCGACTTCGCGCGTGTTCAGCAGCTCGACCGCGAAGGCTTCCGCGACCCTGAGATCGCGCTGCACACGGCCACGCTGGGCCTCCACGGGCGGGTCGTTCCAGTGCGTCATCACGAGATTGCGCGCGAGATCGCGCATCGGCGCCGGCAGCTCCTGCTCGACGCTGATGCGCGCGCGCAGCGCCTCGAGCGCGCGTTCGGTGTCCTCGTTCTTCAGCGGCGGCCGCGCGGTTACGCTGCCCTCCGTCTTGCGCAGCAGCGCGCGCGCCGACAGCGGCGTCAGCGCCTTCGCGGCGTCCTTCGGCGCATCGGCCGGCAGTGGATAGCGGTCGACGTTCAGGATCATCGAGACGTACTCGTAGTACGCCGCGATGATCGCGGTGCTCATGAGGCGGCGCTCGCCGAGCGTGGCCAGCGCTTCCCGGTAAGTGGCGTCGGTCAGCTGACGCGTGTAGAGCAGCTCGTCGGTCACGCGCCACGCGCTCGCCTCCTCCGGCGACAGGCTCTTGAGATCCGGCGTGCGGTGCGCGGCAATGGCCGCAATGACCGCGTCGGGCAATCCTTCCTGCTTCGCGTAGCGCGCGTGCGCATACCACTCGTAGCGCGACGTCCACGCCCGGCCCGCCATCAGCGTAGCGAGCTCGCGCAGCTTGCCCGAGAGACCGGACGAGAACCGGATGGTGTTGCCGAGCGCCTGCGAGAGATCCCCGATCTCCGGGCTGCGCAGCAGCACGTTGAACGGACCGTTGGCCGTGGTGTTCGTGACGGCGCGCGCGCTGTTCACGGTGTGATCGAGCATCACGCGCTGCTCGGGCGTCATCTCCGCGTAGGCGAGCCCGCGGAAGCGGTCGCCGCGCAGCTGGATGTTCTCGATCGGCAACTGCTGCGCGGCGGCGACGGCCGCCCATGCGCACGCGAGCACCGCGGCCATGGCCGCTTTCGCACCGGACATCGGACCTCCCCCGCTCAGCGCGCGCCGCAGACGACGCAGTCGGGATCGCGCTTCAACGCCACGCCCTGCCACTCGCCGCGCTTCGCATCCCAGAGCAGCAACCGGCCATGCAGAGCCGACGGCCAGCCTAGCACGAGTTTCAGCGTTTCCTGGGCCATGAGCACGCCTATCACTCCGGGTACCGGGGCCAGCACGCCGTTGCCCTGGCAATCCCCGAGCCACTCGTCCTCGTCGTTGTAGAGGCACGCGTAGCACGGGCCGTCACCCGCGTTCGGGAACACGGCGATCTGGCCTTCGAGCCGCACGGCGGCGCCGGACACGAGCGGCTTGCGCCGCGCGACGCAGGCGCGGTTCACGGCGAAGCGCACCGCGAAGTTGTCGGTGCCGTCGACCACGACGTCGACGCCCGCCACCGCGGCCTCGAGACTCGCGTCGTCGAGCCGCTCGGCGAGGCACTCGATGCGCACCTCGGGATTCAACGCGGTCAGGTGCGCCTTCGCGGCCTCGACCTTGAGCCGGCCCACGTCGCGGGGGCCGTACAGGATCTGCCGCGGCAGGTTCGTCTCGTCGACGCGGTCGAAATCGTTCAGCACGAGATCGCCGATGCCGGCCGTCGCGAGATACAGCGCGGCGGGGCAGCCGAGCCCGCCCATGCCGACGATGAGCACGCGCGCGGCGCCGAGCTTCGCCTGGCCCTCGGCGCCGACGTCCGGCAGTGCGATCTGCCGCGCGTACCGTTTGCTCATGCAATCCCCCGCTCGAGCTCGAGCACGCGCGCCCGGCCTGCGAGGTCGTCGAGCGCGCGCACGACGCGCCAGCCTGTCGCCGCCGCGAGCGCCGCGAGCGCATCGCGCTGGTCCGCACCGTGCTCGAGCAGCAGCGCGCCTCCCGCGCGAAGGTGCGCGGGCGCATCGCGCAGCAGCTCGCGATACGCGTCGAGCCCGTCCGGGCCGCCATCGAGCGCCTGCCGCGGCTCGTGCACGAGCGCGCCGACGACGTCGGCGCTGTGCACGTACGGTGGATTGCTGATGATCACGTCGAACGCTTCGCCCGCGACCGCCGAGAACCACGTCGATTCCAGCCAGCGAATCGCGAGCCCGAGCCGCACGGCGTTGCGGCGTGCCACGGCCAGCGCGGCCGCACTCGTGTCGACGCCCGTGACCTGCGCGTCGCGACGCTCGGACTTCACCGCGAGGGCGATCGCGCCGCTGCCGGTGCCGACGTCGAGCACGGCCGGCTGCACGAGCCTCGCGCAGCGCGCGAGCGCAGCCTCCACCAGCAGCTCGGTCTCGGGCCGCGGCACGAGCACGCTGGCGTTCACTTCGAGGTCGAGCGAGAAGAACTCGCGAACACCGAGCAGGTAGGCGAGCGGCTCGCCGCCCGCGCGCCGCGCGATCAGGGCCTCGAGTGCCCGGACGGCCACCGCCGGCACACCGCGCTCCGGAAACGCGAGCAGCGAAGCGCGCGTGCGACCCGTGGCCGCCGCCAGCAGCAGCTCGGCATCGAGCGCGGCCGCATCGCCGAGAACCGCCAGCGCGCGGCGCGCCGCCGCCAGCACCGCCGCGGTCGTCGCCGGCTGCGTGGCGGCCAAGGCGTCGACGGCGTGCTCCGCGGTCATCGCCATCACCCCGCTAGGCCGAGCGCGCCCAACTGGTCGGCGCGGTACTCGTTCGCGAGCGGCCCGATCACGTCGTCGAGGTCGCCCTCCACGACGTCGGCCAGCTTGTACAGCGTGAGGTTGATGCGGTGGTCCGTGAGCCGGCCCTGCGGGAAGTTGTAGGTGCGGATGCGCTCGGAGCGGTCGCCCGTGCCGACGAGGCTGCGGCGCTTCTCGGCCGTCTCGGTCTGGCGCCTGGTTTCCTCGGCATCGCGCAGCCGCGCGGCCAGCAGCGACATCGCGCGGGCGCGGTTCTTGTGCTGCGAGCGCTCGTCCTGGCACTCGACCACGATGCCGGTCGGCAGATGCGTGATGCGCACGGCCGAATCGGTCTTGTTCACGTGCTGGCCGCCGGCGCCGGACGCGCGATACGTGTCGACCTTGAGGTCGGCCTTGTTGATCTCGATCTCGCCCACGTCCTCGGGCTCCGGGAACACGGCCACTGTGCAGGTCGAAGTATGGATGCGCCCCTGCGCCTCCGTCTCCGGCACGCGCTGCACGCGGTGCACGCCGGACTCGAACTTGAGCTTCGCGTACGCACCCCTGCCGACGACACGCGAGATGACCTCGCGGTAGCCGCCGTGCTCGCCGCGGTTCTCGCTCAGGATCTCGACGGTCCAGCCCTGCCTTTCCGCATAGCGGCTGTACATGCGGAACAGGTCACCCGCGAAGATCGCGGCCTCGTCCCCGCCGGTGCCGGCACGCACCTCGAGGTACAGGTTCGCGTCGTCGTCGGGGTCCGTCGGCACGAGGTGCATGAGCAGCCGGCGCTCGAGGTCGTTGCGCCGTTCGCTGAGCTGCTTCAGCTCGTCCTCGGCCATCGCCCGCATCTCGGCGTCGTCACCGTCGCGCAGCTCTTCGGCCGCCGCGATGTCGCGCTCGAGTTGCTGGTGGGCCGTGAAATCGTGCGCCACCTCGTCGAGACGGGCGTACTCCTTCGAAAGCTCCCGGAAGCGCTCCTTGTCGGCGATCGTGGCCGCATCGCCGAGCAACCGACCGACCTCTTCGTGCCGCTCGACGAGCTCCGTCAGCTTGGTACGCAGCGACTCCTTCACTTGCTGGCCGTCTGAATGGTCACCGGCAACACGCGATGCTCGGGCGGCACCGAGAGCTCGTACTTGTCGAGCGAGCGCTTGATGCGTTCGAGCAGGTCGCTGCGCACGGCCCCGTAGTCCGGTGTCGCGACCCAGGCGCGAACCACGAGCGTGACCGACGCCGGCAGCACGTCCTGCACCGCCACCTCGGGCGCCGGCTCGCGCGCGATGCGCGCCTCGGCGGCCGTGATGGCCGTGATGACGGCCTTCGCCTGCGGAATGTCGGCGTCGTAACCGATCTGGACGAGCAGGTCGATGCGCCGCCGGGGCTCGGCGTTGTAGTTCGTGATGGTGCCGCTGTACACGAGGCTGTTCGGCACCGTGATCACGCGGTTGTCCGGCGTCTTCAGCGTCACGTTGAAGATGCCGATCGCGTCGACCACACCGCCCGTGTTGGCCGCCTCGATCTGGTCCCCGACCTTGAACGGCCGGAACAGCACGAGCATGACGCCGGAGGAGAAGTTGCTGAGGGAGTCCTTCAGCGCGAGACCGATCGCGAGGCCGGCTGCGCCGAGGATCGCGAGGAAGTTCGTGGTCGGCACGCCGAGCGCCGTGATCGCCGTCAGGATCACGAACACGAGCAGCCCCGTGTACACGAGATTGCCGAAGAACCGGCTCAAGGTTTCGTCCGGGCCCACGCGCCGCATGGCGCGGCTCAACCACTTCGCGAGCGCCCGGGCGATGATCCGGCCGATCAGGAAGATCGCGAGCGCCGCGACCGCGCGTCCGCCCCAGCCGAGCAAGAACGAGCCGACCTCGCGCGGGTCGAACCATTCGGAAAGCAGCGATTTGAGCTCGTTCATGCGTAAATTGTCGAAGAATCACCCTGCGATCACAAGCAAACGGCCCGCCGCACGGCCGCGCGAGGCGCATCGAGGAACGTGCGCACCTGCGCATGCATCGCCCGCGCTCTCAGGTATATTGGCCGCATGAAGCACGCTCCTCTGTGGCTGCTCGCAGCCTGCCTCACGGGTTGCGCCACCGTGCCGGCCGCCGACGACGGCGATCGGCAGATCGAGGTCGATTCGCACCTGCTGGCAGGCGACATTGCGTTCGAGCGGCAGGACTTCACCACGGCCGCCGACGAGCTGCTGGCTGCGGCCATGACTTCCGACCAGCCGGCGGTCGCGGAACGGGCCGCGCGCATGGCACATCAGCTCGACCTCACGGACGTGGGACTGAAGGCCGCCGCCCGCTGGCGCGAGCTGAATCCCGACGACGAGCGGGCCGCCTGGTTCGCCGGCGTGTTCGAGACGCGGGCCAACCATCTGCCAAAGGCGATCGCCGAATTCGAGGACTTCATCCGCGCGACGGACGATCCGCCCTCCGGCTTCGCGCTCGTGCTCGAGGCGCTCGTCGACGAGCCGTACCCGCGCGCAGCCACCGCGATCATGCAGGCGCTGAACAGGACGTTCCCGGACGTGCCGGCGGGTCAGTACAGCCTGGCGCGACTCGCGCTGCGTTCCGGCGACTTCGACATCGCGCTCACGAATGCGGAGGCCGCCAGCAAGTCCAACCCCGACTGGCTCGAAGCGCAGCTGCTGTATTCCCGGGCGCTGCTCGTGGCGGGTCGCACGGACGACGGCCTCGGCCTGGCCCAGCGCCTCGCGGAGCAGCACAAGGACCTCGAGGTCCAGCTGCAATACGCCGAGCTGCTGCTGTCGGCCGGCAAACCGCGCGAGGCGGAGAAGCGCCTGAACGACATCCTGGCGACGAACCCGGGGCTGCCCGAGGCCACGCGCGCGCTCGCGTTCCTCGCGATGACGGAACAGCGGATCGACGACGCCAAGCGCTACTTCAACGAGCTGCGCGGCGAGATGCGCTATCGCAGCGAAGCCTTCTACTATCTCGGCCGCCTGGCCGAGACCGAAAAGGACCTGCTCACAGCCACGCGCTCGTATGCACGCGTCACGGACGGCACCCATGCCGTCGAGGCGCAGGCGCGCACCGCGCGCATCATGCTCGATCAGGGCGACGGCGAGGGCGCGCTGCGGCACCTGCGCGACTTCGGCGAGGCCAATCCGCGCTTCGCCTCCGACATGCTGGTCGCGCAGGCCCAGCTGCTGCTGCAGATGAAGCAGCCGGACGCCGCGATGAAGCTGTTCGACGAGTCCCTCGCCGCCAGGCCCGACGACCCGGCGCTGCGCGCCGCGCACGTGCAGCTGTACGTGATCCTCGCGCAGGACGCACAGCAGCGCGGCGCGTACGACGAGGCCGAGCGGCTGCTCGAGCAGGGTCTCGCCCGCTACGCGGGCAACAGCTCGCTGCGCTATACGCTCGCGCTCGTCTACGAGGACCAGGGCAAGAACCGCAAGGCGGTCGACGTGCTCGAGAACCTCGTCGCGCAGAGCCCCGACGATCCTGCGCTGCTGAACGCGCTCGGGTATCTGCTGACGGATCAGTTCGGCCGGCACCAGGAGGCGCGCGGCTACATCCAGCGCGCGCTCGCGATGAGCCCGGACAGCGCGGCCATCATCGACAGCATGGGCTGGGTGCTCTACAAGCTCGGCGACTACCGCGCGGCCGCCGACTACCTCGAACGCGCCTACCGGCTCGAACCGGAGCCGGAGATCGCGTCGCACCTCGTGGCCGTCCGCTGGCGGCTCGGCCAGCACGACAGCGCCCGCGAGCTGCTCGAGCAGGCCTTGAAGCAGAGCCCGGACGACCGCCACCTGAAAGAAGTCGGCGCGCAGCTGCACGAATGACGCGCTGGCTCACGATCGCCGTCGCGGTGCTGGTCCTGCCCGCGTGCGCCCACCTGCCCGTCGGCACCGACGGCCTGAGCTACGACGCCCGCCGCGGCACCCTCGCGACCGTCGACGCCTGGGACATGCGTGGCCGTCTCGCGGTCGACACCGGCGGCCGCGCGTTCCAGGGCAGCTTCGACTGGCACCAGCGTGCGGATGCGCTCGATCTCGCGGTGCGCGGCCCGCTCGGCGCCGGCCTGCTGCAGGTCGCGGGCACGCCGAATCACATGACGTTCACGGCCCGCGGGGAGACGCGCACGCTGACGGATCCCGAGGCGGAGCTGTCCGCGCTGCTCGGCTGGTGGCTGCCGGTCGGCAGCCTGCACGCGTGGCTGCTCGGACTCACGGATCCGGCGTTCCGGGCGCAGACGCAGGACGGCGCCGACGGCACGCTCGCGGCGTTCGAGCAACGCCTGTGGCGCGTCGTGTTTCCGAGTTACCAGGTGGCGACGCTCGCGGGCCGCGCGTCCGGCGTGCTCGTGCCGCGGCGCATCGATCTGACGCACGGCGAGTTGAAGCTGCGGCTCACGATCGACGACTGGCGCCCCGCGGCGCCTTGAGAGATGTTCACGCGCCCCGCAGAATAACAGGCTGGGGCGTAGCCAAGCGGTAAGGCAGCGGGTTTTGATCCCGCCATACGTAGGTTCGATTCCTACCGCCCCAGTTGATCGCGACAGTCATTAGCAGGAGCCGGACCTTGGACCCGATTTCGACGACGATTCTTTCCGGCAAAGCCCACCCGGCACTGGCGCGAGACATCGCGTATCACCTGGGGCTCTCGCTCGGCCGCATTGCCGTGGGCCGCTTCAGCGACGGCGAGATCAGCGTCGAGATCATGGAGAACGTGCGCGGCCGCGACGTGTTCATCGTGCAGCCGACCTGCCCGCCCGTGAACGAGAACCTCATGGAGCTGCTGATCATGGCCGACGCGTGCCAGCGCGCGTCCGCCGCACGGATCACGGCCGTCATTCCGTACTTCGGCTACGGCCGCCAGGACCGCCGCCGGCGCGCCGCGCGCGTGCCGATCACGGCCAAGCTGGTCGCGAACCTGATCGCCACGGCGGGCATCGACCGCGTGCTGTTCGTCGACGTGCACGCGGACCAGATCCAGGGCTTTTTCGACATCCCGGTCGACAATGTCTATGCATCCCCGGTGCTGCTCGGCGACGCCTGGAAGCAGAAGTACCGCGACATCGTGGTCGTCTCCCCCGACGTCGGCGGCGTAGAGCGCGCACGGGCACTGGCCAAGCGCCTGGACGACGCGGGCCTCGCGATCATCGACAAACGCCGCCCCCAGCCAAACCACGCCGAGGTCATGAACGTGATCGGCGAGGTGGCCGACAAGACCTGCGTGCTGATCGACGACATGGTCGATACGGCCGGCACCCTGTGCCAGGCCGCCTCGGTCCTGAAACAGCGCGGCGCCGTGCGGGTCGTGGCCTATATCACCCATCCGGTCCTGTCCGGGCCGGCCGTGGACCGGATCAAGGCCTCCGAGCTCGACGAGATCGTGGTCACGGACACGATCCCCCTGAGCGAGCACGCCAAGGCCTGCGCGAAGATCCGCCAGCTCTCCGTGGCCGAGCTGCTGGCCGAAACCCTGCGCCGGATCAACGAGTCGGATTCCGTCAGCTCGCTGTACCTCGACTAGCCGCCCCTGCTATCATGCGCGGCTTCCTGGAGGTACCAACCCGTGAAAGCCGCATTCGAACTGGCCGGAGAGCCACGCGCGCAGCTCGGCCGCACCGACGCCCGCCGCCTGCGTAAAGCCGGCAAAGTCCCCGCCGTGATGTACGGCGGCGGCGAAGCCCCCGAATCCCTGGTGCTCGACCACAACGCGCTCAAGAATCAGATGAGCCGCGAAGCGTTCTACACGAGCATCCTGACGCTGAAGATCGGGCCGAAGTCGCAGCAGGTCATCGTGAAGGCGGTCGAACGCCACCCTGCCCGGCCGCTGATCATGCACATGGATTTCCAGCGCATCCGCGAGGACGTGGAGATCACGCTGAACGTCCCGGTCCACTTCATCAACGAAGCCAACGCCAAGGGCGTCAAGGAACAGGGCGGTGTCGTGAACCACCTGCTGACCGACGTCGAAGTGCGTTGCTTGCCCCGCTACCTGCCGGAGTACCTCGAGGTCGACGTCACGCCGCTCGAGCTGAACCAGATCTTCCACCTGTCCGACATCAAGCTGCCGGAAGGTGTGTCGCTGGTTGCGCTGGCGCACGGTCACGATCAGCCGGTCGTGGCGGTCAACCCGCCGCGCCAGGAAGAAGAGGAAGCTCCGGCCGCGGCCGCGACACCCGCCGGCGAAGTGCCGGCCACGGCGCAGGCCGAGCCCGCCAAGGGCGAAGCCGAGGCCGAAGCCAAGGACGCGAAGGCCAAGGGCAAAGGCAAAGACTGAGGCACTGGCGCCAATCGACGTCATGCAAGGCCGCCTTTCGGCGGCCTTTGCATTGGTGAAGACGGTGTCAGGTTTTGCACACTTGCACAGATCGCACCTGCAGGTTGGAAAATGCCTGGCCGCCTAGATCGAAAATCTGCGCAAGCGTGCAAAACCTGACACCGTCCTGGCTGACATGGCGACGAAGATCGAGTTGATCGTCGGGCTCGGCAACCCGGGCGCGGAGTACGCGGCCACGCGGCACAACGTCGGGTTCTGGTTCGTGGACCTGCTCGCGGCGGAGCATGGCGGACACTTCTCGGCGAACCGCAAGCTGAAGGGCGATACGGCCGAAGTGACGATCGCGGGGCACAAGCTGCGCCTGCTGAAGCCGGGCACGTACATGAACCTGAGCGGCGAATCGGTCGGCGCGGCGGCGCACTACTTCAAGATTCCGGTCGAGCACCTGCTCGTGGCCTACGACGAGCTCGACCTCACGCAGGGGCGCGTGCAGCTGAAGTTCGACGGCGGCGCGGCGGGCCACAACGGCGTCAGCAGCGTCATCGAGCACCTGGGACCCAAGTTCTGGCGCCTACGCTTCGGCGTGGGTCATCCGCGCGACCGCGAGCCGGCAGAGGGCGGCCGCAAGCGCGTCGTGGATCATCTGTTGAAGCGCGCGGCCGCGAACGACGAGGCCGCGATTCGTGAAACGTTGCAGGAAGCGGCGGCGATCCTGCCGGTGCTGCTCGAGCAGGGCGCGGAGCGCGCGAAGAACCGCCTGCACACGCGCAAGGAGACGAAGTAGATCATGGGCATCAAGTGCGGCATCGTGGGTCTGCCGAACGTCGGCAAGTCGACGCTCTTCAACGCGCTCACCGCGGCCGAGATCCCGGCCGAGAACTATCCGTTCTGCACGATCGACCCGAACGTCGGCGTCGTGACCGTGCCCGATCCGAAGCTCGACGCGATCGCGGCCATCGTGAAGCCCGAGAAAGTCGTTCCGACGGTCGTCGAGTTCGTCGACATCGCGGGGCTCGTCGAGGGCGCGTCGCAGGGCCAGGGGCTCGGCAACCAGTTCCTCGCGCACATCCGCGAGACGCACGCGATCGCGCATCTCGTCCGCTGCTTCAGGAACGACGACGTGATCCACGTGGCGGGCAAGATCGACCCGCTGCATGACATCGAGGTCATCGACACGGAGCTCATGCTGGCCGACCTCGAGACCGTGCAGAAGGTGTTCGCGCGCGCCGAGCGCGCCGCGAAGACGAACGACAAGACCGCCGTCGCGCGCCGCGACGCGCTGCAGCGGCTGCTCGACGCGCTCGAGAACGGCAGACCCGCGCGCACCGTGACGTTCGACGACCGTGAGGGCATCGAGGTGCTGAAAGAGCTGCACCTGATCACGTCGAAGCCTGTGATGTACGTTGCCAACGTGGCCGAGGACGCCACCGAGGACAACCCGCTCGTGGCGCCGGTGCGCCGGCTCGCGGAAGAGCAAGGCGCCGAGCTCGTCGTGATCTCCTGCGCGCTCGAAGCCGAGCTCGCCCAGCTGAACGAGAAGGACCGCGCCGAGTTCCTCGCAAGCCTGGGCCTCGAGGAGCCGGGCTTGAACCGCGTGATCCGCGCGGCCTACCGGCTGCTGGGACTGAAAACGTTCTACACGGCGGGACCGAAGGAGTGCCGCGCGTGGACCGTGCGCCGCGAGGCCATGGCGCCCGAAGCGGCCGGCGCGATCCACACGGATTTCGAGCGCGGCTTCATCCGCGCCGAGGTCATCGGCTACGACCAGTTCATCGCACGACGCGGCGAAGCCGGCGCGCGCGAGGCCGGCGAGCTACGACTCGAGGGCAAGACCTACGTCGTCCAGGAGGGCGACGTGATCCACTTCCGTTTCAACGTCTAGCCGCGAACAAGAGAAGAAGTTCTCTCGCCAAGACGCAAAGACGCCAAGGAAGACAAGAAGCGAATAGGGCTGCGAGTCAGCCCACTATTCTTTTTGGCTTTCCTGTCTTCCCCTATCCTCCGTTTTCTTTTCTTCCTTGGCGTCTTTGCGTCTTGGCGAGAGGAATTTCTTCTCTTCGTCGCACGCAGCTATTCGACGACGGCCCGCTCGATCATCGTAGGCTTCACGGGCAGCGACGCGAGATACGCGTCGCCGTCGTTCCAGAGGCGCTGCTGATCGAGCCCGCCGCTGGGATCGCCGACCTGCACGAAGCGGTCGACGACGTCCATGCCGCTCACGACCTTGCCGAACACCGTGAAGTTGTAGCGCGGATCGGCCAGCCGGTTGTTCTCGGCGTAGTTGATGAACACCTGAGTGGAATTCGTGTTCGGCCCCGCCTTCGCGAACGCCAGCGTGCCACGCTCGAGCGCGAACAGCGTCGGGTCGTCCTCGAACGTACGGTTCTCCCAATCCTTGTGCGGCGGCCGCCAGTTCACCCCGAACTGCGCCACGAAGCCCGGCACCACGCGCGAGACCGGCGTGTCGTCGTAGAAGCCCGAGCGCACGAGCTCGACGAAGCGCTGCGCGGCGTGCGGCGCCGCCTGCGGGTAGACCTCGATGACGATCTCGCCGGCCGTCGTGACCATGCGAACGGTGGTCTTCTGGTTCAGCAGCGGAATGGGCGCCGTGTTGCCCGGCAACGGCGACAGCGGCGCGATGCGGACCGGCGGCATGCCGCCCGCGGTGCGCGACTGCGCCTCGGCGGTCGGCTCGACCGCGTTCGAGATCTGCGACCCGCCGGGCTTGCACCCCGCGAACAGCGCGGCAACGACGACCAGACACGGCAACCAGGAACGCCTCATGACTCTCTCCACGTGAAACTCCGGCGCGTCTGCGCCGCGAACGAAGTGTACCTCGCAGGCATCGCCACAACGACCTAGCCCGGCGCCTGACCGACGCGTTGCGCGATCGCGCGCAGCAGCGAATCGTACGGCGCGACGAACTTGGCGATGCCCTCCTCCAGCAGGCGCGCCGTGACGTCCGCGACGTCGATGCCCGCGGCCGCGAGCGCCGCCAGCGTGGCATTGCCGAGGGACACGTCCGCCGGCAGCCGCAGCGCCGGCCGCCCGTGATCGCGGTACGCCTCGAGCGTCGCGCGCGGCATCGTGTTCACGGTGTGCGCACCGACCAGCGGCTCCACGTATTTGACGTCGCTGTAGACCGGATTCTTGGTACCCGTGCTCGCCCACAGCAGCCGCTGCCGGCGGGCTCCCCGCGCGGCCAGCTGCCGGAAAGGCCCGGCCGTGCAGAATTCCTCGAACGCCGCATAGGCGCAGCGGGCGCTGGCCACGGCCGCCTCCCCGCGCAGGGCCAGCAGCGCCTCGGCCTCGCGCCCGTTCGCCGCCGCGCGCCGCTCGAGCTGCGCGTCGACGGCCGTGTCGATGCGGCTCAGGAAGAAGCTCGCGACCGACGCGATTCGCTCGATCCGCCGGCCCCCGGCGAGCGCCGCTTCGAGCCCGCTCGCGTACGCCCGCAGCACGTTGCGGTAACGCTCCACGGAGAACAGCAGCGTCACGTTCACGTTGATGCCGCCCGCGAGCAGCTGCCGCGTGGCGTCGAGACCCGCATCGGTCGCCGGCACCTTGATCATGACGTTCGGGCGAGCGAGCGCCGCCCAGATCCGCTGCGCGGCGGCCACCGTCCCGGCCGCGTCGTCCACGAGATGCGGCGACACCTCGAAGCTCACGAAGCCATCGTTCCCGTCGCTCTCTTCGTAGACGCGGCGGAACACGTCCGCCGCCGCACGGACGTCGGCCATCGCGAGCGTCTCGTAGATCCGCAGCGCGTCGTGGCCGGCCCGCGCAAGCGCCAGCATGGCACTCTCGTAGCTGCGGCCATGCGCCATGGCCTGCTCGAAGATCGCGGGATTCGACGTCATGCCCCGCACGGCGCCCGAAGCCACGAGCCGGGCGAGCTCGCCCGATTCGATGAGCTCGCGGTCGATGTAGTCGAGCCACGGGCTCTGCCCGAGGCGCACGAGCTCGCGCAGCGGATCTGCTCCCCCGTTCGTGCTCATGACGGGCGCCCGCCCGACCAGCGCCAGTGACGGACCTCCGGCAGATCCTCGCCGTGGACGTGGATGTACTCCTCGTGCTCGATCAGCTTGTCGCGCAGCATCTGCTTCACGTACGCGGCCTGCGGCTCGAGCGCCGGCACGCGGTCCACGACGTCGGCCACGAGATGGAAGCGATCGATATCGTTGCGCACGGCCATGTCGAACGGCGTCGTGGTCGTGCCCTCCTCCTTGTAGCCGCGCACGTGCAGGTTGTCGTGATTCGCACGCCGGTACGTCAGGCGGTGGATCAGCCACGGGTAGCCGTGATACGCGAAGATGATCGGCTTCGAGCGCGTGAACAGCGTGTCGAAATCGCGATCGGGCAGTCCGTGCGGATGCTCGGACGCCGGCTGCAGCGTCATGAGGTCGACGACGTTCACGACGCGCACCTTGAGATCGGGAAACTGCTCGCGCAGGATCGACACGGCTGCGAGCGTTTCGAGCGTCGGCACGTCGCCCGCGCAGGCCATGACGACGTCCGGCTCCGTGCCGCGATCGTTGCTGGCCCACGCCCAGATGCCCGCCCCCGCGGCGCAGTGCTTGATGGCCGCTTCGATGTCGAGATACTGCGGCTGCTCCTGCTTGCCGGCCACGATCACGTTGATGAAGTTGCGCGAGCGCAGGCACTGATCGGCCACGCACAGCAGCGTGTTGGCATCCGGTGGCAGGTAGACGCGGATGATGTCGGCCTTCTTGTTCACGACGTGGTCGATGAAGCCCGGGTCCTGATGGCTGAAGCCGTTGTGGTCCTGCCGCCACACATGCGACGTGAGCAGGTAGTTCAGCGACGCGATCGGCCGGCGCCACGGCACCTCGCGGCTGACCTTGAGCCACTTCGCGTGCTGATTGAACATCGAATCGACGATGTGCACGAACGCCTCGTAGCACGAGAAGAACCCGTGACGCCCCGTCAGCAGGTAGCCTTCGAGCCAGCCCTGGCACAGATGCTCGGAGAGCACCTCGAGCACGCGCCCGTCGGGCGCCAGATGCTCGTCGACCGGCAGATACGGCCCGAGGTTGCGTTTGGGCGTCGCATCGAACAGCGCGCCGAGCCGGTTCGACGCCGTCTCGTCGGGACCGAACACCAGGAAATTGCGCGTGGCCTCGTTCCTGTGCATCACGTCGCGCAGCAGCGCACCGAGCGGGCGCGTGCCCTCGTGCACGACGGCACCGGGCGAGGGCACGGGCACCGCGTAAGCGCGGAAGTCCGGCAGCCGCAGGTCGCGCAGCAGCAGGCCGCCGTTGGCGTGACTGTTCGCGCCCATGCGCCGGGCGCCGGTAGGCGCGAGCGCCCGCAGCTGCGCGCGCGGCCGCCCGTCGGCGTCGAACAGCTCTTCCGGCCGATAGCTGCGCAGCCAGCGCTCGAGTTGCGCAAGATGCTCCGGGTTCTCGCGCACGTTCGGCAGCGGCACCTGGTGCGAGCGCCAGGTGCCCTCGACCGGCTCGCCGTCGACGCTCTTCGGTCCGGTCCAGCCCTTCGGCGTACGCAGCACGAGCATCGGCCAGCACGGCCGCTCGGTCGCTTGCCCGGCACGCGCACGCGCCTGGATTGCCGCGATCTCGTCCAGCATCTCGTCGAGCGTCGCGGCCATGGCGGCGTGCAGCGCGGTGGGATCGTCGCCCTCCACGAAGCGCGGCGCGTAGCCGTAGCCCGCGAGCAGACGTTCGAGCTCGGCGTGCGGCATCCGCGCGAGCAGCGTCGGATTCGCGATCTTCCAGCCGTTCAGATGCAGGATCGGCAACACGGCACCGTCGGTGGCGGGATTCAGGAACTTGTTCGAGTGCCAGCTCGCGGCGAGCGGCCCGGTTTCGGCCTCACCGTCACCGACGACGCAGGCCACGACCAGGTGCGGATTGTCGAACGCCGCGCCGAACGCGTGCGCCAGCGAATAGCCGAGCTCGCCGCCTTCGTGAATGGAGCCCGGTGTCTCGGGCGCACAGTGACTCGGAATACCGCCGGGGAACGAGAACTGCCGGAACAGCCGCCGCATGCCATCCTCGTCCTGCCCCACCTCGGGAAACAGCTCGCTGTAGGTGCCTTCGAGCCACGTGTTGGCGACGAGCGCGGGTCCGCCATGACCGGGGCCCGTCACGAAGATCATGTCGAGGTCGCGCTCGGTGATCGCGCGATTCAGGTGCACGTACAGGAAGTTCAGTCCCGGCGACGTTCCCCAGTGCCCGAGCAGGCGCGGCTTCACGTGCTCCGCGCGCAGCGGCTCGCGCAGCAGCGGGTTGTCGAGCAGATAGATCTGGCCAACCGACAGATAGTTGGCGGCACGCCAGTAGGCGTCCATGCGCTCGAGCAGCGCGGCGCGGGCTGCGGGCTGCGGGCGTGGCGGTGCGTTCATGCGCCCTCCTCGGTGTCGCTCAGGATTGCGAGCGCGGCTCGCGCGATGATCTGCTCTTCACGCACGGGAATGCAAAAGACCGCGACGCGCGAGCGCGCCGCCGACAGCGTCGCCTCAGTGCCGATCGCCCGCTCGTTCGCCGCCTCGTCGAGCTCCACGCCGAGCCACTCGAGGCGCCGGCAGACACGGGCGCGGATGCTCGGCGCATGCTCGCCGATTCCGCCGCCGAACGCGATGGCGTCGACGCCACCGAGCACGGCCGCGTAAGCGCCGATGTACTTGCAGAGCCGGTGGCAGAAGGCGGCGATGGCAAGACCGGCGCCGCCGTGCCCCTGCGCCTCGAGCGCCAGCAGCTCGCGCATGTCGTCCGTGGCTCCCGAGAGCGCCAGCAGACCCGACGCGCGGTTCAGACCCTCGTCGAGCGCCTGCACGTCGACGCCGTGGCGCGCGAGATGCACGACGGCGCCCGCGTCGAGGTCGCCCGGGCGCGTGCCCATGACGAGCCCCTCGAGCGGCGTGAACCCCATGCTGGTGTCGACCGGCCGGCCGTCGGCGAGCGCTGCGATCGAGCATCCCTGGCCGAGCTGCAGCGAGAGCACGCGCCGCGGCGCACGCCCGGCGAGCTCGGTGACGCGGCCGCAGAGGTATTCGTGCGCGATGCCATGGAAGCCGTAGCGTTCGATGCCGAAGCGCTCGCGCCACGCTGCCGGAATCGCGTAGACGCGGGCGTGCGCCGGCAGAGTGCGGAAGAACGCCGTGTCGAAAACGGCCACGGCCGGCACGTCGCGGAACGCAGCGCGCACGGCGTCCATGACGGCGATGGCCGGCGGGTTGTGCAGCGGCGCGATCTCGCCGAGCGCGCGCAGCCGGTCCTCGATGCCGGCCGTCACGCGCACCGGAGCCGCGAACCGCGGCCCGCCGTGCACGATCCGGTGCGCCGTGGCACGCACCCGGTCCGGCCGCACCTCGGCACCAAAACCGCCGTCGAACAGTCGCCGCAGCACGTAGGCCGCCGCCTCGGCCGGGCCGAGTCCGGCACCGAGCGTCTGCGCGGCGGCGCCATCGGCATGGAACGCACAGTGCGGCCGCCCGAGATCGCGCACCGCACCGCGCACGCGTGTCTCGAGCGACCCGTCCGCCGCAAACACCTCGAACTTCAACGACGAGCTGCCGGCATTGAAGGCGAGCACGAGGCCGGGGGACCGAGTCATGCGGCACTCCTTTGCACTTTCCGGAGCATGGTATGGTCGAACCCCACGTGACGCTCCGTACATTTACCTATGTTCGGTGTCGTCCGCAGGGCACGACAATCCGGTCCTTCCGGGAATGACCTGGCACCTCATGCAGCAGCGCAACCCTCGAGTCTCGGGTCAGGTCGTCGCCGTCCGCGGCGACGTCGTCGATGTGTCCTTCCCGCCGCCGCTGCCGCCCCGCTTCCAGGCGCTGCACGCCGGCGCCGACCAGGGCATCGTGCTCGAGGTCCAGAGCCACGTCGCGACGGACACCGTGCGCTGCATCGCGCTCACCGAAACACGGGGACTCGCACGGCACTCACCCGTAAGTGACTCCGGGCGGATGCTCGAGGTTCCCGTCGGCACCGCACTGCTCGGCAGGATGGTAAACGTGTTCGGCGCGCCGATCGACGATGGGCCGGCACCGGAGACCTCCGGCCGCTGGCCGATTCACCGCCCGCCGCTGCCACTGGCCCGCCGCGTCACGTCGCGCGAGATCTTTCTCACGGGCATCAAGGCCATCGACCTGCTCGCCCCGATCGAGCGCGGCGGGAAAGCCGGGCTCTTCGGCGGCGCGGGCGTGGGCAAGACCGTGCTGATCACGGAGATGATCCACAACACGGTCGAGGGCTACGAGGGCATCAGCCTGTTCTGCGGCATCGGCGAACGCAGCCGCGAGGCCGAGGAGCTGTACCGCGAGATGCAGGACGCGGGCGTGCTCGACAAGACCGTGATGGTGTTCGGCCAGATGAACGAGCCGCCGGGCGCGCGTTTCCGCGTGGGCCACACGGCGCTCACGATCGCCGAGCACTTCCGCGACGTCGAACGGCGCAACGTGCTGCTCCTGATCGACAACATCTTCCGCTTCGTGCAATCGGGCACCGAGGTGTCCGGCCTCATGGGCCGCATTCCGTCGCGGGTCGGCTACCAGCCGACGCTCGGCACGGAGCTCGCCGAGCTCGAGGAGCGCATCGCGAGCTCGGCGAGCGCCACGATGACGTCCGTGCAGGCCGTGTACGTCCCTGCCGACGACCTGACCGATCCCTCGGCGACGCACACGTTCGCCCACTTGTCGGCGTCGATCGTGCTGTCGCGCAAACGCGCCGCCCAGGGGTTGTACCCCGCCGTCGATCCACTGGCGTCCGATTCGAAGATGCTCTCAGCCTCGGTGGTCGGGGAACGCCACTACAACGTCGCGCACGAGGTCCGGCGCGTGCTCGCCGAGTACGAGGATCTGCGCGACATCATCTCGATGCTCGGCATAGAGGAATTGTCGCCGAAGGATCGCGAGACCGTGGCCCAGGCCCGTCGGCTCGAGCGGTTCCTGACGCAGCCGTTCTTCACGACCGAGCACTTCACGGGCAAGCCCGGCGCCGCACCGTCGCTGGAGCAGACATTGGACGGCTGCGAGCGCATCCTGTCCGGCGCGCTGAGCTCGGTGCCGGAAAAGGCGTTCTACATGACGGGCGCGCTGCCGGAAACGGCGGCGCTGGCGGGCCGGTGACTGCCATGCGACTCAAGGTGTGCACCCCGACAGGGATCCTGCTCGAGCAGGACGCGGCGAAGATCGTCGCGGAAGCACACGACGGATTCTTCTGCCTGCTGCCGCGGCACATCGACTTCGCGGCGGCGCTCGTGCCCGGCATCCTGTACGTCACGGACCTAAGCGGCGAGGCATCGTTCGTGGCCGTGGACGAAGGCACGCTCGTAAAGCGGGGCCCGGAGGTTCTCGTGTCCGTCATGAACGCCGCCACTGGCGCCGAGCCCGCGGCACTCGAGACGACGGTCCGCGAAGCCTTTGGCCTGCGCGATGCCGATGCCCAACGAACGCGCAGCGCACTCGCACGGCTCGAGGCGGCGGCGATGCGCAGGTTCCTCGAGCTGGAACAGCAGGCCCATGCGTGACCCCGACGGCAGCGAGCGCGGCGCGCGTGAAGCCGAGCAGCACATGCGGACCGAGGTTGCGCGCAGAGCCGAGCGGCACGAACGCGCGCGCCGCGAGCACGACCGCGGCCTGTGGCTCTCGCTGGGATCGCTCGGCGTCATCGGCTGGTCGGTCACGATCCCGGCGCTGCTCGGCGTGGCGCTCGGCACGTGGATCGACGGTCGCTGGCCGAGCCGCGTATCCTGGACCCTCACCCTGCTGCTGCTCGGCATCGTGCTCGGCGTCGTCAACGCATGGCGCTGGATCGAGCGCCAGAGCCGGGACGAATGACATGAGCTCATCCCGTGCACCGGCGAGGAACCGCGAATGACCACCCTCGCGACCGTCGTCCTGGCAGCGCTCGGCGGCGGCGTGCTCGGGCTCGCGTACTTCGCGCTGCTCGCGCGCTCCGTGCGCCGTCTCGTGCGCGCCGACTCAGCGCCCGTCGTCGCAGTGGCCTCGCTCGGTCTGCGCCTCGCGCTCGCGGCCGCGGCGTTCCTCGCGGCCGTGCGCGGCGGAGGTGGGCCGGCGCTCGTGGCGGCACTCGCCGGATTCCTCGCGGTGCGCACCGTGGTCACGTGGCGGCGTCCGCCGCCGGTCAGCGCAGGACGGCACCCGTGAACCTGAGCCCCGACGGCATCGTCTACTGGCACGTGGGCCCACTGGCCCTGAATGCCACGATCGTGTTCACCTGGGCCGTGATGCTCGTTCTGTCGCTCGGCGCGTGGCTCATCACCCGCGGCCTCGATGCGAGCCTTGCGCCGTCGCGCTGGCAGCTGCTGCTGGAGGCGCTGGTGACGGCCATGCGCGACCAGATCCAGGAGATCGGGCACGAGAGCGCAGGCCGCTACCTACCGTTCATCGGCACGCTGTTCCTGTACATCGCGGCCGCCAACCTGCTCGCAATCGTGCCGGGATTCGAGCCGCCCACGGGCTCGCTGTCGACGACCACGGCGCTCGCGATCGCCGTCCTCGTGGCGGTGCCTCTGTATGGCGTGACCGAGCACGGCCCGCGCGCGTATCTCGCGCACTACGTCGAGCCGACGGTGTTCATGCTGCCGTTCAACATCGTGGGCGAGATCTCGCGAACCCTGGCGCTCGCGGTGCGCCTTTACGGCAACATCATGAGCGGCACGCTGATCGTGGCCATCCTGATGGGGCTCACCCCGTTCTTCGTGCCGATCGCCATGCAGGCCCTCGGGATCGTGACCGGCATCGTGCAGGCCTACATCTTCGCAGTGCTCGCCATGGTCTACATCGCCTCCGCCACGGCGGTCCACGCGCGGCGCGACCCATCCACCGACTAGGAGCCTCTATGGACAGCGTTACCCTGATTGCCCTCGCCTCGATCGTGACTGCCGGAATCACGATGGCCATAGGCTCGATCGGACCCGCCCTCGGCGAGGCGCGCGCCATCAGCCAGGCCGTCACTGCACTGGCGCAGCAACCGGACGCCTCGGGAACGATCACGCGCACGCTGTTCGTGGGCCTCGCGATGATCGAGTCCATCGCGATCTACGCGCTCGTGATCTCGCTGATCCTGATCTTCGCCAATCCGTTCTGGAACCACGTGACGGCGCGCGCCGGGGGCTGAGCATGCAGATCGACTGGCTGACGGTCGCGGCACAGATCGTCAACTTTCTGATCCTGGTCTGGCTGCTGAAGCGGCTGCTGTACCAGCCCGTGGTAGCCGCCATGACGCGACGCGAGCAGCAGATCGCCGCGCGCCTCGCCGACGCGCAGCGCCGCGAGAGCGAAGCCACCGAAAGGGCCCGCGATTACGCCGAGAAGACGGCCGCGCTCGAGCGCTCGCGGCAGGATCGACTCACCGCCGCCACGCAGGAAGCCGAGACGCAGAAGCGGCAGCTGCTCGAGCAGGCGCGCGCCGAGGTCGACGAGCAGCGCACCAAGTGGCTCGACGCGCTGCGGCGCGAGCACGAGGATCTGCGCACGCACCTGCAACGGGCGATTCTGGCCGCCGCTATCGAGATCGCACGCCGCGCGCTGACGGACCTCGCGGACGCGCCGCTCGAGGACCGCATGGTCGCGACCCTGCTGCGCCGCCTGCAGTCGATGCCGGGCCCGGAGCGTGACGCTCTGATCGGCCAGAACCGTCGCGTGCGCATCAGCTCCTCGTTCGAGCTCGCGCCGGAAAACCGCAGCCGCCTGGCCGCGGCGCTCGGCACGGACGCGATCGAGTACGAGACCGGCGCCGACGTCGTGTGCGGCCTCTCGCTGCGAGGCCAGAGTCAGAAGCTCGAGTGGAACATCGCCACGTACATCGACGGCGTCGGGGCACGCATCGACACCCTGGTCGGCGCGGCGACCACCGCGGAGGCCACGGCCTGATGCTGCGCGAGCTGCTCGCGGAAGCCCGCTCCACGCTGACCGTGGCTCTCGGCGAGCAGCCGTGCGAGCCGCAGCCCGAGGAGGTCGGCACCGTGCTGCACGTCGGCGGCGGCATTGCGCGCGTCGACGGCCTGCCGAGCCTGCCCGCCGATGCGCTCGTGCGCCTGCCGGGCGGTCTGCTCGGCATCGCCGTGAATCTCGAGGCCGACGGGGTCGGCGTGGCGCTGCTCGGCCCGGCCGAGCACCTGCGCTCCGGCGACGAGGCGCACGGCACCGGGCGGCTCGTCGATACGCCGGTCGGCGCGGCGCTGCTCGGCCGCGTGGTGGATGCCATGGGCGAGCCGCTCGACGAGCTCGGCCCGCTCGGAACCAGCGAGCGGCGACCCGTCGAACGTCCGGCGCCCGGCATCATGGACCGTGCTCCGGTCGACGTGCCGCTGCAGACGGGACTCAAGGTCGTCGACGCGCTGGTGCCGATCGGCCGCGGCCAGCGCGAGCTGATCGTCGGTGACCGGCAGAGCGGCAAGACGGCGATCGCCATCGACACGATCCTGAACCAGCGCGGTCAGGACGTGGTCTGCGTCTACTGCGCGATCGGCCAGCGCGGCACGTCCGTGGCGCGAGTCGTCGAGACGCTGCGCCGGCATGGCGCGCTCGAATACTCGATAGTGGTCGTCGCCTCCGGCGAGGATGCGCCGGGACTGCAGTTCATCACGCCCTACGCCGCAACCACGATGGCCGAGTGGTTCATGGAGCGCGGCCGCGACGTGCTGATCGTCTACGACGACCTGACACGCCATGCACGCGCCTATCGCGAGCTGTCGCTGCTGCTGCGGCGGCCGCCCGGGCGCGAGGCGTTTCCCGGTGACATCTTCTACATCCATTCCCGCCTGCTCGAGCGCGCGACGCGGCTGCGGCGCGAACGCGGCGGCGGCTCGCTGACCGCGCTGCCGATCGTCGAGACCGACGCGGAGGACATCTCGGCCTACATCCCCACCAACCTGATCTCGATCACCGACGGCCAGATCTACGTTTCACCGCGCCTCGCGCGCAAGGGCGTGCTGCCGGCCGTGGACGTCGGCAAGTCCGTGTCGCGGGTCGGTGGCAAGGCGCAACGGCCCGCGTACCGTGCCATGGCCGGGGACCTGCGCCTGTCGTATGCGCAGTTCGAGGAGCTCGAGGCGTTCGCGCGCTTCGCGACACGCCTCGACGACGCGACGCGCGCCACGATCGAGCGCGGGCGCCGCGTGCGCGAAGCCCTGAAGCAGGGCGAGAACGAGCCGCTGCCGGTGGCGGACCAGCTGCTCGTGCTGCAGCTGACCACGGCCGGCGTGTTCGATGCGATACCGCCGGAGGCCTTGCATACGGTCGCGCCGCGCGTGCAGGCCGGGATCCGGGAACGGCAACGCGACGCGTACGCGCGCCTCGCGGGCGGCGCAACGCTCGACGAAGCGCAGTGGCAGGCCGTCTATGCCGAGGCGCGCAGAGTCATCGCGGACGCCGCGCAGCCGCCCGGCCACTGACGATGGATTCCCTCGAGCAATTGCGCCGCCGGCTCGGAGTGTTCGACGACCTCGGCGAGATCGTGCGCACGATGAAGGCCTTCGCGGCCGTGAGCGTACGGCAGTACGAGCAGGCCGTCGAATCGCTGGCCGTCTACTCCCGCACCGTGGAGCTGTCGCTGCACGTCGTGCTGCGTACGATGCCGCCGCCGGCGGCGGAGCCCGCCCGGCCCGCGAGCACGGCCGCCGTGGTGTTCGGCTCCGACCATGGCCTGTGCGGCCACTTCAACGAAGAGATCGCAGCCTATGCGCTGCGGCGGCTGTCGGGCGCCGGCCCCGCCGGCGCCCGGGCCCACGTGCTCGGTGTCGGCACGCGCGCCGCCGAGCTGCTCGCCGACGCGGGACTCGTCCCGGCCGCGCAGATGCCCATGCCGGGCTCCGCCGCCGGTATCACCGCCACGGTCCGACAGATCCTGCTGAACATCGATGCCTGGCAGCTCGAGGCCGGGCTCCCGCGCGTCGTGCTGCTGCACAACCGCCCGCTGCCCGGCAACCGCTACGAGCCGCTCGAGCTGCAGCTGCTGCCGGTGGACCTCGCGGCACTGCGCGCCGCCGGGCATCGCTGGGATTCGCGCAGCCTGCCCACCTACACGATGGATCGCGAGCAGCTGTTCGCCGCGCTGCTGCGGCAACACCTGTTCGTCACGGTATTTCGCGCCTGCGCGCAATCCCTCGCCGCCGAGAATGCGGCCAGGCTCGCGGCCATGGAAGCGGCCGAGCGCAATCTTCGCGATCGGCACGAGGAGCTGCTCGGCGAGTTTCAACGGCGGCGGCAGGATACGATCACCGCGGAGATCCTCGACATCGTCTCGGGCTACGAGACGCTGCAGTCGCAGGACGGACACGCCGCGGGCATCTGAGAGGCGACCCCCATGTCTACACCCGCTGACATTCCCCGGCTGCACCTCATGTCTCGCGAGCAGCAGCACCAGGTGGCGCGGGACTTCCTCGAGTTCGCCCGCGACCTGCGCTGGACCTGGAGCCACGAGGGCGACGCGCTGTGGCGGCACATCGACGCCGACGCCTGGGAGCTCACGCACAATCCGCACCGCGTGATCCAGAACCTCGACTCCGATCGCGTGCTCGCCCTGTTCGCCGACGAGCACTTTCGCGACGAATGGTCGAGGCTCATGCAGAGGCGCATGAACTATCTCCAGTCGCCATGCTGGGACGACGCCGTCAGACGCGACACCTTCGGCGAGCACCACATCGCCTACTTCAGCATGGAGTTCGGCCTGGGCGAGGCGCTGCCGCTGTACGCGGGTGGCCTCGGAATTCTCGCCGGCGATTACCTCAAAGCCGCGAGCGATCTCGGCGTACCGCTCGTGGGCGTGGGCCTGCTGTATCAGCAGGGCTACTTCCGCCAGTACATCGACGATCGCGGCGAGCAGCAGGAGATCTACGCGTACAACGACTCGACCGGCCTGCCCGTCCGGCCGGCGCGCAACGGCGACGGCCGCTGGGTGCACGTCACGGTGCCGCTCCCCGGGCGGGACGCGCGGCTGCGGGTCTGGGAAGCCCAGGTGGGACGCGTGCGCCTGTACCTGCTCGACAGCAATGATCCGCTGAACGGCCCCGTCGACCGCGGCATCACGGCCCGGCTCTACGCGGGCGGCGAGGAGCTGCGGCTCATGCAGGAGATCGCGCTCGGCATCGGCGGCTGGCGTGCCCTCGCAGCACTCGGCATTCCGATCGGCATCTGCCACCTGAACGACGCCCACGCCGCGTTCGCAACGCTCGAGCGTGCGCGCAGCCATGCGGCCACACACGGCCTGCGCTTCGCGGACGCGTTACGTGTCACGCGTGCCGGCAACGTCTTCACCACGCACACCCCGGTGCGCGCCGCGTTCGACAGCTTCCCGATGCCACTGGCCGCGAGATACGGCGCGGTGTACGCGGCCGAGCTCGGCATCGAGCCCACCGAGTTCGCGGCACTGGGTCAACTGACCGGCGGCGATCCCCAGCAGCCATTCGCCATGGCCACTCTCGCCGTCAACACGAGCGGCCGCATCAATGCAGTGAGTCGCATCCATGCGGACGTGAGCCGGCGCGAGGTGTTCTCCGCGTTCTTTCCGCGCTGGCCCGCCCACCAGGTGCCGGTATCGCACGTGACGAACGGCATCCACGTGCCATCGTGGGACTCGACGTGGGCCGACCGCATCTGGACCGAGACCTGCGGGAAGGAGCGCTGGCTCGGCCGCCTGGACCCGCTCGGCGCCGCCATCGACCGCGCGAGCGACGCGCAGCTGTGGGAGCTGCTCGGCAGGGAACGGGCC
>DASZSB010000209.1:0-8914 GCA_035548835.1 Gammaproteobacteria bacterium | reverse complement strand
CTCGACGGGCCTGCTCTCCGGCACGCCGGCCGCGGGTGACGTGGGCACGACGTCGAACATCGTGATCACGGTCAGTGACGGCACGACGCAGACGTCCCTCGCGGCGTTCAGCGTCACGGTAGTTGCCGTGGCCACGGGCTCCGCCACCCTCTCGTGGACGCCGCCGACTCAGAATACCGATGGCAGCCCGCTGGATCTGGCGGGGTACCGCGTCTATTGGGGCACCAATCGGAATAATCTGTCGAACTCGGCCGCCGTCGACAAGGGTCTCGCGACCTACGTGGTGATGGATCTGACGCCCGCGACGTGGTACTTCGCGGTGACGGCGCTCAGCAGCAGCGGCGTCGAAAGCAGCCGCTCGAACGTGGCCAGCAAAACGCTCTAGAGGAGTCTGGGTTCGCCCCGTCGGTGGCAGGCGGGGAAAGTGGTGGGCGATGCTGGGATTGAACCAGCGACCCCTGCCGTGTGAAAGCAGTGCTCTCCCGCTGAGCTAATCGCCCGTAGTCGGCAGTCTAGAGGCGCACGTCGCCACCGGTCAACTTCGTGGCCCGCGTGCGCGCCCCCTTGATCCCCACGCCTGTATTATCCTGCGCAGCCTGTTCAGCCAAGGACTAGCGCATGCGAGTGACGATCTTCGGCTCCGGTTACGTGGGCCTGGTAACCGGGGCGTGCCTGGCCGATGCCGGCAACCACGTGCTGTGCGTGGATATCGACGAGGCAAAGATCGAGCGGCTGAAGCGCGGGGACCTGCCCATCTACGAGCCCGGTCTCGAGGCCATGGTCAAGCGGTGGCTTGCGGCGGGGCGTCTCCAGTTCACGACCGACGTGGCCGCCGGAGTCGCGCACGGGCTCTTCCAGTTCATCTCCGTCGGCACGCCGCCCGATGAGGACGGCTCGGCCGACCTGCGCCACGTGCTGGCCGTCGCGCGCTCGATCGGCGAGCACATCGCGGACTATCGGATCATCGTCGACAAATCCACGGTGCCGGTGGGCACCGCGGACAAGGTGCGCGCCGAGGTTCAGGCTGCGCTCGACAAGCGGGGTGTGCGAGTCGAGTTCGACGTGGCGTCGAATCCGGAATTCCTGAAGGAAGGCGCGGCGATCGAGGATTTCATGAAGCCCGATCGCATCGTGATCGGCACCGATAACCCGCGCACGGCCGAGCTCCTGCGCGCGCTGTACGATCCTTTCAACCGCAGCCACGATCGTGTGATCGTCATGGACATCCGTTCGGCAGAGCTCACGAAGTACGCGGCGAATGCCATGCTCGCCACGAAGATCAGCTTCATGAACGAACTCGCGAACGTCGCGGAGCGGCTCGGCGCGGACATCGAGCACGTGCGCATCGGTATCGGTTCGGATCCGCGCATCGGCTACCACTTCATCTACCCGGGCTGCGGCTACGGCGGCTCCTGCTTCCCGAAGGACGTGCAGGCGCTTGCGGCGTCGGCGGACGCCGTGGGTTACCACTCGGAGTTGCTCGCGGCCGTCGAAAACGTCAACGACCGGCAGAAGCAGGTCCTGTTCGGCAAGCTGAGTGAGCACTTCAGCGGCAATCTCGCGGGCAAGACGATCGCCGTCTGGGGGCTGTCGTTCAAGCCGAACACGGACGACATGCGCGAAGCGCCTAGCCGCGAGCTGATCGAGGCGCTGTGGAAGGCCGGCGCCACGGTCCGGGCGTACGACCCGGTCGCGATGCACGAGGCGCGGCGCCTGTACGGCGAGCGCCGCGATTTCGTTCTGTGCTCCCGCGCCGAAGAGGCGGTTCAGGGCGCGGACGCGCTCGTGATCGTGACGGAGTGGCGTGAGTTTCGCAGCCCGGACTTCGATCAGATCAGGCAGGCGCTGAAGAGGCCGGTCATCTTCGACGGCCGCAACATCTACGACCCGAAGCTGCTGCAGCGTTTCGGGTTCGAGTACTACGGCATCGGCAGGAGCGGCGCGCTCTTGCACAGCTGAGGCACCCCGGTCGCTTGACGACATCCACCTTCTGGATCGGCATCATCGGCTACGGCGGCGCGGCGCTGGCGTACGGCGTTGCGACGATCCTCCTGCTGGTGGGGCGCCCCCGGAACATCCGCTCGGGCGCGCTGGCGGCCGCCGTCGCGGTGTCGTGCCTGTGGGCGTCCGTGCTGCTCGCGTCGCTGTTGTCCTTGCAGCTCGCGCCGGCTGCGTTGCTCGGGCTCGACGCACTGCATCTGCTGGTATGGACGTTCTGCGTGCTGTGCTGGCTCGGGTCGCGGGTGGCGCGCGTATGGCTCCTTGGCGCCTCGGCCGCGGCCGGCGCCACGGCGATCCTCGCCTCGTTACCGATTGGCGAGGTCGTGGGGGCGGGCTGGCTCAACTATCCGGCGCTCGTGCTGATGACGCTGGTCGGCCTCGTGGCGCTCGAGCAGGTGTACAGAAACGCGCACGGGGAGGCGCGGCAGCAGCTCCAACTCCTGTGCCTCGCCGCGGGAGGGATAGTCGCCTTCGATCTGTTCGTGTTTGCGCACGCCGCGCTGCTCGGCGGCCTCGATCCGCTGTTCTGGACGCTGCGCGGCCTCGCGAACGCCGTGCTCGCGCCGGTGCTGGTGCTGGGCGCGACGCGTCAGTCGGGGTGGGATCGCGAGCCGTTCGTCTCCCGGCACGTCGTGTTCTACACGGCCAGCCTGCTCGCGGTGGGCAGTTACCTGCTTGCGATGGGCGTCGTGGCCTATGTCATGCGGGCGCTGGGAAGGGAGTGGGGAGTACCGCTCGATCTGCTGTTTCTTGCGGCCGGGGCCGCCGTGCTGTTCGTCGTGTTGTTCTCGGCCGGCATTCGCCGGCGCCTCAAGGTCTTCCTCGTCAAGAATTTCTATCGCACCAAATACGACTACCGCGAGGCGTGGTTGCGGCTGACGGAGAGTCTGTCGCGCACCGGCGATCTGCAGCAGTCTGCGGCCAGCGGTCTCGAGGGGCTGGCCCGCATCATCGGCAGCGAGCAGGGGCATCTGTGGGTCGAGCGGGAGGAGCGCTACGAGTGGCTGGTCTCGTTGGCCAACGGCCAGCCGCTGCAGGTGCAGTTCGCGCAGGATCATCCGCTGATTGCGTTCCTGCGCTCGACCGGTTGGGTCATCGACAGCGAGGAGTACGCGCAGGCACCGGATCGCTACCGCAATGCGTTCGGCGATCCGGCGGACGGCGTGTTGCCGCGCAATGCCTTGATCGTGCCGTTGCAGCTGCAGGGGCATCTGCAGGGCTTCGTGCAGCTCGGCAAGCCGGCCGGCCTTCGATCGTTGAACTTCGAGGATCACGACATTCTGAAGACTGCGGGTCGCCAGGTGGCCACCGTGCTCACGCAGGCAATGGTGCAGGAGAAGCTGACCGAGACTCGCCAGTTCGAGGCGCTGAGCCGCCTCTCGGCGTTCCTGATGCACGACCTGAAGAACATCGTGGCCGAACAGGAGCTGGTGCTCGCGAATGCGCAGCGGTTTCGCCATCGCGCGGATTTCATCGACGATGCGTTCGGCACGATTCGTGGCGGAACGCAGCGCATCAAGAAGGTTCTCGAGCGGCTGACCGCGGCCTCGCGCACGCGGCCCGCGGTGGGGCGCGTCGACGTATCGAAGCTGCTGATGGAGGTGCGTTCCCAATGCGCTGACCGGCAGCCGGTCCCGCAGATCGAGCTGCGGACTCAGGCCGTCTGGGTGCGCATGGATCGGGATGAGCTTGCCAGCGTGCTGCTGCACCTGATTCGCAACGCCCAGGACGCAACACCCGCTGACGGTCATATCAAGGTGGGGGTCGAGCAGGGTGCTGCGGGTGAGGTCGTGATCGCCGTAACCGACACGGGCAGCGGCATGGACGGCGCGTTCATCCGCGATCGACTGTTCAGGCCCTTCGACACCACGAAGGGCGCTTCCGGCATGGGGATCGGGGCCTACCAGGCGCGTCACGTTGTGCGGCGGGCCGGAGGCGAGCTCGAAGTTCGCAGCAGGCCGGGTGCCGGTACCACCTTCATTATCCGGCTTCCGGGAGCTGCCTGAGGGTAGCTCCCGCACACATGCATCGCCGGGGCGGGAGAGTGTCCGCCGGGGGCCGGACACACGTCACAAAGAGTGTCGAGTGTGTCCGTGCAAGACCCCGGGGCCGACCGTAGAATTCAGGGCTTTGCGGAATTCACGAAGGACCTGCGGGTGGCGCCGTGAGCCGGCGGCCGCCGTGGTACCCGGCATCCGAGCTTTTGGAGGTGGCTTAGCCTTGAAAGAGGTACGAGTCGATGGCGTCGCCGCGATTCCTGCGCGTATGCCCCAGGCGGTCACGCTCCCACCGGGTCTCGCAGCCCTGGTGGTCGTGCTTGGAGCCGCGCTGCTGCTCTGGTTCAGCCTCCCCACGCTGCGCCTGCTGAACGTCGAGTGGGTCGATGGCGTCGATTACTCGCACGGCTGGCTCGTGCTCGCCCTCAGCGGTTTCCTCGTGTTCCGCGAGGTGCGGCGGGCCCCGCTCGAACCGTTGCAGCCGAGTTGGGTGGGCATGGCGTGTCTCGCGCTCGTCATGCTGATCATGGTCGCGGGGCATGCGTCGACGACGTTGCCCCTCGTGTACGCGCCGTTCCCGGCACTGTGGATGGCCGGCGTGTGGGCCGTCGCGGGAGCGGTCACGGCACGCCGGCTGCTGCCAGCCTTGGCATACCTGTACGCCGCCATTCCGATATGGGATCTTGCGCTCGGAACGCTGCAGAAGCTGACGGTGGCAGTCGTATCCGTCTGGATCCGGATGTCGACGGTGCCGGCGTTCATCGAGGGCAACCTGATTCATCTGCCGAGCGGGACGATCGAGGTCGCCGGCGGTTGTGCGGGCCTGCGCTACGCAGTCGTGGCGCTGGCGTTGGCCGGCTTCGTGGCGCTGGTGCAGCGACACCGCCTGGGAGTCGCCGTGCTGCTAACGCTGCTTGGCCTCGCGCTCGGCCTGTTCAGTAACTGGGTGCGCGTGTTCGCGATGGTGCTCGTGGGGCACTACTCGCAGATGCAGAACTACCTGATCGTCACCAGTCACACGAACTTCGGCTGGGTCGTGTTCATGGTGGGCATGGTGCCTTTGTTCCTGCTGAACCGGCGGTTGTCCCCCGTGACCGGGCCCGGCGGCGGCGACGCCATCCCCCGCACGGTGTCCGCCGCGCCCGTGGGGCCCGGAAGCCTCGCGGCCTATGCGTCGTGCATGCTGTTGCTGGCGGCAGGGATTGCGCTGAATCATCGGGTGGCGGGGAGCACGCCCGCGGGGGGTGCCGTCGCGCTGACGGAGCCCAACGTCGCAGGGTGGACGCGCGTCGCCGACTGGCAGGATGCGCGCACGCCGGCCTACGTCGGGCAGGCGGCCGAGGTGGCCGGGTGGTATTCCGACGGCGTCGCGCGCGTCGGCGCCTATATGGTCGATTACCCGGCGCAGCAGCAGCAGCACGAGGTGGTATTCGCGGACAATTACCCCGCGGGCATGTCTGCGACCGTCGTGGCACGCGCGCGTGTCGAGGTGAAGTCGCAGACGGGACGCCGGCTCCCGTTTCAGGAGCTGGAAGTCCAGGATCCCGACGCCGGGCAGCGGCGCCTCGTATGGGTGGGAATGCGCATTGCGGGGGAGCTGACCTCGGGGAGTCTCATGGCCAAGTGGCTGCAGGTGAGAGGCGCGCTGCTCGGACGTTACGACGCACAGGCGCTGGTGCTGACGGCCGCGTGCCGGCACGACTGCAGTAGTGCGCGTTCCTCGCTTTCCGGTTACGCCGCTTCGGCCGCGGAGCTGTTCTACGAGCGGATGACCCATCCCCTGAGTGTCGCGGCGGTTCGTCGCGTGGAGGCTGGCGCCCGATGAGCCGTTACGTCGTGTGTGCGGGCCTCCTGGGCGCGCTGCTGGTGGCTTCCTGCGGGCGGATCGATCCGAAAACCGAGCTCGCGACCGCGACTGCCCGGTTCGAGGCCAAGGACTATGCGGAAGCGGGAATCCGCGTCAGCAATGTCGTTCAGGTTCAGCCCGACAACCCCGAGGCGCGGCGACTGCGTGCGGAAATTGCCATTGCGATCGGTGACTACACGACAGCACTGGCGGACTTCGAGCGCGCGCAAGCGCTCGGCGTTGCCCCGAGCGCCATCGCGCCCGGTGAGGCGGAGGCGCTCGTAGTCGCTCGGCAGCCCGACAAGGCGCTGGCCGTGCTCGACGCCGCGCGGCCGACCGGCAAGGATCCCCGCTATTGGGTCACGCGGGCCGAGGCGCTGCTGGCGGCCGGGCGCACCGCTGAGGCCGAGCAGGCGCTCGAGAACACGGAGCCAGGCCCCCGCGCCACGATCGTGCGCGCGCGCATCGCGTTTCAGCGCAACGACCTGGTCGGCGCCGAGCGCGAGCTCGTCGGCTCCGGCTCCAGCGATCCAGCCATCCTGACCGCACGCGCGGAGCTCTTCGCCCGGACGCAGCGCCTGCCGGAAGCCGCGGCGGCGTTGCAGGGGGCTGCGGACATGTACCATGCGTCGCATCTGACGACGCGCGAGGTGATGGCACTGCTGTCGCTGGTGCAGGTGCAGCTTGCAGCGAACGATCTCGAGGCCGCCGAGGTGACGGCCAGGCGGCTCGCTCAGGCGGCACCGCAGGCCGCGCTCACGTCCTACATGAAGGGGCTGGTCGAGTATCGGCGCGGCCGGTTCGACGAGGCGGCCGCGCTGATCCAGCCGTTGGTCGGATCGTCGCCCGACACGGTGCAGTTTCGTGCGCTGCTCGGCGCCATCCAGCTGGCGCGCGGCAATTTCGGCCAGGCCGAGCAGCAGCTGCAGGCGGTGCTCGCGACGTCGCCTGGCGATCCTGCGGCGATCAAGCTGCTCGCGGAAACTCACCTGCGCCAGCAGAGGCCCGAGGCTGCGCTGGCGACGTTGCGCGGCGTCGCGGACACGGCGGCGGAAGACCCCCAGATCGGAATGTTGAGCGGCGTCGCAAGCGTTCTGGCCGGCGACACGCGGCAGGGGCTGCTGTATCTGCAACAGGCGGCGTCACTGGATCCCGGTAACGAAGCGCTGAAGCTCGAGCTGGCGCGAGCGTATCTCCTGGCCGGGCGCGATTCGGACGCCTCGGCTCTGCTGAAGGATGCACTCGGCGGCGGTCCGGCGGCTCTCGAGGCCGGCATGTTGAAGCTCATGGCCCACGTGCGCAACGGCACTGCGGACGACGCCGCGGCGCAGGATCTGCTCGCGCAGTTTCCGGAGGATTCGCGCGCTTTGACCGCTGTCGCGATCTACACGCAATTCCGCGGCGATGACACGCGTGCTCGCGAGCTGTTCGAGCGAGCGGCCAAGCTCGAGACCAGCGGTTCCACGGCACGAATGCTCGTCGCGGCCACGTGGGTTCGCGAAGGCCGTACGCGGGAGGCAGAGGACCTTCTGTCCGGCCTGGTTCAGCAGCAACCGGACAACGTTCGCGCGCTGACCGGGCTCGCCGAGCTGCTCGCGGCGCGAAACGAATTCGACGCTGCCGCGCGCTACCTGCAGCAGGCTGCGGAACGCTCCCAGTCCATTGCCCCGCGTCTGGCGCTGGCTCAGCTGCGAATACGCCAGGGAGATCTGGTCGCCGCCAGACGCGAGGTCGATACCGCGGCGAGGCTGGCGCCGGACAGTCCCGAGGTCGCAGCCGTGCGCGGGCTGCTCGCTCTGGGCGAAGGTCGCCCCTCGGAGGCCGCGACCCTGCTCAGGCAGGCGAGCGCGAAGTTGCCCGACAGGCTCGGAATCACGCTTGCGCTTGGCCGCGCCGAGCTCGCGGCAGGGCAGGCCGAGTCCGCACGTGACGTGCTGCGCAAGATGCTGCCCTCGGCGCCGAAGTCGCTGCCGCTGCGCTTCGTGCTCGGCGAAGCCGAGCTGCGGCTCGGTAACGCCGGCGAAGCGGCTTCGATCGCGACAGAGTTGAAGGCCGAGTATCCCGCACAGAGCGCGGGCTACGTGCTGGATGCAGAAGTGCGTACCGCGGCGCGCCAGTACGGGGCAGCGGCCGACAGCCTTGCGGCTGCATTCGAGCGCGAGCCGAGTTGGGCGGTCATGGCGCGTCTGGTCGAAGCACGCCAGCTCGCGGGCCAGCCGGCGGAGGCGCTGAAGGCGACGGAGCAGTGGCTTACGGCAAATCCGCGCCACGTGCCGGGATTGCTGCTGCGCGCAACATTGTTACAAAACGCCGGACAGGACGCCGCGGCGCTGGCGGGGTTCGAATCGGTTCTGGCGCTCGATCACGACAACCTGGTCGCGTTGAACAACGCCGCGTGGCTCTCGCAGAGGCTCGGTCGCCCGGGCGCTCTGGCGCTGGCCGAGCAGGCGAACGCCATCCGGGCGGACAATCCAGCGGTACTCGACACGTTGGGCTTCATTCTGCTGAACGGCGATCGGCCCGCCGATGCGGTCGGACACCTGCGCCGCGCAGCAGAATTGGCTCCTTCGAACCCCGAAATCCATTACCATTTGGCAGAAGCGTTGGTGAAAACCGGGCAGGCTGCCGAAGCGCGTTCCGTGCTGGGCAAGGTGCTCGCACGGGGGGCGGACTTCGAACAGCGCGCGGCTGCGCAGAAGCTCTACGACTCTCTATAGGCGTGTGTAAGGGAATATGATCAACGTTCGCACGCGGTGTCGATTTCTGTTTCGCATCGTCTGGCTGGCACTCTCGCTGACGGCTGCTGGCGCCGCGCTCGCACAGGGCTCCGACGATCGGGCTTCATCGACCGACACCAGCGGCAGCGCCTACCTGATCGGTCCGGGTGACAGCCTCCAGGTGTTCGTGTTCGGCCAGCCGGACCTGTCGGTGACCGTTCCCGTGCGCCCGGACGGCAAGGTGTCGACTCCGTTGATCGAGGACATCGAAGCCGTCGGCAAAACGCCGACGCAGCTCGCACGCGAGATGGAGCACGTGCTCTCGGAGTACATCCGCTCGCCCGAGGTCAACG
>DASZSB010000208.1:0-1671 GCA_035548835.1 Gammaproteobacteria bacterium | reverse complement strand
CGGCCGCCTCGCCCTTCAAGCGCGTGAAGGCGACGTTGCGCACGATCTGCAGCAGCCACGCCCGCGCGTTGTCGCCGCGAAAGCCGCCGAAGTACTTGAGAGCGCGAAGCATCGCGTCTTGCACGACATCGTCCGCGAGCGCGGGGTCGCGCACCAGCCAGCGCGCCAGGCTGTACGCGGAGTCGAGATGCGCCGCGGCCAGCGCTGCGAAGTCCGCGGCAGATGTGGGGCGGGTCGGCATCGATAGGTGTCGCGTTGCTCTTCAACCGCCGCGCATGACGGGCGTGTCGAGTGTAGACCTGCCGCGCGCCCCTTTTATTCCCGCGAGCACCACCTGCGAATAACGCCGCCGTGGGCCGAGTCTTCCCCGCGTCACACGCACGGAGACCTCCCATGTCCAAAATCGATGACGGTTCACAACGCCCCGCCCTCACCCGCCGCGGTCTGCTGAAATGCGCCGCATGGGCCGGCGCGGGTGTCGTCTGGACGATGCACGGTGGAGTACCGCGTCCGACCAATCTCTTCGGCACTGCCGAGGCGGCGGAGCGCGCGGGCGGCGCGCTGAGCTTCGTGCAGATCAGCGACAGCCACATCGGATTCAAGAAGGAGCCGAACCCGGCTCCGCACCTCACCTTGCAATCCGCCATCGACCAGATCCGCGCGCTTTCGGGCGCACCTTCATTCGTCGTGCACACGGGGGATGTGACCCAGCTTTCCAGACCCGACGAGTTCGACACGGCGGCGCAGATCATCCAGAGCGTCGGACGACCGGTTCACTACGTGCCGGGCGAGCACGACGTGATCGGCGACAACGGCGCCGCCTTCTTCACGCGCTTCAATGGCGCCGCGGATCGCAAGTGGTACAGCTTCGACCACGGCGGCGCGCACTTCGTGGCGCTGGCCAACGTGCTCGACCTGCAGGCCGGCGGCCTCGGGCGCCTCGGCGCCGAGCAGCTCGAATGGCTCGAGAAGGACGTGAAGGGCCGCTCCGCGAGCACGCCCATCGTCGTGCTCGCCCATATGCCGCTCTGGACCGTGTACGCCGACTGGGGCTGGGGCACGGACGATGCCGCGCAGGCGCTCGGGTATCTGAAGAAGTTCGGCTCGGTGACGGTGCTGAACGGGCACATTCACCAGGTCATGCAGAAGGTCGAAGGGCACGTGCAGTTCCACACGGCGCGCTCGACTGCATTTCCGCAGCCCGCGCCGGGTACGGCGCCAGGCCCTGGGCCGATGAAGGTGGCGGCGGACACACTGCGATCGGCTCTGGGCGTGAGCACTGTAACGCAGCGGCCGCACGATCGCGCCCTCGCAATCGAGGATCGACTGCTCGGCGCGCCGGTGGCAGCATGAAGACCTGGCTCGTTGCCGCCGTGCTCGTGTGCACGGTGCCTCCAATACACGCGACAGCCCCGAGGTCGGCGACCATCCACATCGGCAACTTCACGTTCTCGCCCGCGGTGATCGAAGTTCCTGCGGGCACCTCCCTGACGTGGGTGAACGAGGACGATGCGCCTCACACCGTGGTCGGCTCGGACCGTGACTCTCCGCTTCGCTCGCCAGCGCTCGACACCGACGATCGCTACGACATCGTGCTGAGCCGCCCCGGAACGTATCGCTACTTCTGCTCGCTCCATCCGCACATGACCGGCACGATCGTCGTGAAGTAGC
>DASZSB010000207.1:0-36314 GCA_035548835.1 Gammaproteobacteria bacterium | reverse complement strand
CCCGAGGGCCGCGTCGAGCCCCGGAGCCGGTGCCGCCACGGCGGCGAACGCCGCAGCTCCCGGCGCCGACAACCGCCGCCCGGTCGAGGTCAGCAGCCCCACTCTGCAGAATCTGCAGCAGCAGGCGGCGGCGACGGCCACGCCGGCCCCCGCGGCCGCGAGCGGCGCAGCCGGTGTCGATCTCGAGAAGGAACAGGTGTTCGCGGACGACAAGGCGAAGGCGGCCGAAACGGCTCCGCCCGCACCGGCCGCTGCGGCACCTGCGCCGGCGCCCGCGCCGGTCTCGAGTGGTCCGTCGCTGCTGTCGCAGGTGCTCGACTGGGTCATGGCGCCGATGCTCTGGATCGGGCTTGGCGTCGCTGCGTTGCTGGTGGGCGCGCTGTGGTTCGTGCGCCGCCGGCGCCAGGAGCAGCAGGAGCCCGAGGGCATTACCGGCCGTTGGGAGGCCTTGGAATCGGAGGTCGATGACGAGCAGGTTCGCGAAGCCACGGAGCGCATGCGCCGTCAGCTGCCCGAGGAAACCATCGTCGTCGAGGAACAGCGCCCCGGTCAGGCGCAGCGCGAGGAGCCCAAGGACGAGCGCCGTGCGCCCGCCGCGCGGCCTGCGCGGGCGGAACGACCCGCGGCGGCGGCTGCCGCCACCGCAGCGATCGCGCCCGTGGAGGAGACGCTCTCGAACCAGACCGTCATCAACCTCGACCAGGCCGATGCCGTCGCGGAAGCCGACTTCCACATGGCGTACGGCCTGTACGACCAGGCCGCCGAGCTGGTGCAGAAGGCGCTGGAGGCCGCACCGAACCGTCGTGACCTGAAGCTGAAGCTGCTCGAGGTCTACTTCGTCTGGGGCAACAAGGATGCCTTCCTGAAGGCGGCCCAGAACCTGCGCGGCGAGATCGGCCAGGCTGCCGACCCGGACTGGGACAAGGTGGCGATCATGGGCCGCCAGATCTGCCCGGGCGAGAAGCTCTTCACGGACGCGACGGCTGCGGCCGGCCGCGTCGACGTGGATCTGGAAGCGGGCGGCGATGCGCCGCTCGACCTCGCGTTCGAGGATGTCGGCGAAACTGCCGCGACCGGTGGCGGCGCCGCGCTCGATGACGTCGGTGCGGCGCTCGATTTCAACCTCGAGGCCTCCGACGAGCGCCCTGCGCCGAAGGTGGCGGCGAAGCCGGCCGCCAAACCCGCCGCCGTGCGTGACTTCGGCGGCGACTCGCTCGATATCGGTGCACAGACGGCCGCAGGTCTCGAGGCCGCGCTGTTTGCGCCCGAGGAGGGCGATGAGGGCGGCGAGATCGAGGGTTCTGCGACCGACATCGACGTCGCGGCCGATGCCTTGGCGGTGACCCAGGAGTCGCCGACCATCGAGCGCCCCGGCGCGGATCTGGATTTCTCCGTCGACGCGCCGACCGTGGAGACGCCGACGATCGAGAGCCCCGCCGCGGGCTCGCCGACCCTGGTCGAGACCGTCGAGACGCCGTTCCGCCGGCCCGAGCCGCCGACCGTGGAGCAGCCCGCCCTGGCCGCGGGTTCGGGCGAATTCACGGCCGAGATCGACCTCGACGACCTCGGGCTCGACGTCAAGGACATCGAGGGCCTGCCGCAGGATCTCGGTAATCTGCCGACGGCCGCCGACCGCGAGACGGACACGCGCGAGCAGCCGGCCCTGCGTGCCGACGATGAACTGTTGTCGGCCACGGGCGTCACGAAGGTGCTGCGCGACAGCGATGCGGAGGACGAGGATCTCGAGCAGAGCAAGACGTCGATCCTGAGCGACGGCGAGGCCACGATGCTGGCGCCGGGCTTCGGCGACGGCACGATGACGGGCACCGAGGTTCTCGAAGGCCGTTTCGAGACCGACCAGTCGGGCGACACCTCGCTCGTGAAGGCGCTGAAGAAGCCGAAGGACGACGGTGGCATCGACCTCGACCTGTCGGACCTCACGCAGGCCCTGCACGGTGCCGACACGGTGGAGCAGCCGCGCGCGTCGGCGTTCTCGCGCGACGTGTTCGGCGGCGGAGATACCCCGCTCGATCTCGACATCGGCAGCGATCCGTTGCTCGGCGACGAGGACCCGACGGGCACCGAAGGCGCGAGCCCTCTCGATCCGCAGACGATGACCGAGGTCGGCACCAAGCTCGATCTCGCGCGTGCCTACATCGACATGGGCGACCCCGAAGGTGCGCGCAGCATCCTCGAGGAAGTCCTCGACGAGGGCGATCCGAATCAGCGCCGCGAGGCGCAGAGCCTGATCGACGTGCTGACGGCCTAGCCGCTTCCGCTCTTCGACGCGCGGCCGCCTTCGGGCGGCCGTTGCGTTTCGGGGCGGCCGGTTGCAGGCTTGATGGCCTTCGCCTATGCCACGCATCGCACTGGGTCTCGAGTACGACGGCACCGATTTCGTCGGCTGGCAGATCCAGCAGGCCGGACGCAGCGTGGAAGGCGTGCTCGCGGACGCGGTCAGCCGGGTGGCCGGCGAGCGTGTCACGGTGCATGGCTCCGGGCGCACTGACGCGGGCGTTCACGCGCTGCATCAGGTGGCGCACTTCGACGCCCGCGCGACGCGCACGCCGCGCCAGTGGTTGCTCGGCGTGAATTCGAATCTGCCGCCGGACGTCGCGGTGCGCTGGGTGCGCGAGGTGCCACCCGCGTTCGACGCGCGCAGGTCGGCGCGGAGCCGCCGCTACCGCTACTCCATCCTGCAGCAGGGGCCGCGGCCCGCGCTCGCGCGCCAGCGTGTCTGGTGGGTTCGCGAGCCGCTCGACTGCGCTGCGATGACCGCTGCGGCCACGAGCTGGCTCGGCGAGCACGATTTCTCGTCGTTTCGCGCCGCCGGCTGTCAGGCCCGGTCGCCGAACCGGCGGCTTCTGGCCGTGCAGATCGCGCGTCGCCCCTGGGGGGCCGGGACGCTCGTGACCTGCGAGTTCACGGCGAATGCGTTTCTGCAACACATGGTGCGCAATCTCGTCGGCACTCTGGTCGCGATCGGGCGCGGCGAGCTGCCGCCCAGCGCTGCCGCGGAGATACTCGCGCTGCGCGACCGTACGCAGGCCGGCGAGGCGGCGCCACCGGCCGGCCTCGCGCTGGTGGAGGTGTTGTATGAGGCGCACTACGCTCTGCCGCGCTTCGTGGACGAGGCGTGATGCCCGAGCCGCGCTTTCGGCTATGATGCGCCCGTCGCAGGATCGGCGGTGGGTATGAGCTGGTTCGACAAATTGATGCCGTCGCGGATTCGGACCGAGAAACGCAAGCACTCGGTGCCCGAAGGCCTCTGGGTCAAGTGCTCCGGGTGCGCCGCGCAGCTGTACCGCGCCGAGCTGAACCGCAACCTGCACGTCTGCCCCAAGTGTGGGCACCACCTGAGGATTGGGGCGCGCGAGCGCCTCGAGATGTTCCTCGACCCCGAGTCGGGCTACGAGCTGGCCGGCAATCTCGAGCCCCAGGATCCGCTGCGCTTCAAGGACAGCAAACGTTACCGCGAGCGCGTGAACGAGGCCCAGCGCGACACCGACGAGCGTGACGCGCTGGTCGTCATGGCGGGCACGCTGAAGGGCATGCCGCTCGTGGCGGCCGCGTTCGAATTCCGCTTCCTCGGCGGCTCCATGGGCTCGGTCGTCGGGGAACGTTTCGCGCGGGCCGTCGCCTACTGCATCCAGCACTGCAGGCCGCTCGTGTGTTTCTCGGCCAGCGGCGGCGCACGCATGCAGGAAGGCCTGTACTCGCTGTTGCAGATGGCCAAGACGAGCGCCGCGCTCGCGCAGCTCGCGGCCGCGAAGCTGCCCTATATCTCGGTCATGACGGACCCGACCACCGGTGGCGTCTCCGCGAGCCTGGCGCTGCTCGGCGACATCAACATCGCGGAGCCGGGCGCGCTGATCTGCTTCGCCGGACCGCGCGTGATCGAGCAGACCACCGGCGAGACGTTACCCGAGGGCTTTCAGCGTGCCGAGTTCCTGCTGGAGAAGGGCGCGATCGACATGATCCTCGATCGCCGTCAGGCGCGCGATCAGATCGCCTCGCTGTTCGCGAAGCTGCTGGCCAAACCGGCGCTGAGCTGAAGCCGAAGGGCCGGCGCAGTGGTTTCGTCGTCGCGGCGCGACTTCACGCTCGATCGCTGGCTCTCGTGGTTCGAGACGCTGCACCCGAAGAAGATCGACATGACGCTCGATCGCCTGTACACGGTGCTCGACCGGCTGAAGGTCAAGCCGCCGCCGTACAAGGTCATCACGGTGGCTGGAACGAACGGCAAAGGCTCGTGCGTCGCGATCCTCGAGAGCATCTACTGGCATGCGGGCTACGACGTCGGCACGTTCACTTCGCCGCACCTTTGGCGCTTCAACGAACGGATCCGCTTGAACGGCGCCGACGCGCCGGACGCCGATCTCGTCGAGCTGTTTCGCGAGATCGACTCCGCGCTCGACTCGATCACGTTGTCGTATTTCGAGTCCTCGGCCGTGGCCGCCTTCCTGTACTTCGCGCACCGGAAGGTCGATGTTGCGATTCTCGAGGTCGGCATGGGCGGTCGGCTCGACGCCACGAACACGCTCGATGCCGACTGCGCGCTGATCGTCAGCATCGACCTCGATCATCGCGAGTTCCTCGGCGACACGCGCGAGGCCATCGGCCGCGAGAAGGCCGGCATCATGCGGCCCGGCAAGCCCGTGGTCATTGCCGACCGGGCAATACCGCAGAGCGTGCTCGATCACGCCGCAGTCGTCGGTGCCGTGCCGTACGTGCTCGGCCGCGATTTCGACCTGCGCCGCAGCGGTGCCGGCTGGTGCCGCAGCCGCGACCCGGACACCGCGCCGCCGCTGCCCGTGCCGTCCTTCGGCGGCGACGAGCAGTTCGCCAACGCGGCGGCCTGTGCGGCGGTGGTCGAGCAGATGGCGGCGTCGCTGCCGGTTGGCGATGCGGCGCTGGCGGCGGGCATCGAGCGCGCCTACCTGCGTGGGCGGTTCGAGCGCCACCGGATCGACGGCGTCGAGTGGGTTTTCGATGTGGGCCACAACCCGGCGGCAGCCGAGCGCCTGTGCGCTTCGCTGCAGCAGGTGCCGGTGGCCGGACGCACCTTCGTCGTGTTTGCAGCCATGCGCGACAAGGACGTGGCCGGCGTCGTCCGCCCGTTCGTGCCGTTGACCGAGCGCTGGTTCGTGACGCAGGGCAACGCGGATCGCGGCGCCACCGCCGCGGAGCTGGCCGCGCTGGTGCGCAGCGTGGGTGCGCCGCGTGTGTCTGCGGCGCCGACCGTGGCCGATGCGTGCGCCCTGGCGCGAGCCGCCGCTCGGCCGGGGGACCGCGTGCTCGTATTCGGTTCGTTCGTGACGGTAGGAGCCGCGACGGAGGCGCTTCGGCTATACTGCGCCTCCTCCCCTTTGGTTGACCGACCCGCCACATGGACCAGGGTTTGAAGGAACGACTCGTCGGTGCAGCGGTGCTCGTTGCGATCGGCGTGTGGCTGATCCCCTGGGTGCTCGATGGTCCCGAGAATCCGGTCGACACGGGGCCTGCGTCGCTGCAGCTGCCCGCCGCGGAGGAGCCCGTCCCCATGCGCACGCAGACGCTGAAGCTCGGTGAGCCGCCCGCGGCGGCGCAACCCGCCGAGCCTGCGGAGCCGCCCGCCGAGACGGTCGTCGCGACGGCGGCGCCGGAGCCCGCCGCGCCTGCACCCGCCGAGGCCACGACCCCGGCCGATGCGCCAACCCCGGCCAAGCCGCCGCCGGTGGCTGCGACGGCGCCGAAACCCACGCCGGCACCCCAGGCCGCGGAGCCGCCGCGCAAGGCCGCCGCCACCGCCGTGGCGCCCGCAGCGAAGGGCGAGTGGACCGTGCAACTCGGCAGCTTCGGCGACGAAGGCAACGCGCGGCGGCTCGCCGACCGCGCCTCGACTCTGGGCTACAAGGCAAACGTCGCGAGCTATCGCACCGGAGGCAAGACGATGTACCGCGTTCGCGTGGGCTCGTTCGCCGCGAAGGCGCAGGCGGAGGCTACGGCCTCGGCGCTCGGCGCGCACGGAATCACGGCCAGGGTCGTCGCGGCCGATTGAGTACCGATGACACCCGCCGACTACGTCATCCTGTTCCTGTGCGTCGCGTCGGCCGTGATCGGTCTGTGGCGCGGCTTCACGGCCGAGGCGCTGTCGCTGCTGACGCTGCTCGTCGCGATCTGGCTGGCATGGGCGTTCGCGGGGCGCGTCGAGCCGGTGCTCGGCCACTGGGTGGGTGCCGCGCCGGAGGTCCGGACCTGGGCGGCGCGCGTCGTGGTCTTCGTGCTTGCATTGCTGGCCGGTGGCCTCATCTCCTGGCTCGCACGAAAATTGATTCGGCACACGGGGTTGAGTGGGCTCGACCGCCTGCTCGGTGCGGGTTTCGGCCTGCTGCGGGCCGGAGTCCTGATCGGGCTCGCGGTGTTGCTGATGCAGTTCCTGGGGCTCGAGAACGAGCCCTGGTGGCAGGAGGCCCGGTTGAAGCCTTACGCAGATCGGGCGGCGGCTGCGGTCAAATATTACGCAGAGCTCGGCAATCGCTACTGGCATGATCTTCAGGGGCGACCCGCGGTGCCGGCCTAAGGGCCACCGTCGGTCGTAGTCGCGGCGTTCTCACCTCAGGTACTCGCATATGTGTGGACTCGTCGGAATCGTCGGCCATGAACCCGTGAACCAGTCGCTCTACGACGCGCTCACGGTGTTGCAGCATCGCGGCCAGGACGCCGCCGGCATCATGACCGACGACGGCGGGCGGCTGCGCGTGCGCAAGAGCAACGGCCTGGTCCGCGACGTGTTCCAGGAACGGCACATGCTGAAGCTCGCGGGCAACGTCGGCTTGGGACACGTACGTTATCCCACCGCGGGCAGCGCGAGCCTGTCCGAGGCGCAACCGTTCTACGTGAACTCGCCGTACGGTATCTGCCTCGCGCACAACGGCAATCTCGTGAACGCCGAAGAGCTGAAACGGCTGGTGGAGCAGCAGGACCATCGGCACCTGAATACGAACTCCGATTCCGAAGTGCTGCTGAACGTGTTTGCGCACGAGCTCGGCAAGCACGCGACCAACGGCCTGAAGCCGCAGCAGATCCTCGATGCGGTGGAGGCGCTCTACAAGCGCTGCTCCGGCGGCTATGCCGTGGTCGCGATGATCATCGGCTACGGCATCGTGGCGTTCCGCGACCCGCACGGCATCCGGCCGCTCGTGCTCGGCATTCGCGAGACGCCGAACGGTGTGGAGCACATGGTCGCCTCCGAGAGCGTGGCGCTCGATGCCGTCGGGTTCGAGCTCGAGCGCGACATCCTGCCGGGCGAGGCCATCTTCATCGACAAGCGCGGTTATCTGCACAGCCGCCAGACGTCGGCCCGCCAGAGCTACACGCCGTGCATCTTCGAGTTCGTGTACTTCGCGCGGCCCGACTCGATCATCGACAACCTGTCGGTCTACAAGGCCCGGCTGCGCATGGGCGAGAAGCTCGCCGCGAAGATCCTGCGCGTGCGCCCGGACCACGACATCGACGTCGTGATCCCGATTCCCGACACGTCGCGCACCGCGGCCATGCAGGTCGCGCAAGGCCTCGGCGTGAAGTACCGCGAAGGCTTCATCAAGAACCGCTACATCGGCCGCACGTTCATCATGCCGGAGCAGTCGGCGCGCAAGGCGTCGGTCCGGCGCAAGCTGAATGCCATCGGCCTCGAGTTCGCCGGCAAGAACGTGTTGCTCGTGGACGACTCCGTCGTGCGCGGCACCACCTCGCAGCAGATCATCGACATGGCCCGCGAAGCGGGCGCCCGGAAGGTCTATTTCGCCTCGGCCGCTCCGCCGGTCCGCTATCCGAACGTGTACGGCATCGACATGCCGGCCGCCGGCGAGCTCGTCGCCGCCGGGCGGACCGTGGAGCAGGTGCAGCGCAAGATCGGCGCCGACTGGCTCGTCTACCAGGACCTCGAGGATCTCGTGCAGGCCGTACAGCACGAGAAGGCCGACATCGACGGCTTCGATACATCGTGCTTTTCCGGCGAGTACGTGACGGGCGACGTGAGCCGCGCGTACCTCGACGCGCTCGAGGTCATTCGCTCGAATTCGGCGAAGGCCCGGCGCGATGCAAAGATCCGCGCGGAAGAGCTCGACGACGACACGATGCAAGTGGCGAGCGGCCTGTAGGGCCTTGCGCTTCCTGATCGTCGACGACGACGCCGAGTACCGGCAACTCCTGCGCTATCACCTCGAGGTCGAGTGGCCGGATGCGGTCATCGACGAGTACCAGCCGAGCTCGGCCGGGCCGCCGTCCGCGAGCCTGTCGTTGGCCGGAGTGGACCTCGTCCTGCTGGGGCACCCTGTCGCCGCGGATGACGGACTCGCGTTTCTGCGTGCGCTGCGCGAACGCGCCGACTGTCCGCCCGTACTTCTGTTCGCCGCCGAGAGCGACGAGTTCCTCGCAGTCGATGCGCTGAAGGCGGGCGCCGCCAACTTCTTTCCGAAGGACCGCGTGAAGCATCAGCGGCTCATTGCGGCCGTGAGCGCCGAGCTCAAGGTCGATCGCCTCGATCCATCGGGGCCGCTGCTCGCCAACCACCGCGTTCTGACTGGGGCGCGCAAACGCCGCGTGGTGGCGAAGCTGTATGCCAGCGACCTGTCGTCGATCTACCTCGCGGAGTCCGAGGACGGGACGGAACGCCTCGCGCTCAAAGTGCTGCGGCACGTGCCGGACGCGGGCGGCGGCCGTCTGTTCGACCGGTTCCTGCAGGAGTACGAGGTCATCGCGGGCATCGACCATCCGAACGTCGTCCGGATCTTCGACCTCGGTGTCGCCGACGACCACGCGTACCTCGCGATGGAATATCTCGGCGCGGGCAGTCTCGCGGAGCGTATCGGCAAGGCCATCGAGCCCGCGGCCGCGCTCGACTACGCCCGCCAGATCGGCAGCGCGCTCGAGGCGATTCACGGTGCGGGCGTGCTGCACCGGGATCTGAAGCCCGGCAACATCATGTTCCGCGACGAAGGTACCCTCGCGCTCATCGATTTCGGTCTCGCGAAGCAGCTGCGCCTGCACGCGGCGATCACGGGCACCGGACAGATCTTCGGCACGCCGTACTACATGAGCCCCGAGCAGGGTCACGCGGAGCCCACCGACGAGCGCAGCGATCTCTACAGCCTCGGTTGCATCCTCTACGAGATGCTGACCGGCGAACGGCCGTTCACGGCCAGCTCGCCGATGGGGGTGATCTACCGCCATGCACACGCGCCGCGGCCGCGCCTCGTGCGTGCGCTGACTGCGTTCCAGCCCGTGCTCGACCGGTTGCTGGCCGTCGAACGGCTGGAGCGCTTCCAGTCCGCGGGCGAATTGATCGCCGCACTCGACGAAATCAGTGCGGGTTAGTGTCCGGGGTCAGGAGCGGGCCGCCCGCATCCCAGCGGACGAAGCTGGCCTGCTCGTACCAGGCGCCGAGCACGATGCGCCGGGCGGGCCGGCCGTCCAGCTCAAAGCTGTGGATGGCGGGACGATGCGTATGGCCGTGCAGCAGCACGCGCACGTCGAACTCGCGCATCGTGCGCTCCACGGTCGCCTGGTTCACGTCCATGATGTACTCGGACTTCGCCGCGATCTCCGCCGCGCTCATCTGCCGCAGATTCGCTGCGATCTTGCGCCGCTCGGCCACGGGTTTCGCCAGGAACTCGCGTTGCCAGGCGGGGGCGCGCAACTGAGTGCGCAACGCCTGGTAGCGCGTGTCGTCCGTGCACAGCAGGTCGCCGTGCGTCAGCAGCACGGGCTCGCCCTCGATCTCGATGCGCTCGAAATCGCCGAGCAGGCGGCAGCCCGTGGCGGCACAAAACCGCTCGCCGAGCAGGAAATCCCGATTGCCGTGCATGACGGCGCAGCGTACGCCGCTGCGCGTCAGCGCGCGCAGTGCCGCCACGATTGGCACGAGGTCGGGGGCGTCGTCGTCGTCGCCGATCCACGCCTCGAACAGATCGCCGAGGATGTAGAGGTCGCGGGTACCGCAGGCCTCGTGCGCCAGGAAGTCCAGGAATTTTCGAGTCGTCTCGGCGTGAGCCGCGTCGAGGTGCAGGTCGGAAATGAACAGCGCGGTCACGCGACCGCTACTCGTTCAGGATCTCGATGCGCTGGATCGTGATCGGCTCGAGCGGCACGTTGGACTTGAACGGACCGCCGGGTCCCGTCGGTCGATGACCGATGTCGTCGACGACCTCCATGCCTTCGACGACCTTGCCGAACACGGCGTACCCCCAGCGCGTGGGCCGCGGGTTCAGATCCAGGTTGTCGGCCAGGTTGATGTAGAACTGGCTCGTGCCCGAATGCGGATCGTCGGTGCGCGCGAAGCCCACGGTGCCGCGCAGGTTGCTGAGCCCGTTGCCGGACTCGTTCGGCACGGTGCCGCTGGCGGCCTTCGGCATGAGGTCGGCCGTGTAGCCGCCAGCCTGGGCGATGAATCCCGCCACGACCCGATGGAAGATGAGCCCGGAGTAGAAACCCTGTTTCGCGTACTTCAGGAACGTGCCGACCGTCAGCGGCGCCCGCGTCCGCTCGAGCTCGATCACGAAATTGCCGACCGACGTGTAGACACGCACGCGAGGCAGCCCGGATGCGGCGGCGCTGGCCGCGCCCGTTTCCTGTGCGGTGCCGAAAGCCGGCGCCAGCAACAAGCACAGCAGTAGAGTCGCTACTCGCATGGGTATGGCCTCGAAGGCAGCATCACCCGCGATGATAGCCGAGGCCCGCTGCGGCCTGCATGCTCAACGGGTGCGCAGCTCCGCGGCTCGGACCGTGTTGGCCATCAGCATGGCGATGGTCAATGGGCCCACGCCGCCCGGCACGGGCGTCAGAGCCCCTGCCGTGTTCGCCACGTCGGGGTGCACGTCGCCGACCAGCACGGAGCCGCGCTTGCGGAACACCGCGAGTCGGTCCGGATAGCGGGCGAAGATCCGCTCAGCGTCCTCAGGTTTGGTGACGGAGTTGATGCCGACATCGATCACGACCGCGCCGGGTTTGACGAAATCCGGCGTGACGAAGGCAGGGCGGCCGATGGCCGCGACGAGGATGTCGGCCTGGCGCGCCATTGCGGGCAGATCGCGCGTGCGCGAGTGGCAGATCGTGACCGTGGCGTTCCTGTGCAGCAGCAGCGCCGCCATCGGCTTGCCGACGATGTCGGAGCGCCCGATCACGACCGCGTGCTTGCCTTCGATCTGGATCTTCGCGCGCACGAGCAGCTCGATGACGCCTGCGGGCGTGCAGGGCGCGAAGCCCTCGCGGTTCTGCTGGACGAGGCCCGCGGAGATCGGGCTGAAGCCGTCGACGTCCTTGGCGGGGTCGATCGCGTCGAACACCTTCTGCTCGGCGTCGGCCCCGAGCGTCTTCGGCAGCGGCGACTGCACGAGGATGCCATCGATCTTCGCGTCCTTGTTGAAGCGGTCGACGACCTCCAGCACCTGTGCCAGCGAGCTCGATCCCGGCAGACGCTGGAACTGCACGCCCATGCCGGCTTCCTCGGCGGTCTTCAGCTTGTTACGGACGTAGACCTCCGAGGCCGGATCGTCGCCGACGAGGGCGATCGCCAGAGCGGGCGGGCGCCCGAGCTTCTTCTTGACGTTGGCGACGCGGTCGCTGAGCTCGTCGCGGATCTGCTGGGCCACGGCTTTGCCGTCCAAGAGGGTCGCAGTCACGGGGATTCCCTGGTTCAAGCGCGGGACGCGGATTCTCGCACGAGCTTCTTTGGCGCCTCAAGGCTAGGCTCTGTGCGGTTTGCGGTCCTGCGCGGGCCCGCATAAGATGCCCGCCGTAGCAGCGGGGCATGGCGCAGTCTGGTAGCGCATCTGCTTTGGGAGCAGAGGGTCGCAGGTTCAAATCCTGCTGCCCCGACCATACCTCGAGGAAGAACGGCGCCCGTAGCTCAAGGGATAGAGCATCGGCCTTCTAAGCCGGGGGTTGCAGGTTCGAATCCTGCCGGGCGCGCCATGGCCGATGCTATAGAATGGTAGGACGCTGGTGGACGTAGCTCAGTTGGTAGAGCCCCGGATTGTGATTCCGGCCGTCGTGGGTTCGAGTCCCATCGTCCACCCCAACTTTGGGGGCAGCGCACAAGCATTGGGCCGTTAGCTCAATTGGTAGAGCAGTGGACTCTTAATCCATTGGTTGTAGGTTCGAGTCCTACACGGCCCACCACCCAACGTCGTCTCGTGCGCCCGGCCGAGCGAGTCACCCGTAGCGTCGACTCATGCGAGCGCTGATCTTCCTCAAAAAGCTCGATCTCTACAGCGGCACGGGGCAGCTGTTGCGTACGCAGGTGCACGCGCTGCGCGCGGCGGGCATGGACGCCATGCTCGCGTGCGAGCGAGGCGGGCTCCGCTACTTCCTGCGCACCGGTATCCGCACGAAGCGCGTCTCCGCATCCGTGCTGCGGGCGCGTGCCGGCGATCCGGATGGGCTGATCGTCGATCACAACCTCGCGATTCCGGAAGCGGATGTCGTCTTCGTGCACAATCTCGCGACCGACGCGAATCGCTATCTGCCGGTTGCCGATCCGCGCGCGGCGGCGGCGGAGCGTGAATTCTTCGCGGCGTTGCCGGCGACGACGCCCGTCGTCGCGAACTCGGCGCTGGTCCAAGGCGCGCTCGTGGAGCATTTCGATCTGTCCCCGGAGCGCATCGTCGTGCACCACCCGGGTCACGAGGCCGCCAGGTTCGCGCCGGGCACTCGGCAGGAACTGCGCGCACGCGCGCGCCGGCAGCTTGGCTGGAGCGATTCGACCCCCGTCATCGGCCTGGTCACGTCCGGCAACTTCCGCAAACGTGGTCTCGATCTGCTGCTGGCATCCGCCGAGCACGTGGTGGCGGCCGAGCCCGACGCTCGGCTCCTGGTCGTGGGCGCGCGCGAGCTCCCGAAGGAGGTTGTGCGACACCCGCTGTTCGCGAGCGGCAATGCCGTCTATCGCCCGAAGAACCACTGGCCCGAGCTCTGGATGGCGGCGCTCGACGTGTTCGTGTACCCCGCGCGCTACGAGGAGTTCGGCATGGTCGTGCTCGAGGCGCTCGCGCTCGGCGTTCCGGTCGTCACGTCGCGGCGCGTCGGCGCTGCGGAGTGCCTGCCGCCGGAGTACTCGCCGTGGCTCGGGGCCGTGCCCGACGAGCGGGAGTTCGCCACCCGCACGCTCGATCTGCTGCGCGACGCGCACGCGCGCGAGGCCCTGGCGGCGGCCGGCTCGCGTGCCGCGCTCGAGCGGGATGCCGGCCGCTATGGCGCCGAGACCGCGGCCACGATCCTCGCTCAGAAACGGCGGCTCAGGTAGACGCTGATCCCGGTCAGGTCGTAGAAGTTGTCCGGGCTGCCGCCCTGCGGGTCCGTGGGCAGCAGGTTGTCGCGTGCGATCTTGTCGCCGTAGCGCACGTCGATGCCGAGGTCCCAGCGCGGCCGCAGATCCTTGAACTGCACGCCGCCGCCCAGGTAATAGCCGTAGGCCGGTGTCGCGAGGTCGAGTCGCGCCACGCCGGCGAACGCCGTCACCGCGAAGCGCTGCGACAGGTTGAAGCGGTAGTCGAGCGCGCGGATCGCGAGCAGCGTGTTCGAGTCCAAGTCGTCGATCTCGAGCCGCACACCGATGTCGCCGCCGTTCGACAGCGTGCGCCGGACGCCGACGCCTACGTGCAACCCCGTCGAGCTCGTCGAGATTCGTGCCTGCCGATTCGCGATCTTGGCACCGACACGCGATTCGTTGAGCCCGAGATCGACGAACGGCTCGGCGTGCGCCATGCCGGCCAGCATGACGAGGGCTCCGATGCAGGGTGCGATACAGCGGGCGCGGTGGCGGATTCGCATGCAGGGGCACTCGCTGTCAGTAACGGAGGAACGCGCTCAGGCGGCCGAAGGATTCGCCGAAGCTGTCGCGGCCGGCATTGAGCTCGCCGCCGACCGTGAACTGCTTCCAGCGGCGGCTGTAGCGCACGTCGATGAGGTGGGCGCGCTGATACTCGACGCCGGCGTAGGACTGGTTGTCGAGCGTGCGGTACGTGGCTTCGATCTCGCCGCCGCGGCCCGCCTGGAAGCCCACGCGCGCGAGCCAGCTGCGCGCGCCGACGTCGTTGCCGGTCACGCGCCAGTCGGCGCCCCAGTGGCCGATCACGCGGCCCGAGTTCACGAGCCCGTCCAGGTAGATGTGGTGCACGTACCAGGCGTTCTGCCACTCGCTGATCTCGAACGTCAGGGCGAACCGGCCTTTGATCTCCGGCAGCTCGACGCCCGCGGCGAGCGCCGCGTTGCCGAGCCGAAGATTGTTGTTCGTCGACGTGTCCTCGCCCGCGTACTCGAAGTACACGGCCATCGGCATCGGCGCCGGCATCAGGAACCGCGAAGTGAACGACGCCGCCTGGTTGCCGAATTCGCCTGCGCGGTTGTCGGAGGACGGGTTCACGAACGAGTTGAAAAGATCGACGGCGGAATGCGGGCGTTCGCCGCCCCCGAACTGCTGCAGCCGGTTCACGCCGATCGACCAGCCGGCCAGCGGCTCGATCGAAAGGTGCAGTCCGGCCAGCAGGGGGTTGCCGGAGGTGAGTCCGCCGTCGAACACGATCCGGTCCGAGTGACTCATCTGCGCCACGAAGGCTTCGTAGTGCAGGTTGACGCGCGTGAAGGGCTGGTAGTTCGAGAGCGTCACCGAAGGCATGGTCGCGGCCTCGGTGCTGAGCAGCATCGCGCTCTCCGTCAGCGGTGACAGCCAGTGGTCGCGATAGCCGACGTCGATCTGCGCGACGTCGCGGCCGAAGCTCAGCATCGTTCCGGTCGGAGTCGTGTCCCCCTGGTAGGCATCGATACCGCCGCTCACGAGGAAGTGGTCGCCGGGCTGCCACACGACGGCGCCGGCCACCTCGTAGTTGCTGTCCGTGCTCATGCCGTGCCTGTTCGGCAACGGTGTGTCCGCGCCCGAGCCGGCGCCGACCGCGGCGCTGAGGTAGCTGATGCCGGCGGTGCGCATGAGGCCTGCGAGGTAATGCCGCACGTCCTCGCAGAGCGCCGCGTCGTGCTCGCAGGCCTTCGGCAGTGCGTCGAGCACCGTGGCGGCCGCGATCGGTCGCGTCAGGACCGGCCGGCCCGCGAGGATCAGGACCTTCTCGATTTTGCGTTCGATCTCCGGCGACTGATGCAGCGGCAGGTAGGGGCTCACCCCGCGTGCGGTCGCATGGCCGGAGCAGGCCGACGCCAGGATCGCCACGCACGTCGCGAACGCTCGTGTGGCGCTGGGCATTGGTATTCTTGTGGCCGACAAAACCGAGTCCCGAACCCCGACAGGAGCGAGGCCCGCATCATATCGTCTAGGGTTGCGCAACGCGATTCGCTGCTGTTCGTGTACGGCACGCTGCGGCCGTGCGTCGACGTGCCCGTGGCGCGATGGCTGCAACGCGTCGCGGAGTACGCCGGGCCGGCCAGGACGCGCGGTCGGCTCTACGATCTCGGGCCGTACCCGGGGCTGCGTCCCGCACGAAGATCGAGCGAGTGGGTGCAGGGCGATCTGTATCGTGTGCCCAAGCCGTTCGTCCTGCGTGTGCTGGATCGGTACGAAGCCGGCAGCGGAGCCGGGCGGCCGCGATTCGTTCGCATGCCGTGCGTCGTTTCGCTCGCGCGTCGCCGGTGCGTGGCATGGGCGTACGTCTATCGGTCACTCGCGCCGCGCGGCGCGCGAATCGCCGACGGGGACTATCGCGCACATCGCGAACGGCGCTGATCGCCCCGAGTTATGTTGCGCGTCGCCACTTGGCGACCGTCCGCGCTCGCACCGTGTTTCGCAGCCGCAGCGAGGCCCGGCGCGGGCGTGGACCGAATCTCGCGATGTTCTGCGCGTGAGTTCGAGGCGTGCGTGTCGGCATACGCCGACGCGTGCCTGCGTGACTTTCGCGTGTCCCACGAAGGATTGTCGGTGAATGGGGACATTTCGGACTGTCGCAGAACGCCGTCAGATCCGCTGCAACCCGCGCCGTGCCTCGTGGCTGAAGGTTTGGCACGGAACTTGAAGTCAATGCGCGCTACATCGTCAGCTGGATTCAGAGATGGCGCGCGCAAAACGAATTTTTTTCTCGTTGGGGGTTCTTGCGTTCGGTGCCGTGCTCGCCGCGTGCGGTGAGGGCAATGCAACGGATGCCGCGGGCAACAGCACCAATCAGTCGCCGACGATCAGCGGAACGCCGGGGACCGCGGTCGCGCAGGGTGCGGCCTATTCCTTCACGCCGGTGGCCGCAGATCCGGACGGCGATCCGCTGATCTTCGGCATCGATGCGAAGCCCGCATGGGCCTCGTTCGATACGGCCACGGGCAAGCTCAGCGGTACGCCGACGGCAACAGACGTCGGTGTCTACAAGGGCATCGTCGTCTGGGTCTCGGACGGCAAGGCGCAGACGGTGCTGCCGGCGTTCGACCTGACGGTGTCGGGCACGCCCACCACGAATCGCGCGCCGTCGATCTCGGGCACGCCGGCGGTGTCCGTCGTCGCCGGTACCGCCTACACGTTCAAACCGACCGCGGCCGATGCGGACGGCGATGCGTTGACGTTCTCGATCCGCAACCGTCCGGCATGGGCCAGCTTCAGCACGACGGACGGCACGTTGTCGGGCACGCCGCTCGTCGCCAACGTCGGCACGTTCGCGAGCATCGTGATCTCGGTCAGCGACGGCCAGGCGGCCGTCGCGCTGCCCGCGTTCACGCTGGTCGTGACGCCGCCCGCCGGCAACACGCCGCCGGTGATCTCGGGCGCGCCCATGACGAGCGTCGCTGCCGGCACGGCCTACGCGTTCGTCCCCACGGCCAGCGACGCGGACGGCAACACGTTGACGTTCTCGGTCGCCGGTTTGCCGGCCTGGGCGTCCTTCAACACGGCCACCGGCGCGCTCACGGGCACGCCGCCCGCGGGCACGACGGGAACGTTCTCCGGCATCGTGATCTCGGTCAGTGACGGCTCGGCCACCGCGTCGCTGCCGGCGTTCTCGATCACGGTCACGGCGCCCACCACGAATCATCCGCCGACGATCGGCGGCTCGCCGGCCACGACGGCGAAGCAGGGCACCGCGTATACCTTCCAGCCCACCGCGGCGGATGCCGATTCGGATCCGCTGACGTTCTCGATCGCGAACCGGCCGACGTGGGCCACGTTCAACGTCAACACGGGGGCGCTGCAAGGCACCCCGGGCGCGAGCAACATCGGCACGTTCAGCAACATCGTGATCAGCGTCAGCGACGGCAAGGCGTCGGCCGCGCTGCCGGCGTTCTCGATCACGGTCGCGTCGACGAACACGCCGCCCACGATCTCGGGCACCCCGCCCACGACGGCCACGGTCGGCACTCAGTACACGTTCACGCCCACGGCGAACGACGCGAACGGCAACACGCTGACGTTCAGCATCACGAACAAGCCGAGCTGGGCCTCGTTCAGCACCACGACGGGCCGCCTCCAGGGCACGCCCGCCGCAGCGAACGTCGGCACGTTCGCGAACATCGTCATCAAAGTCAGCGACGGGCAGGACACGGCGCAGCTGTCGGCGTTCTCGATCGTGGTCAGCGCGGCGCCGAACAGTGCGCCGACGATCAGCGGCACGCCTCCCACGGCAGTGTTGCAGGGCAACGCCTACTCGTTTACGCCGACCGCGAGCGATCCGGATGGCAACACGCTGACGTTCAGTATTGCCAACAAACCGGCCTGGGCGACGTTCAGCACCTCCACCGGGCAGTTGCAGGGCACGCCGGGCGCCGGCGACGTCGGCTCGACGGCGGGCATCGTGATCACGGTCAGCGACGGCACGCTGAGCGCGTCATTGCCCGCGTTCACCCTGACCGTGCAGGCGGTGGCCACCGGCTCGGTCACGTTGAGCTGGACGGCGCCCACGCAGAACACCGACGGCTCGGCGCTGACCGACCTCGCGGGCTTCAAGATCTACTGGGGCACCGTGGCCGGCACCTACCCGAACTCCGTGAGCTTGAGCGGGGCCGGACTCAGCACCTACGTGATCGGCAACCTCGTGCCCGGAACCTACTACTTCGCCGCGTCGGCGCTGAACTCGTCCGGCGCCGAGAGCGCCCTGTCGGCGGCCGTCAGCAAGACCGTCCAGTAGGGCATCAGCCCCCCCAACGGCCCGGCCGGCGGTCATCCGTCGCGCCCGGGCCGTCTTTCTCCTGCCCGACTCCTTTGGTGGCCCGTGACGCCCGCCGGCATACCTCGGCGACGGACGTTGAGGATTCGCCGTGCGGGCACGTCTATAATGCCCGGCTAGGGTCAGCCGCTAAGGCGAGAGTGGCGGAACTGGTAGACGCGCTGGACTTAGAATCCAGTGGGGCAACCCGTGGGAGTTCGAGTCTCCCCTTTCGCACCAATCCAGCAAGAGTTGTGGGATGAACGGAGCTACTTCGAAGAGTTACGAGGCCAAAGTGGAGGCCGCGGATGGGCTTACGCGGCGAATGACGATCCGCGTGCCGGCGGCCGACATCGAGCGCGAGATCGACGCGCGGCTGGCCAAGGTCGGGCGCACGGCCAAACTGAAGGGCTTCAGGCCCGGCAAGGTGCCCCAGAAGGTCGTGCGCCAGTATTACGGCGGGCAGGTCCGCGAGGAGGTCCTGAACGATGTCGTTCGCGCCACGTACACGCGGGCCATCGAGGACCAGAATCTGAACCCGGCCGGCGGGCCACGCATCGAGCCGTTGGCCGTGGGCGAGGCCGGGCCGGAGCACTTCAGCTATCGGGCCACGTTCGAGGTTTACCCGGACATCGAGCTCAAGCCGCTCGGCGACCTGTCGATCGAGGTGCCGGCCGTGGAGATCGAGGACGCCGACGTCGAGGCCATGATCGAGCGGCTCCGGCAGCAGCGCGTGACGTGGAAGAGCGTCGACCGCGGGGCAGCGGAACGTGACCGCGTCGTCGTGGACTTCGTGGGTACTCTCGACGGCCAGCCGTTCCAGGGGGGGGAAGGCAAGGACGTGGCGATCGTGATCGGTGCCGGTCAGGTGCTGGCCGACTTCGATCAGGCGCTGCGCGGCGTCGCCGCGGGCGGAAAGACCACCGCCACCGTGAGCTTCCCGGCCGACTATCCTGCGGCGAACCTCGCCGGCAAGCAGGCCGTGTTCGACATCACCGTGCACCGCGTCGAAGAGCAGCAGCTGCCCGAGCTCGACGACGAGTTCGCGACGAGCTTCGGGCTCGCCGGCGGCGCGGCGTCGCTGCGCGGCGAAGTGCGGAAGAACATGTCCCGCGAGCTGGCCGAGCGCCTGCGCGCGGAAACCAAGACGCGGGCGTTCGACGCCTTGCTGAAAGCCAACGAGGTCACGATTCCGCGCACGCTCGTGGAACAGGAGATCGCGAGCCTGCAGGCCGATGCGTTGCGGCAGATGGGCAGCAGCGATCCGAAGCAGGCACCGCCGCGCGAGCGCTTCGAGGCGCTCGCGCAGCGTCGCGTCGCCATCGGGCTCCTGATCCAAGAACTACTGAAGCAACATAAGATCAAACTCGATCAGAGCCGCGTGGAGCAGAGGGTCAAGGAGCTCGCGGCGCCGTACGAGAAACCGGACGAAGCCGCACAGTACTACCGAAGCAACCGTGGCATGATGAGCCAGGTGGAGGCCACCGTGCTCGAGGACCAGGTGGTGGACTTCATCGTCGAGCACGCGATCCGCAAGGCGCAGACATTGAGCTTCAAGGAATTCATGGGCGCCTGACGGTGGCCCGGTGACGGAGAACAAGGGTGATTGAGAAGGCGTTGAATCTCGTGCCGATGGTCGTGGAGCAAACCGCTCGTGGCGAGCGCGCCTACGACATCTACTCCAGGCTCCTCAAGGATCGTCTGGTGTTCATCGTCGGCCCGATCGAGGATCAGGTTGCGAACCTCGTGGTCGCGCAGTTGCTGTTCCTCGAGTCCGAGAATCCGGACAAGGACATCTACCTGTACATCAACTCGCCGGGCGGCGTCGTGACCTCGGGTCTCGCGATCTACGACACGATGCAGTACATCAAGCCCGACGTCAGCACGATGTGCATCGGTCAGGCGGCGAGCATGGGCTCGGTGCTGCTGGCCGGTGGCACGAAGGGCAAGCGTTACTGCCTGCCGAACTCGAAGGTCATGATCCACCAGCCGAGCGGCGGTTTCGAGGGTCAGGCCTCCGACATTCACATCCACGCCCAGGAGATCCAGAAGACGAAGCGGCGGCTGAACGAGATCCTGGCGAAACACACGGGTCAGACGGCCGAGCGCATCGCGATCGACAGCGACCGCGACAACTTCATGGACGCCTCCACGGCCGTCGAGTACGGCCTCGTCGACAAGGTGCTCGAAAAGAGGCCGGAGGCCCTGGCGAAGTCCTAGTCTTCCTGCGATCGCGAGCCTGTGATCCAGGCCCGTCAGAACCGCCGACCGCTGCTTTGCAGCGGTTTGGCACAAGTGCTATAAGGCCATGAACCGGAACCGCCGGTGGTGAGGTGCAGCTGACATGAGTGATGATTCTCGCAAGGGGGACGACGGCAAGCTCCTGTATTGCTCGTTCTGCGGCAAGAGTCAGCACGAGGTGCGCAAACTCATTGCGGGCCCGTCCGTCTTCATCTGCGACGAATGCGTCGAGCTGTGCAACGACATCATCCGCGAGGAGCTCGACGAGCGCGCGGAGCGGGGTCGGGACAAGCTGCCGAAGCCTCACGAGATCAAGGCGGTCCTCGACGAGTACGTGATCGGCCAGCAGACCGCGAAGAAGGTCCTCGCGGTGGCCGTGTACAACCATTACAAGCGGCTCGAAACGCGCGCGCGCGACAAGAGCAAGGTGGATGTCGAGCTCGCCAAGAGCAACATCCTGCTGATCGGTCCGACCGGCTGCGGCAAGACGCTGCTGGCCGAGACACTGGCACGCCTTCTGAACGTGCCGTTCACGATCGCCGATGCCACGACGCTGACCGAAGCCGGCTACGTCGGCGAGGACGTCGAGAACATCATTCAGAAGCTCCTGCAGAAGTGCGAGTACGATGTCGAGAAGGCGCAGACCGGCATCGTCTACATCGACGAGATCGACAAGATCTCGCGCAAGTCGGACAACCCGTCGATCACGCGCGACGTCTCGGGCGAGGGCGTGCAGCAGGCGCTGCTGAAGCTCATCGAAGGCACGATCGCGTCGGTCCCGCCGCAGGGTGGCCGCAAGCATCCGCAGCAGGAGTTCCTGCAGGTGGATACGTCGAACATCCTGTTCATCTGCGGCGGTGCGTTCTCCGGCCTCGACAAGATCATCCTGAACCGCTCGAAGAAGAGCGGCATCGGGTTCGTCGCGGAGGTGCGGCCGCCCGACGGTGGCGAGCACATCAACGATCTCCTGGGCGACGTCGAGCCCGAGGACCTGATCAAGTACGGCCTGATTCCCGAGTTCGTCGGCCGGCTGCCGGTGGTGGCCACGCTCGAGGAGCTCGACGAGGAAGCGCTCGTCGAGATCCTGACGGAGCCGCGCAACGCGTTGACGAAGCAGTATCAGAAGCTGTTCGACATGGAAGGCGTCGAGCTCGAGTTCCGCGAGGACGCGCTGCGTGCCGTGGCGCGGAAGGCCATGCAGCGCAAGACCGGCGCGCGCGGGCTTCGCACGATTCTCGAGAACGTATTGCTCGATACGATGTACGAACTTCCGTCCATGACCAATGCGACCAAGGTCGTCGTCGACGACGCGGTCGTTACTGGCGAGACCAAGCCGTATGTCATCTATGAGGCCGATGAGCCCGCGGCCGTGGGAGACGAGCGTCGCTAGCCTTCGCTCGCTCTCGCCCCTCGTCTCCGCGCGAGACGAGGTCGCGCCGTTTGCATCGGTCACCCCGTTGAATGCCGCCGGCCGGTCGCGCTTGCGCGATGTTGCCGGCTCCCTGCACTGAGAGAATGCAGCCATGACAGACACCGCCAACTCACCGGCCCCGAAGCGCCTGCCGATACTGCCGCTGCGCGACGTCGTGATCTATCCGCACACGGTGATTCCGCTGTTCGTCGGTCGCGAGCGCTCGGTGGCCGCGCTCGACCAGGCCATGGCCGGCAATCGCGAGATCCTGCTCGTCGCGCAGACGCAGCCGGACATCGACGAGCCGGGCGCGAAGGACCTCTACGAGATCGGCACCGTGGCGACGATCCTGCAGCTGCTGAAGCTGCCGGACGGCACCGTCAAGGTTCTGATGGAGGGCGTGAAGCGGGCGCGCCTGCGCAACCTGCAGGTGGGCGACGTGTTCAGCGCCGAAGCCGAGGATCTGCCGGAAGGCGGCGAGAACGATCGGCGCGAGCTCGACGTGCTCACGCGCTCGGTCATGTCGCGGTTCGAGCAGTACGTGAAGCTCAACAAGAAGATTCCGCCCGAGATCCTGACGTCGCTGTCCGGCATCGATTCGCCCAGCCGACTGGCCGACACGGTGGCGGCGCAGATGACGCTGAAGCTGTCCGAGAAGCAGAAGGTGCTCGAGATCGCCGCCGTGCGCCCGCGGCTCGAGCACGTGCTCGGTCTGATCGATGCCGAGATCGACATGCTGCGGATCGAGAAGCGCATCCGCGGCCGCGTCAAGCAGCAGATGGAGAAGAGCCAGCGCGAGTACTACCTGAATGAGCAGATGAAGGCCATTCAGAAGGAGCTCGGCGAGATGGAGGACGCGCCGAACGAGCTGGCCGAGCTCGAGGCCAAGATCAAGGCGGCCGGCATGCCGAAGGACGCCAAGGAGAAGGCGACTTCGGAGCTCAACAAGCTGAAGCTGATGTCGCCGATGTCGGCCGAAGCCACGGTCGTCCGCAACTACATCGACTGGCTCGTGAAGGTGCCCTGGAAGAAGCGCACGAAGGTGCACCAGGATCTCGCAACGGCCGAGCGGGTTCTCGAGGAGGATCACTACGGCCTCGAGAAGGTCAAGGAACGCATCCTCGAGTACCTCGCGGTCCAGCAACGCGTGAAGGCGCTCAAGGGCCCGATCCTGTGCCTCGTGGGCCCGCCCGGCGTGGGCAAGACGTCGCTCGGGCAGAGCATTGCGCGCGCGACGAACCGCAAGTTCGTGCGCATGTCGCTCGGCGGCGTGCGCGACGAGGCGGAAATCCGCGGGCATCGGCGCACGTACATCGGCTCGATGCCGGGCAAGATCGTGCAGAACCTCGGCAAGGTGAAGGTTCGCAACCCGCTCTTCCTGCTCGACGAAGTCGACAAGATGTCGATGGACTTTCGCGGTGACCCGTCGTCCGCGCTGCTCGAGGTGCTGGACCCCGAGCAGAATGCGACGTTCAACGACCACTATCTGGAAGTCGACTTCGACCTCTCGGAGGTCATGTTCGTCTGCACGGCGAACAGCCTGAACATCCCCGCGCCGCTCTTGGACCGCATGGAGGTCATTCGGCTGCCGGGCTATACCGAGGACGAGAAGCTCAATATCGCGCGCCGCTACCTGATCCCGAAGCAGATGCGGCAGAACGGTCTCAAGGAAGACGAGCTCAAGATCTCCGACCCGGCCATCGTCGACATCATCCGTTACTACACTCGCGAAGCGGGCGTGCGCAACCTCGAGCGCGAGGTCGCGAACATCTGCCGCAAGGTCGTGAAGCAGCTGCTGCTGAAGCCGCGCAAGGGCACCGTGCACGTCGGCGCCGACAATCTGTCGAAGCTGATCGGCGTGCGCCGCTTCCGCTACGGCCGCGCCGAGGAGAACGATCAGGTCGGTCAGGTGACCGGGCTCGCGTGGACCGAGGTCGGTGGCGAGCTGCTCACGATCGAAGCCGCCATCGTGCCCGGCAAGGGCAAGCTGATCCACACGGGCCAGCTCGGCGACGTGATGCAGGAGTCGATCCAGGCCGCCATGACGGTGGTGCGCAGCCGCGCCGCGGTGCTCGGCCTCGACGAGGGCTTCCACACCAAGACCGACGTGCACATCCACGTGCCCGAGGGCGCGACGCCGAAGGACGGGCCTTCGGCGGGCATCGGCATGTGCGCGGCCCTCGTGTCGGCGCTGACGAAGATACCTGCGCGCTCGAGTGTGGCGATGACAGGCGAGATCACGCTGCGCGGCGAGGTGTTGCCGATCGGTGGATTGAAGGAGAAGTTGCTCGCTGCACACCGGGGCGGCATCGAGACGGTGCTGATTCCTGCCGACAACGAGAAGGATCTCGCCGAAATCCCAAAGAACATCAAAGACAAGTTGAACATAGTTCCCGTCAAGTGGATCGACGAGGTGTTCGAGCTCGCGTTGCAGCAAACGCCGCGCCCGACGCGCAGCGACCTCGTGGTGACGCCGCAAAGAGACACCGGTGCGGACGACGGTGAATCGAGCGAGGCAACACTGCCGCACTAGCGCGGATTCGTTGAGTTGACACGCGAAAATCGGCCTTGGTATAAGGTTCGCGAGTTTCGGGGCGCGGCCAGGACTTCGAGACCAACCTCACGGGCAGACGTGCATCCGCACGTCTACGAACAACGTTTTAACAATTGCGCACGAGCGTAAGGGATACGAATGAACAAAGCAGAGCTCATCGATGCGGTGGCGAGTGCAGCGAATCTGTCGAAAGCAGACGCTGGCCGTGCCGTGGACGCCGTCGTCAACAGCATCACGGCGGCGTTGAAGAAGGGGCAGCAAGTTTCCGTGGTCGGCTTCGGCACGTTCGGCGTCAAGCACCGGGCAGCTCGCAGCGGCCGCAATCCGCGCACGGGCGAGACCATCAACATCGCCGCGAGCAATGTCCCGGGGTTCAAAGCTGGCAAGGCATTGAAGGATGCCGTAAACTAGCCGGCTCTGTCCCAGGGTGCTTAGCTCAGCTGGTAGAGCGTCGCTTTTACACGGCGAATGTCGGGGGTTCGAGCCCCTCAGCACCCACCAGAAATGAGCCGGAGTGGTAGTTCAGCTGGTTAGAATACCGGCCTGTCACGCCGGGGGTCGCGGGTTCGAGTCCCGTCCACTCCGCCAGATAACTGAAATCAAGGACAGATGTGCTACGGACCTGCGTGCTGACGTGGGCTCGTAGTAGGTCTGTCCTTTGATTTTTTGGGGGATCTGCTGAACTATGCTGCAACGAATCCACGACTCGCTTGGCCGCTGGATCGCCGTCATCGTACTCGGGCTCGTCAGCGCCGGTTTCATTTTCTGGGGCGTCGAGCGCGGGACGACCAGCTCCGCGTCGTTCGCCGCGAAGGTCAACGGCGAGAACATCTCCATCACCGATTTCGATCGCGAGCTCCAGAACCGCCAGAACGAGTACCAGCGGGTCTATCGCACCGAGCTCACCGAAGACCTGCGCCGCCAGCTGCGCCGCTCCGTCGTCGATGAGATGGTCCGCGAGACGGCGCTTAAGCAGCGCGTGGACGCCGCGGGTTACCGCGCGTCGAACGAGCGTGTCTCGAGCTCCATCCGCGAGATTCCCGCGTTCCAGGCCGGCGGTGAATTCTCGATGGACGTCTACAGGGGGTTGCTCGCCAACCAGGGTCTGACGCCGGCGGCGTTCGAGGCCATGCAGCGCACGAATCTCGCTGCGCAGGATCTGCAGTCCGGCATCGCCGATTCCACGTTCCTGACGCCGGCGGAGTTCCGCCGCTACATCGAGCTCTACAATCAGCGCCGCGAGATCGCCTACGCCCTGTTCGACACGGCCGCGTTCGCGCCCAAGGCGACGGTCGACGATGCTGCGATCAGCGCGCGCTACGAAGGCAACCAGGCGGCCTACCAGACACCGGAAACGGTGGACCTCGAGTACGTCGAGCTCTCGCTGGCCGATATCGCCGCGGGCATCCAGCTGACCGAGGACGATCTGCACGCCGCCTACGAAGAAGAGAAGGATCGTTTCCAGGCCGCCGAGGAGCGGCACGCGCGCCACATCCTGATTCCCGTGGCCGACGGGCAGGAAGACGCCGCGCGCAAGCAGGCCGACGCCGTCGAGGCGCGTTTGAAGGCGGGCGAGGATTTCGCCAAGGTGGCCAAGGAAGTATCCACCGACGCCGGCACCAAGGAGCAGGGCGGCGATCTCGGCTGGATCGCTCGTGGCACGCTGCCCGGGCCGTTCGAGGACACTTTGTTCGGGCTGAAGGTCGGCGAGGTCAGCGCGCCGGTGCGCAGCGACTTCGGCTTCCACGTCATTCGTCTGGAAGAGACGCGCGGCGGCACCATCCAGCCGTTCGAGGCCGTCCGCGACGAGCTCGCTTCCGAAACGAAGACGCGGCGTGCCGAAATGCAGTTCAACGACAAGGCCAATCAATTGGGCGACAAGGCGTTCGACGCCTACAACGAGCTCGCCTCCGTGGCCACTGCGATGCAGCTGCCGCTGAAGACGGTCAAGGGGTTCCCGCGCACGGGTGATCAGAACCTGTTCCGCAACAGCGCCGCCGTGGTCCAGGCCGCGTTCAGCGACGACGTCGTAGACAGCGGCAGGAACAGCAAGCTCGTCGAGCTTGCCGACGACGACGTGCTGGTGCTGCGCGTCACCGCGCACAACGTCCCGAAGACGAAGCCTCTGGACGAGGTCCGTGGCCAGATCCGCGACGAGCTCGTGCACGAGCGTTCGCAGGAGATGGCGGAGATGGCGGCCGGCGCCTTCCTGGCGGACATCGAGAAGGGTGGGGATCCCGCGGCCCTCGCGACCATGCATGGCGGCACGTGGCACGCAGCCGCCTGGGTGCAGCGCACCGACAGCACGGTGCCGACGGAAGTGCTGTCGGCGGCCTTTGCCATGCGCAAGCCCGCGGCATCCAGTGTGCAGCGCGAGGCCGTCGCGCTCGCGAACGGCAATCATGCGGTGCTCGTGCTGTCCGGGGTGCAGGCCGGCGAGCCGGGGTCACTGACGCAGTCGGAGCGGGATCAGCGCCAGAAGCAGCTCGCGGACCAGTCGGCCCGTGCCGAGCTCACGGCGTATATCGACAGCGTGCGTGACGAGGCCACGGTGCGGATTCCGCCCGAGGTGCTCGAGCCGCCCGCCTACTGAGGCTTGCCGGGCTCGTCCGGCGCGGCGTCGGGGAAGGCCATGCCCACGATGTTGTAGCCGGCGTCGACGTAGATCACCTGGCCGGTGATGCCGGCGGCAAGGTCCGAGCACAGGAACGCGGCCGCGTTGCCGACGTCCTCTATGGTGACGTTGCGCTTCAGCGGCGAGGCCGCCCCCACCTGCGCGATCATCTGCCGGATGCCCTTGATGCCCGATGCCGCCAGCGTGCGGATCGGGCCCGCCGAGATCGCGTTGATGCGAATGCCGCTCGTCCCGAGGTCGGCAGCCAGGAACCGGACGTTGGCTTCGAGGCTGGCCTTGGCCAGGCCCATGACGTTGTAGTTCGGCAGCGTGCGTACGGCCCCGAGGTAACTCAGCGTGAGCAGCGCGCCGGCGCGGCCGCGCATCAGCGGCTCCGACTTGCGTGCGAGCGCCGCGAGGCTGTAGCTCGAGATGTCGTGAGCGATGCGGAAGCCTTCGCGCGAGACGGCGTCGAGATACCGGCCTTCGAGCTGGTCCGCCGGCGCGAACGCCACGGAGTGCACGAGGACGTCGAAGCCGTCCCAGCGCTTCGTGAGGCCCGTGAAGAACGCGTCGATCTGCGCGTCGTCGGCGACGTCGAGCGGCAGCGTGAAGTCGCTGCCGAGCTCGGCGGCCATGCCTTCGACGCGGCTCTTGAGCTTGTCGGTCTGATACCCGAACGCGAGGTCGGCGCCTTCGCGGCGCATGGCCTGCGCAATGCCCCAGGCAATGGAACGGTTGCTGGCGAGACCGATGATGACGGCCCGCTTGCCGGCGAGAAAACCCATCAGTTGCTCTGCTCGGTGACGTCGACGAAGAGGGTGAGCCGCTGGCCGGGCCGCAGGGGCTTGTCGGCGGCGCCGGCATTCCACTCGGTGAGCTTCGGCACCGTCACGTGGAAGCGCCGGCCGATGGCGGACAGCGAATCGCCGGAGCGGACGACGTAGTTGATCTGGCGGACCCGGTCGTTCAGGGCGAAGCCAGCGACCGAGTCGGTGCGCGCCACGCGCGCCTGCGCCATGTTCTGGGCGCCGGTGGCCGGCGCGTCCGTCCAGACGACGAGCGAGCGCCCGAGGCTCAGCACGTCACCGGGCGCCATGGCGTTCCAGCTCGCGAGCGCGCGCACGTCGACGCCGTACTGGCGGGCGATCGACCACAACGTCTCGCCGCTGCCGACGACGTGCTCCTTGCGCACGCCGCTGCGCGCCACACTCTTCTGCCGCTCGGCCCGCAGATCGGCGCTCTGCGTATAGCTCGCGAGCGCCTGCGTGGCGTGAGGAATCATCAGATAGTCGCCGGCGCGCAGGTTGTTGCTGCGCAGCTTGTTGACCTCGCGGATCACGGCCGGCGTGGTGTCGTAGCGTGCAGCGATCGCGGCGATGTTCTCGCCCTGGGCGATACGGTGCCGGGTCCATTGCACGCGCTCCCGCTCGCCGAGCGAGGCCAGCGCCGCGGAGAACCGCTCCGCCTGGTCCGTGGGCACCAGCAGACGGTGCGGGCCGTCGGGGTCGGTGGCCCAGCGGTTCACGCCGGGATTCAGCGTGTACAGCTGGTCGGTGTCGACGCCCGCGAGCTTCGCGGCCAGCGCCATGTCGATCTGGCCGCCCGTGTCGATGACCGAGAACCGCGGCTCGTTCGCGAGCGTGGGCAGCGCGACGCCGTACGCGTCGGGGTGGGCCACGATGGCCGCAATCGCGAGCAGGCGCGGCACGTAGGTCCGCGTCTCGACGGGCAGGTAGCTCTTCACGCCCCAGAAGTCCGTCGGCTTGCCTGCGGCTTCGGCGCTGCGGATGGCGCGCTCGACGTTGCCTTCGCCCGAGTTGTAGCCCGCCACGGCGAGCAGCCAGTCGCCGTTGAACTCCGAGTGCAGCTCCTGCAGGTAGTCGAGCGCGGCGCGGGTCGATTCCAGGATGTCGCGGCGGCCGTCGAACCACCAGTTCTGCTCGAGGCCGAGCCGCCGGCCCGTGCCCGGGATGATTTGCCACAGACCCGCCGCGCGGCCGTGCGAGTACGCGAACGGGTCGAACGCGCTCTCGACCACCGGCAGCAGGGCCAGCTCCGCGGGCATGCCGCGTTGCTCCAGGGCCTCCACGATGTGGTACAGGTACGGCTCCGCACGCGCGAACACGCGGTCGAGATACGCCTGATTGCGCGCGTACCAGTCGCGCTCGCGCACGATGGCGGGATCCTCGCTCGGCGGCAGCGCGAACTTGCTGCGCACGCGGGCCAGCAGGTCCGGCTCCGCCACGCGCTCGCGGTAGTCGAGCGCTGGCAGGTCGATGGGCGCCAGCGCCGGAGTCTCCACGGCCGTCGCCGCGGTGGCGGCGGGCGGCGGCGGGGCGGTGCTGGCCACCGGACCGAAGGATTGGCAGGCCGTGAGAGCGCCGGTCGTCAGCAGCAGCGAGGCGGCAGAGAAGCGCCTGCGCCGGCGCACCGCGATGTCGTTGTCGTTCATATGCGGCCGGTCGTCAGGTAGCGGGTATGGCCGTATCCTACAGATGATCGCCGAGGGTGCAAGGGCGGCTGCGCCCGCCATGCGACTTCGCACGTTGAACTGTGATGCCCCTCTCAGGCACGATCCCACGCATGCAGGGTGAGTCCGCCGCAGTCAGGGAATGGTTGGCGACGCCGCTCGGCCGGCGCGTGCTGGCCAACGAGCAAAGGCTGATCCGCCAGGCGCTCGAGCGCGTGTTCGGCGAGCAGTTCCTGCAGATCGGCGCCTGGGGCGCGCGCAACGCGTTCCTGCGGCACGCGCGCACGCAGCGCCGCGCGCTGCTCGACTGGCGGCCCGGTGTCGCAGCCGACATCCTGAGCAATCCCGAGCAGCTCGCCGTCGCGAGCGATTCCATCGACGTCGTGTTCCTGCCGCACACGCTCGAGCGCACGCCGTCGCCGCACGCGTTGCTGCGCGAGGTGGACCGCGTGCTGCGCCCCGACGGCCATCTGCTCGTGCTGAGCTTCGCGCCGGGCGGTTTCTGGGGGCTGCGGCACGTGCTGTCGAGCCGAGGCGACCCGGCCTGCCGCGAGCGGCTGATCCGCGAGGGGCGGTTGCGCGACTGGCTCGAGCTGCTGTCGTTCGACGTGCCGCCCGCCACGCGTTACTGCCACACGCTGCCGATCGAGCGTTTCAAGCAGCTGCGGATCCTGCCGCGCGAGGAGTGGGCGCAGCGCTGGCTGCCGGTGTTCAGCGGCGGCTATCTCATCAAGGCGCAGAAGCGAGTTCTGCCGCTGACGCCCGTGCGTGCGTTCCGCCGGCAGCCGCGCCTGCGCGTGGTCGGCGGCCTCGTGGAGCCCACGACGCGCGCGCCGGTGCGAATCGTGCCGCAGCCCACCGAGTTACCCAAGCGCTGATGAAGGACGTGCAGGCATTCACGGACGGGGCGTGTCGCGGCAACCCCGGCCCCGGCGGCTGGGGCGTCGTGCTGAAATCGGGTGTGCACGTGAAGGAGCTCTGCGGCGGCGAGCCCGCCACGACGAACAACCGCATGGAGCTCACGGCGGCGATCGAGGCGCTCGCGGCGCTGAAGCAGCGATGTCGCGTGGCGCTCTATACCGATTCCACGTACGTGCGCAGCGGCATCACGGAGTGGCTGCCCGCGTGGCGCGCGCGCGGCTGGCGCACCGCGGACCGCAAGCCGGTCAAGAATCAGGACCTGTGGCAGGCGCTGGCCGCACAGGCCGAGCGGCACGAGGTCCGCTGGCACTGGGTCAAGGGGCACGCCGGCCATCCCGAGAACGAGCGCGCCGACGAGCTCGCGAACCTCGGCCTCGAGAGACGCCTCGCGCACGCGTGAGTTTTCGCGATGCGTGCGGCAAGATACCGGCAGGCCGTCCACCCTTCCCGGAGCTCGTAAGCCGCCGATGCGTCAAGTCGTTCTCGACACGGAAACCACGGGCCTCGAGCCTGCCGCCGGACATCGCGTGATCGAGCTCGGCTGCGTCGAGCTCGTGAACCGGCGGCCCACGGCCAATCGCTTCCACCGCTACATCAACCCCGAGCGCGAGGTCGATCGCGGCGCGCTCGAGGTGCACGGCATCGAGAACGAGTTCCTGGCCACGCAGCCGAAGTTCGCCGAGGTGGCCCAGGAGTTCCTGGACTTCGTGAAAGGCGCCGAGCTCGTGATCCACAACGCCGAGTTCGACGTCCAGTTCCTGAACCACGAGCTGCGCCGGCTGCCCGGCATGCCGCAGGATCTGCGCGAGTGCTGCGGCGTGCTCGATACACTGGCGCTCGCGAGGCGTCTGCATCCCGGCCAGCGCAACAGCCTGGATGCGCTCGCCAAGCGCTACAGCGTCGACAACTCCAAGCGCGAGTTCCACGGCGCGCTGCTCGACGCCCAGATCCTGGCCGAGATCTATCTTGCGATGACCGGCGGCCAGGCGAGCCTCTCGCTCGAGAGCAGCGAGGCCGGCGTCGTCGTGGCCGCCACCGCCGAGCAGCGGCTCGACCGCAGCGGCCTCACGCTGCCGGTTCCGTCGGCCACGGACGAGGAGCGGCAGGCGCACGAGGCGTTCCTGACCGCCATGGCCAAGCGCGGCAAGCCGATCTGGCGCGAGCTCGAAGCGCCGCCCGTCGAGGCTGCCCCGCGCCCCGCCGAACCCGCGGCTGCCGCGTGACACCCGGTCATCCGGCGACCGTGGCCGCGGCGCTGGCGGCCAATTTCCTCGGCCACAGCCCGCGCTGGTACAAGCGCACGATCATCGCGTTCCTGATCCTGAACCCGGCTCTGTTCGTCGTGAGCCCGGTGGTGGCGGGGTGGGCGCTGGTCTTCGAGTTCATCTTCACGCTCGCGATGGCGCTGCGCTGCTATCCGCTGCAGCCCGGCGGGCTGCTCGCGCTCGAGGCCGTGGCCATCGGCATGACAACCGCCGAGGCCGTGTACGAGGAGGCGGTCAAAGGCGTCGAGGTGCTGTTGCTGCTCGTGTTCATGGTGGCCGGCATCTACTTCCTGAAGCAGATGCTGCTGTACGTGTTCACGAACGTGCTGCTCAAGGTGCGCTCGAAAGTGTTGCTCGCCGTCCTGTTCTCGGCGATTCCGGCGGTGCTCTCCGCCTTTCTCGACGCGCTGACGGTCACGGCGGTGGTGATTGCGGTCGCCCTGGGGTTCTACGGCGTGTATCACCGGGCCGCGTCGGGCAAGCAGTTCCACCATGCGGACCACGATCCGACCAACGACGACGAGGTGCGCGAGCTGCACCACGAGGACCTGCAGCAGTTTCGCGACTTCCTGCGCAGCCTCGTGATGCACGCCGCCGTGGGCACCGCGCTCGGCGGCGTGACCACGCTCGTGGGCGAGCCGCAGAACCTCCTGATCGGCACGGTCGCAGGCTGGGACTTCGTGGAGTTCTTCCTGCGCGTGGCGCCGGTGTCCATGCCCGTGCTGGCCGTGGGGCTGCTCACGTGCGTGGCGCTCGAGAAACTGCGCTGGTTCGGGTATGGCGCCGAGCTGCCGGCGCCCGTGAGAATCGTGCTCGAGGACTTCGCGCGCGCGGAGAACGACAACCGCACGGCGCGCGACCGCGCCGTGCTCGTCGTGCAGGCCATCGTAGCCGTGCTGCTCGTCGCGGCGCTGGCGTTCCACGTGGCCGCGGTCGGTCTGGTCGGCCTCGGGGTCATCGTGCTCGCGACTGCGTTCGCGGGCGTCACGGAGGAGCATCGCCTGGGGAATGCGTTCCACGAGGCGTTGCCGTTCACAGCGCTCGTCGTGGTGTTCTTCGCGATCGTGGCCGTGATCCACGTGCAGCAGCTGTTCACGCCGGTCGTTCACTTCGTGCTGGCGCAGCCGGCCTCGATGCAGCCGGCCATGTTCTATGTCGCGAACGGCCTGCTCTCGTCGATCAGCGACAACGTCTTCGTCGCCACCGTGTACATCACGGAGGTGGCCGAGGCGCTGGCCCACGGCGAGATCTCGCGCGAGCAGTTCGACCTGCTGGCCGTGGCGATCAACACCGGGACGAACATCCCGAGCGTGGCCACGCCGAACGGCCAGGCCGCGTTCCTGTTCCTGCTGACTTCGTCGCTGGCGCCGCTGCTCAGGCTGTCGTACGTGCGGATGCTGACGATGGCGTTGCCGTATACGGTTACGATGAGCGTTACCGGGCTTTTGGCCGTGGCGTATTGGCTCGGAGTGTGATTCGACTCTCTGCGTTTCGGGCGCCGGCCGCGCTAGAATGACGCGGCACAAAACCTCTTCAGGTGACAGGCTTGAAATCGCTGCAGGACACTCGGATCGGCATCATCGGTCTCGGTTATGTCGGTTTGCCGCTCGCAGTGGAGTTCGGTAAGCACTACCCGACCGTCGGGTTCGACATCAAGGCCGATCGCATCGCGGAGCTTCAGAAAGGTAACGACTCCACGCTCGAGACGACGGCCGAGGAGCTGGCTTCCTCCAAGAAACTGTCCTTTACCACGGACAAGAAGAAGCTGGCGGAGTGCAATACCTTCATTGTGACGGTGCCGACGCCGGTAGGTAAGGACAACCGCCCGCTGCTGACACCGCTGCAGGGCGCCAGCGACACGGTCGGCAGCGTGCTGAAGAAGGGCGACGTCGTCGTCTACGAGTCGACGGTGTATCCAGGCTGTACCGAGGAGTACTGCGTGCCGATCCTCGAGCAGAAGTCCGGGCTCAAGTTCAACAAGGACTTCTTCGCGGGCTATAGCCCGGAGCGCATCAACCCGGGCGACAAGCAGCACCGCCTGCCGACGATCAAGAAGATCACTTCCGGCTCCAACGCCGAGGCCGCGGAGTACGTGGATCAGCTGTATCGGACGATCATCACGGCGGGCACGCACAAGGCGTCGAGCATCAAGGTCGCGGAAGCCGCCAAGGTCATCGAGAACACGCAGCGCGACATCAACATCGCGCTGATCAACGAGCTCGCGCTGATCTTCAACAAGCTCGGCATCGACACCGAAGAGGTATTGAAGGCCGCCGGCACGAAGTGGAACTTCCTGAACTTCCGGCCGGGGCTCGTCGGCGGACACTGCATCGGCGTCGATCCGTACTACCTGACGCACAAGGCGGAAGAGGTCGGCTACCACCCCGAGATCATCCTCGCGGGCCGGCGCCTGAACAACAGCATGGCGGAGCACGTGGCGACGCGCGTCATCAAGCTGATGATCGGGCGCAACATCCAGCCTTCCGGCGCCCGCGTGCTCGTTCTCGGTCTGACGTTCAAGGAGAACTGCCCGGACGTGCGCAACACGAAGGTCGCGGACGTCGTGCAGGAGCTCAAGAGCTACGGGTGCAAGGTCGACGTTTACGATCCGTGGGCCAGCTCCGCGGAAGCCGAGCACGAATACGGGATTTCGCTGATCGCAGCGCCCAAGCATGGCAGCTACGACGGCATCGTCGTGGCTGTGGCGCACAAGGAGTTCGTGGAGTTGGGTCCGAAGGGAATCCGTGCCTTCGGCAACCCGAACACGGTAGTCTTCGACATCAAACATGTGCTGCCGAAAGACGCGTCCGACGGCCGCCTGTAACTCGATTCTCAACGGGACACTGCATTGAAGGTACTCGTCACCGGAGCCGCGGGCTTCATCGGTTTTCACACGAGCAAGCTGCTGCTCGAGCGCGGGGATGAGGTCGTCGGTCTCGACAACCTGAACGAGTACTACGACGTCACGCTGAAGCACGCGCGGCTCGCGGTGCTCGCGAAGTATCCGCGCTTCAGGTTCGTGAAGCTGGATCTCGCCGACCGCCCCGGCATGGCCGCGCTGTTCGCCGCCGAGAAGTTCGAGCGTGTGATTCACCTGGGTGCCCAGGCCGGCGTGCGCTACAGCATCCAGGAGCCGTTCGCCTACATCGACAGCAACGTGCAGGGCACGATGACCGTGCTCGAGGGCTGCCGCCACAACAAGGTGCAGCACCTCGTGTTCGCCTCGACCAGCTCCGTGTACGGCGCGAACACGAAGATGCCGTTCTCGGTGCACCAGAACGTGGACCACCCGCTGTCGCTGTACGCGGCCACGAAGAAGGGCAACGAGCTCATGGCCCACACCTACGCGAGCCTGTATGGCCTGCCGGTGACGGGGCTGCGGTTCTTCACGGTGTACGGCCCTTTCGGCAGGCCCGACATGGCGCTGTTCCTGTTCACGAAGGCCATCCTCGCGGGCAAGCCGATCGACGTCTTCAACTACGGCCATCACCGGCGCGACTTCACCTACGTGGGCGACATCGTGCAGGGCGTGGTGCACGCGATGGACCACGTCGCGCAGCCGAACCCCGGCTGGAACGGCGACGACCCGGATCCCGGCACCAGCAAGGCGCCGTACCGCATCTACAACATCGGCAACCAGCAGCCCGTGGAGCTCATGCGCTACATCGAGGTGCTGGAAGAGTGCCTGGGGCGCAAGGCGCAGAAGAACCTGCTGCCGCTGCAGCAGGGCGACGTGCCGGACACATGGGCCGACGTGGAGGACCTCGTGGCGGACGTCGGCTACCGGCCGAGCACGCCGGTCGAAGTCGGCGTGCGCAACTTCGTCGACTGGTATCTCGACTACTACAAGGTCAAGCTCTGACCCGCGAAGTGCGCTGCGTTACCGGCCAACGCCGGTGGGGAACAACTCGCGAAGATCGACCCTGACGCCGTCGATCGCCTCGATTTCGAGGGGACTGCCGAGATCGGGCTCGTCCACCCACGTGTACTTTCCCTGTGCCGGCTTGCGGTGGCGGATGACTCGCCGGCTGTCGACGTCGACCAGCCACGTTTCGCCGACGTTGTGCCGGGCATACAGCGGCAGCTTCACGTCGCGATCGAAACGCAGCGAGGACTCGGCGACTTCGACGATGAGTTGAATTTCGGCCGCGCGCGGATGAGCAGACCAGTAGAAGTCGGCTCGAGGGTGCAGCACCGCGATGTCCGGTTCCGGTTCCGAGTACGCACCGAGCGATACGGAGCCCCGCGTCTGAACGATGGCCTTGTCGCCGACAGCCTTGTGCAGAATCGTGGCCAGCCGGGTCACCGTGGCGTTGTGCCTGCTGCCGATGGGTGCCATGTCGATGATCTCACCGTCGATCAGCTCGACGCGTTCATCGGGCCGCAGGATTCCGACCTCGGCCATACGATAGTAGTCCGCCACCGACAGGCGGTGACGACGCGGCGGGTCCACTGTGAGGTACGACATGGAGTCACTATAGACCGTGCTGATGTCGCTGCAAGCCTGCGGTCACCGTAATCCAAGGCGATTGCCGCTGCACAGGCGATAAACTGCGCGGAAGGCTGCGATTCACCAGTCGTTGTGCGGTAATCTTCGGCCATGACGAACGAGACCTACGGGCCGCGCACCCCCGCCTGGCGCACGCTGGCCGAGCACGCCGCAGCGCTGCGCAAACGCTCCATCAAGCAGCTCTTCGCAGAGGACCCGGGGCGGTTCGAGCGCCTGTCGCTCGA
>DASZSB010000206.1:0-2155 GCA_035548835.1 Gammaproteobacteria bacterium | reverse complement strand
TTTCGACGCGGGCCCGTGTGATAATGCCCGCATGCGCAGCTTGAGCCACGCGCGGCGCACGCGCCTCCCGGAGCGCCCGCGGCGCAATCGTCAGCGGGGCGGCGCCGCCGTCGAGTTCGCGCTGGTGCTCCCGATCTTCTGCGCGATCGTCTTCGGGCTCATCGACTACGGCTGGTACTTCTACCAGCGCTTCTCGCTGGCGGCGGCCGTGCGCGACGGGCTGCGCCTGGGCGTGACGATCAACCAGACCGTCGCGTATCCGAACGACTGCGCGACGATGGCCGTCACGCGCGCGACGTCGGATCTGGTCGCCTCCGGAATGCCGGTGCCGGCTGGCACCTTCACGACGTCGACGTCGGGATCCTCTCCTTCGAAGACGCTGACGCTGACGGCGAAGTACACGTACACGCCGCTGGTGAACTTCGTTCGTCTGCCCACGGGGCAGATGAACTACTCGATGACGATGATGTTCGAGCAGCAGCAGTAAGCGCCGCGCCCGTCGCCCAGTTGGTGATCAGCGAACGATCGAGACCGGCAGGTGGCTCGGGATCTGCTGCAGGATCCCGGCGAGCTTCGTGCTGTCGTTGGTGATCCACGCGACGCCCTTGTTCCGCACGAGGCTGGCCGCGAACTTGGCAGACGTATCGGTCGCGCTGTTGTAGAAGCCGATGACGAACAGGTCGATGCCCGCCGCCGCGGCGGCGTCCGCCTGGGAGACGGCGTATTGCGTGAGCGTGTGGGCCGCGTTGCAAGCGGTGGTGCCGTTCGGGGAGTTGCCCGGATAGCCGTCTCCCCAGCCGCCGCCGCCGTAGGTCACGCCGCCGACGGTGTACGACGAGCCGCAGGTCAAACCGGCCGCGCAGCACGGGTCCCAGAAGTCGGACGAGGCCTTGCCCGACGGAGGCGTCACGCCGTCGCCGCCGTAGGTGTGGCCGCACAAGCTGCCGCCGCCGATGCCCGTGCACGCCATCGGCACGCCGTCCGTGATGATGATGAGCGCCTTGGGCTCGTAGCTCTGCGCGACGGCCTGGATCTTCGCCATGCCGTCGTGAATCGCCGTGCCGAGATCGGTGCCGGCGTAGAGCCCTGCGGGCCCACCGTCCGAGCAGTACTGCACCCAGCTGTGATTCGGGAACGCGTACTGCTGGGCCGTCGGCAGCACGCCCACCTTGGAGACCGGGGGGCACTGGCGATAGCCGCCCGGGTTGGCCGGCAGCACGGGCGGCCCCGCGAACGTGTACGAAGGCGCGTTGCCCTTGCTGCACACGGCGATGCCCTTCGTCTGCGGCGGCGTCGGGATCGTCGTGCCCGGCCACGAGCCCTGCAAGATGCCCAGCGTGGTCGCGTCGCGCTGCCACACGGGCAAGATGTCCAGCGCGTAGTGCGTCCGCACGTTCATCTGGTTCGTCATCGTCTTCGTGTTGCCGGTGAAGACGTCGAGGCCGATCCAGTCGCCCTGCGACCCCTGGGGTCCGTTCAAGTACTGGAGGAACGAGACGGCGGCGTCGGCCGCGTTGTCGATGTCGCAGATCCAGTCGTCGGAGATCTGCAGCTCGAGCTGGAAGTAGCGATTGATGTAGGCGGCCGTCGCGGTCTGCGTCGTGTTCGCCGTCGCGTAGCCCAGCGTCCGCCCGAACGTGAGCTGCACGAGGCCGTTCGACGTGCGCGCGCCCGTGACCTGCACCGCCGTCGGCGGAGAGCCGCCCGCGACGAAGGCCTTCGTGCCGAAGTCGTAGGTCCCGAACGTGATGTCCGCGGCGGTGATAGAGACCGGGCTGCCGAGCACGGTGTTCTTCGACGCCACGGAGATCGCCATCGCCTGCGCCTGGCTCGAGTCGTTCGTGATGCTGAGCGTGATGCCGGCGGCGTGCGCGGCGGCGTCCGTCGCGTTCATCATCTCCTCGCGCGCGAGGCGCACGTACGCGAGATCGAAGCCGAGGGCCGCGAAGCCCATGAGCACGGTCATGAGCAGCGAGAGCAGCACGGCGATCGCGCCTCGCTCTCGGTTCCGCGGTGGTCTGACTGCACGCATTCGAGCTCCCATCCAGAGGCGTAGCTGCCGTGATTTTAAGGCGGCTCGGCGGGCTTTGACCACATCCAAACGGCCGCCGCGCCGCGGCTTTGATGGCCGCGGCGCGGGCTTTGTCGGCCAATG
>DASZSB010000205.1:0-24972 GCA_035548835.1 Gammaproteobacteria bacterium | reverse complement strand
GGCAGGATCAGATTGATCTCGTCGCCGCCGTTCGGACCGTGCTCCGCGGCGAGCACCGCCCCGCTCGGATGCACGACGAGGCCGAGCTGATCGCGATGCCCGTAGCTGAAGACCTCCGGCCGCGCACCGGCCCGGTTGCGGAACGGGTTGTCGGCGGGGATGCTGCCGTCGTCGCGCAGCCGCAGCACCTTGCCGTAGACGTTGTTCAGCTCCTGCGCCTTGCCGTCGAACGGCGCACCGGTCGTCATGTACAGCAGGCCGTCGGTGCCGAACGCGAGCCGCGAGCCGCTCGAGCCGGCCTGCCACTCGCCAACGAAGATCTCCTTCACGTCGCGCAGGGCTCCGCCCTCGAGCCGGCCGCGGCCGATCGCCACGGCCGTCTGCCGGCGCGGCGGCTTCGCGTCCTGGACTGCGTCACCGAGTTTGTTGTAGCTGAAGTACACGAGCGAGTTACGCGCGAACTGCGGGTGCAGCACGACGTCGTGCAGGCCGGCCGTGCGCTGCGTGCTCGGCTCCGGGGTGCCCATGATCGGCTTCGCGTCGAGAGTCGCAGCGCCACCCTTGCCGCCCGCCGCGTCGTGCACCAGACGCAGCGTTCCGCTGCGCTCGGCCACGAGCGCATCGCCATTCGGCAGGAACGCGAGGCTGAACGGATGCGGAAGTCCGTGCACGACCACCGAGACGCGGATGCCGTGCTGCTCCGCCGTATCGAACACGTACGGCTTGTCGCCGAGCTTGACGGGCGCGGGCCCGATATCGGGCTGCCCCTGCTGCGCAAGCGCTGAATTGCTGGCCAGCAAACAAGCGAAGACAGCTGCGGTGATGCGAATCTGCATGGTGCTCTCCCCGTTCGACTCGAGTTACGGCAACGCGAACACGACGACTCGACCGGAGCCCGAGTCGCTCGGCAGCTCCGGCGTCATGCGGCGCGCGGCCATCGCGACCAGCGAAGGCCCGGTCGTCACGGCGACGTACTGTTTGCCGTCCACGGCGAAGGTGATCGGGTAGCCGCTGACAGGGGAGCCGATGTTGGTCTCCCAAAGCACTTTGCCCGTCTTGTCGTCGTACGCGCGGAAATTGCCCGCGACGTCGCCGCCGAACACGAGGCCGCCGCCGGTCGCCACGAGCGACATTACGCCGACGCGCTGCTCCTGCTTCCACAGCGTGGTGCCCTTCTCGGCCGAGATGGCCCAGACGACACCGATCTTGTCGGCGCCCGGCGCGGGGATGTACTCGTTCTTGAAGCCGTAGACCAGCGACGGATCGCGCTCGCCGGTCTGCACGGTCGCGTTCATGCACATGTTCTGCATCGGCATGTACATGCTGTTCGTGCGCGGGCTGTACGCGCCGGCCGGCCAGTTCTTGCCGCCGTTCGTGCCCGGACACACCATGATGGTCTCGCCCTTGTGCGTGAACACGCGCTCCGGATCGTCCGTGACCTTGCCGGTCGCGCCGTCGATGTTCTTCACGACGTTCTGGAACACGGTGGGCCGCGCCCACAGGAACTCGCCGGTCTCGCGATCCAGCGTGTAGACGATGCCGGTCTTGCCCGGAATGCCCGTGATGACCTTGCGCTTCTCGCCCGGCTTGATCCTCGGATTGATCCACGTGACCTGGTTTTTGTCGGGCGCCACGGCCGTATCGACCAGCAGCCGCTCGAACGGGTGATCGAGATCCCAGTGATCGATCAGATGCTGGTAGTACCACACGATCCTGCCGGTCGCGGGATCGAGCGCGAGGGTGGAGTTGTGGTACAGGTGCTGCTTGTCGACGCCGCCCAGGATGAACTTCGGCGCCGGAATCGTGACCGACGTGCCGATGTAGATGCGGTCGAGCTCTGGGTCGTAGCTCGGCACCATCCACGTGCCCACGTGCCAGCGCTGCTCCATCGGCACGTCGCCCCAGGTCTCGTCGCCGGGCTCGCCCTTGCGCGGAATCGTGCGCGTGCGCCACAGCTCCTTGCCGGTGGCGGCGTCGTGCGCGGTGATGATGCACGAGTCGTTGGTCGCCGCCGGCTGGCATTGCCGGCCCGTGATGACCTTGCCGTTGGCCACGATCGGGCCCGCCGTCGCGCGCGCCGGCAGCTTCGGATCGAGCACCTTGGTCTCCCACACGAGCTTGCCCGTACGAGCGTCGACCGCGTACATCATGTTGTCGGCGCCGGCGTCGATCAGCGTGGTGCCCCAGATGGCCATGTTGCGGTTCGTGCCGCCGTTCACGCCTTCGGGATACTGCCGCTTGTACTCCCACAGCAACTGACCCGACTTCGCGTCGAACGCCTGGATGAAGTCGCCGGAGTTCGGCACGTACAGCACGCCGTCGTGCGCCAGCGGCGTCGATTCCTGCGTGCCCTTGCCGATGTCGTGCGCCCACACCTGCGTGAGCTTGCCGACGTTGCGTTTGTCGATCTGCGTGAGCGGGCTGTAGCCCCACCCGTTCCACGTGCGCCGCCACATGAGCCAGTCGCCAGCGTCCGGATTGCGCAGCATGGCGTCCGTGACCGGACGGAAGGGACGCGCCGGCGCGGTCTGCGCCCACGCGTTCGTGATGGCCGCGGCCGCGAGTGCCAGGACCCCGAGCATACGAATCAACCTCATGACAGCTCCCCCAGAAAAGTCTTCGTTGTGCGCCTAGTTGAACCACTCCCAGAACTTCCACCACGACTTCGCGGGCGCGGCGGCAGGCGCACCCGCAGCGTTCGGCGCAGCGCCGGCCTTCGCCGGATCGACGAACGAGGTCAGCTCCTTGCATGCGTCCGGCGCATACGGCAGATCGGCCACACCGATCGTGTCGCTGCCCGTGAACTGGTCCGTGAAGTTCACCGGGTCCTCGGCCGTATAGGTGCGCGTGATCGTCGACTTCTGCGGATCGAGCTTGAAGCGCTCGACGACGTGCAGCTGCTCGGAGTTCATGATCGGCGGCGACAGCACGCCGGGCGCGAATCCGACCGTATCGACGACGAGCTCGTCGTTCTCCCAGTGGCCGATCGAGTGCCCGGCGCGCGTGCGCTCGAGGTTCGCCGGATGCTCCTTCACGTTCATGTGGATCGTGCGCGTGAAGCCGAGCTGGCCGTACTGCAGCGTGATGGTATCGGGCGTCTGTGTGATGCGATTGACCGGGCCGTCGAACGTCCAGTCGAACAGGATGCTCGTCGTCTCGCAGCGCATCCGCGGATTGTCGGGGCTGAAGTTGCGGAACGCGTCCGCGGCCTTCTTGCCGGCTTCCGTGAACGTGACACGCGGCCCCCGCGGCGGACCGCCGGCGCCCGGCGTGGGACCGTCGCCCGGCTTGTATTCGCCCGCCTTGCTGACCGGCACCAGTGCCCCGGTCCGCCCGCGCGGATCGGTCATGACGAGCTGCTCCGGAGCCCAGTCGCCGTTCAGGTTCGGCTCACCGGTCGGCAGTCGCGCCGGACGCGGCGTTGCGGCGGGCGCCGCGCTCGCGCCGGGCTTCGTGAGCTGTGCGTAACGATCGGCCGTGGTGCCATCCGCGAACACGATGGTGTTGACGTAGCAGGAGTTCGGGTCGAACCGGTCCGGCGCGCCCGTGATCTTGATGGGCTCTCCGGGCTTGAACATGCCTGCCGACCAACCCGAACGACGCAGCACGGTCGCCGCCCGCATCTCGCAGCGGTGCGCGACCTTCGCGCCATCCGCCCCCTTCACGTCGAAGTAGACGTAAGCATGGGGGTTCACGAAGTCGATGCCGGTCACCGTGCCTTCGAGCGCAATCTCGCGCTTCGTGTCGAAGTTGCCGAACCCGTGGTGGGCATGCGCGAGATTGGCCAGCGACAGGCCGGCCGTGACGACGGCAAGTGCGCCACGATGAGTCATTGTCTCTCCCCCCGTGTGGACGACGCGGCTATTAACCCCTAGTTCGGACACCACTTCAACCGAGGCCTGGCATGGAAGCGCCCGCCCGGTTTGCGCGGACGGCCATCCATGCTTATCATAAGCATGCTTACGATTCGCCTCGACTGCCGCCCGTGACCGCCAAGCTCGACTCCAACCGCCACCTGGGCTTCCTGCTCAACGACATCGCCCGTCTGCTGCGCCGCAATTTCGACCGGCGGCTGCAGTCGCTCGGCCTGACGCAGGCGCAATGGCGCGCGATCGCGCACCTGTCGCGCCACGAAGGCATGACGCAGATCGCGCTGGCCGACAGCCTCGAAGTACAGGCCATCACGCTGGCGCGCCTGATCGATCGCATGCAGAGCGCCGGCTGGGTTGAGCGGCGCAATCACCCGTCGGACCGGCGCGCCGTGCAGCTGTACCTGACCGGCAAGTGCCAGCCGATCCTGGCCGAGATGCAGAACCGCGCCGCGGAAACGCTCGCTGAGGCGCTGGCGGGAATCCCGGCGGCGAGCCAGCAGCAGGTCGTCGAAGCCCTGCAACGCATGAAAGTGAACCTCGTGGCCGCGGAAGCTGCGGTCGCGACCCCGGACAGTAAACCAAGGAAGAACCGACATGTCGGACGAACTGCCACCGCCCGGGCCGAGCGAGCCCGCTAACACCCCTCCCCCCCCAGCCGCCGCGCCCCCGGCGATGGCCGCGCCCCCGAAGAGCAACAAGCGGCTGGTGCGCCGCGTGTTGCTGCTGCTCGGGCCCCTGCTGGTGATCGTCGTCGGGGGCTACCTGTACTTCACCGCGGGCCGCTTCATCGAGACGGACAACGCCTACGTCAAGGCCGATGTCGCCATCGTGGCCGCGCAGATCGCGGGCCCGATCACGAACGTCGCCGTCCACGAGAACCAGCGCGTCAAGAAGGGCGACATCCTCTTCACCGTGGACGATCGGTCGTTCCGGGTGGCCATGCAGCGCGCGCAGGCGCAGCTCGGCGCCATCAACGATCTCGTCGAGAGCTTCCGGGCGGGCTATCGCCAGACGACCGAGCAGCTCGCGCTCGAGCGCGCCACACTCGCTTACGAGCAGCACGAGTTCGAGCGCATGTCCGCCCTGGCCGAGCACAAGCTGGCGTCGGACGTATCCGTCGACGAGCAGCGCCACAAGCGCGACGTCGCCAAGCAGCAGATCCAGGTGACCGAGCGGTCTCTCGAAGCGGCACGCGCGCGTCTCGGCGGCAGCCCCGATCGACCCATCACCGAGCAGGCTGCCTACCAGGCCGCGAAGTCGATGTACGACGCCACCGTGCTCGACCTCGAGCACACCGTCGTGCGCGCACCGCAGGACGGCATCGCGAGCAAGGTGCCCGTCGTCGGCCAGTACGTGGCGCCCGGCACGCCGATCATGACGATCGTGGCCGACCACAACATGTGGATCGAGGCCAATTACAAGGAGACGGAGCTCACGCACGTCGCCGTCGGCCAGCCCGTCGAGATCGAGCTCGACACGTACCCCGGGCGCAAGTGGCGCGGCAGTGTGCAGAGCATCAGCCAGGCCACCGGCGCCGAGTTCTCGGTGATCCCCGCGCAGAACGCGACGGGCAACTGGGTCAAAGTCACGCAGCGGATCCCCGTGCGGATCGGCGTCGAGGTCGCAGCGAACGACCCCGATCTGCGCGTCGGCATGAGCGCCCTCGTGACGATCGACACCGGCTACGAGCGGCCCGCACCGGCGCTCGTGCGAGCCCTGTTGCCGGCCCGGGCGGCCGCACATCCGGTGGGTGGCCTTTCGAGCCCGGGCGGCTGACATGACGACGGCGGCGGACGGCGCGGTCGCGAACCGCGGCATGATCACCGGCTCGATCATGCTCGCGACGATCATGCAGGTCGTCGACACGACGATCGTGAACGTCGCGCTGCCGCACATGCAGGGCAGCATGTCGGCCACACAGGACCAGATTTCCTGGGTGCTGACGTCCTATATCGTCATGGCCGCGATCTTCACGCCCCTGACCGGCGTGCTCGGCGACAAGCTCGGCCGCAAGCAGCTGTTCCTGATCTGCGTGATCGGCTTCATCGTCGCGTCGATGCTGTGCGGCGCGGCCACGACGCTCGAGGAGATCGTGCTGTTCCGCGCCCTGCAGGGTGCCGCTGGGGCCGGCCTGGTGCCGTTGTCCCAGGCGGTGCTGCTGGACGCGTATCCCCGTGAGAAGCACGGTTCCGCCATGGCGCTCTGGGGCATGGGCGTGATGGTGGGGCCGATCCTCGGTCCCACGCTCGGCGGCTACCTGACCGAGTACTACAGCTGGCGGTGGGCGTTCTACATCAATCTGCCCGTGGGCATCCTCGCGGTGCTCGGCATCACGGCGTTCGTGCCGGACACGGCCCGCACGAAGCGCGGCGGCTTCGACATGTTCGGCTTTGCGATGCTGAGCCTGCTGATCGGATCGCTGCAGCTGATGCTCGACCGTGGCAACTCTCAGGACTGGTTTGGCAGCCCGGAGATCGTGCTCGAAGCCACGATCGCGGGTCTCGCGATGTACCTGTTCCTGGTGCACATGTTCACGAGCGACAAGCCATTCATCGAGCCGGGCCTGTTCGCCGACCGTAATTTCACCGTCGGCATCCTGCTGATGTTCCTGGTCGGCATCATGCTGTTCTCGGGCATGGCCCTGCTGCCGCCGTTCCTGCAGGGGTTGCTCGGCTTCCCGGTGATCACTGCCGGCTACGTCATGGCTCCACGGGGGCTAGGCACGATGATCGCGATGATGATCGTCGGACGGCTGATCGGACGTGTGGACGCCCGCCTGCTGATCCTCTTCGGCCTGGGGCTCATGACCTGGTCGCTGTGGGAAATGACGCAGTTCACGGCCGAGGTCGGCGTGCGGGAGATCATCTACACCGGCGTGATCCAGGGCGTGGGGCTCGGCTTCATCTTCGTGCCCCTGAGCACCGTCGCGTTCGCGACCCTCGCGCCACGCTATCGCGGCGAAGGCACCGCGATGTTCAGCCTGGTCCGCAACATCGGAAGCAGCATCGGCATCTCGCTCGTCATGACCGTGCTCGGCCGCCAGGTCCAGTCGACGCACGCGGCGCTGGCCGAGAACATCACGCCGTTCCGGACCGCGCTGCACGCGCCGGGCGTGCCGACGTTCTGGAGCTCGCTGCACGGCACCGGTCTGCTCGCGTTGAACGGCGAGGTGTCCCGCCAGGCCTTGACGCTCGCCTACGTGAACGACTTCCGTTTCATGCTGCTGATGACGTTCATGGCGGTGCCGCTGCTGCTGCTCTTGCGCAAACCGGCGCCCGCACGGCAACGTTGACGACGGGGACACCGTGCGCGCAAGCGCCGTGCCGGTGCCGACGCCCGGTATCTCCAAGGGGGAGTCCACGATGCGCCGCTCTGCCCTCGTCCTGATCGCGAGCCTCACCCTGCTCCATTGCGGCGCACCGGCCGCGGCGCCACCGTCGCGCAGCATCGCCGAGCGCGTGATCGCCGAATCGCCGTATGCGATCAGGGTCGACGCAGAAGCCAGCGCCTTCGTCGCGGCTACGGCCGAGAAGGCGGTCCGGGAGCACTGCGCGAGCTGCCACGGCGCCGACCTGCGCGGCGGGCCGGGTGTGCCAAACCTGATCGATTACGACTTTCTGTGGGGCATTACGTTCGAGGAAACGAACGATGTCGGCCCCGTCGCCGAGCTCGAACAGACGATCCGCTACGGCATCCGCAACCGCGACTGCCCCGCGGTGACGGCACTCGCGCAGTACGGCGACTGCCCCGATACCCGGTATTCCGAAATGCCGGGATTCCTCGCACAGCGCACGTTGACGGCCGAGCAGATCCGCGACGTTACCGAATACGTGCTGCAGATCTCGGGGCAACCGGCCGACACCGCGGCGGCAGGCCGCGGCAAGATCGACTTCGACGACGACTGCACCGAGTGCCACGGCGCCGACGGCAAGGGTTACAAACCGTATGGCGGCCCCAACCTGACGGACAAGGTGTGGCTCTACGGCGGCGACCGCGGCTCGATCACGGCCTCGATCTCGACCGGGCGCATGGGCCGCTGCCCGGCGTGGGTCGACAAGCTCGACGCGGCCACGATCAAGTCACTGGCCGTCTACCTCTGGAACAGGCTGGGTCAGGGCTGAGGCGCCCCATCCCCCAAAAAAAGGACGGGGCCCGCACAGCGGGCCCCTTGGGTTCGTACCAAACTAACCGGCCTGGCGACTAGATCTGCAGCCGGCCCGTCGCAACGCCGATCGTGTCGAGCTCCGCACCGTACTTGTCAGCCAGCGCCAGGAGCAGGTTCGACGTCGGCAGATCCTTCTCCGTCGCGATGTGCCGACCACCAGCCTCGACGCGACCACCGGCCGTACCCACGAGCAGTGCCGGCACGTTGTGCCGGTCGTGCAGCAGGCCGTTGCTCATGCCGGCACCGAAGTACAGCAGCGTCGAGTCGAGCAGCGACCCGTTGCCGTCACGGGTGTTCTTGAGCTTCTCGACGAACTGACCGAGCTTGACCATGTGGTAGGCGCCGATCTTCGCATACGCCTCGAGGCTCTCCGGCGTGTTCTTGTGGTGCGAAGTCGAGTGATGCGGCTCTTTGACGCCCAGGAACGCGTAGCTGCGACCGCTGGCCTCGTGGCCAACCATGAAGCTGAACACGCGCGTCAGGTCGCCCTGGAACGCGAGGTGCAGCAGGTCGTAGGTCACGGTCATGTGCTCGTCGAAATCCTCCGGGATCCCGACCGGACCGCCCGACGCATTCGCGATGGCCTCCGAGCGCGACTGCATCTTCTGCAGCTGCTCCTCGACACGTCGCACGCTCGTCAGGTACTCATCGAGGATCGCGTTGTCGCTCGCGCCGATCTTCTTCTCCAGGCGCGACGTTTCTTCGAGCACCGAGTCCAGCATGCTCTCCTTGGTCTGCAGACGAGCCAGACGCTGCTGAGCACTGCCGGGCTCACCGAACATGCGCTCGAACGTGACCTGCGGGTTCACGGACACGGGCAGCGGGCTCTTGTCGTCGCGCCACGCCATCGTGTTGAAGAACACGCACGGGTAGCCGTCGCACGCACCGGCCGACGTACCCATGTCTTCCGTTCCGACCTCGAGCGAGTGGATCGGCGTATCGCCACCGATTGCGTCGGCGATGTACTGGTCTACCGACTTCCTCGAGCGGATCAGGTTGAACTCGCCGTTGTGGGTCTGGGGACCGCTGCCGTTCAGGAACGCCGCGCTGGCACCCATGTGGATGCCGCCCATGTCCTTCTTGCCTTCCGGAGCCTTCATCTGGCTGAACGTGGTCAGGTACTCGCGGTACGGCTCGAGCGGCTTCATCGTGCGGTTGAACGCCCAGCCCTTGCCGGTCTTCTCCGGGTGCCACAGGCCCGGGTAGATGCCGTTCGGCATGTAGATGGCGCCGAACCGCAACCGCTCGCCCGCGGCCGTGCGCGTCTGCGCCGTGGCAGCCGGCACCATCGCGTCGAGCAATGGCAGGGCAATGGCGGTACCCAAAGCGCCGCGCAAGAAGGTCCGGCGATCCAAGTGCTTCTTCGTAATGAACATTGGCTACTCCTTCGTTTGCGCGACGGTGGCCGTCGCATTCGCCGCAGAGCTATTCGTCCGCATCTGGAACGGATAGCTGTCCACGATTCCCAGAACAATCGACATCAGACTGTAGTCCCGCTTCGCAGCGTTGCGCACGATACCGCGCACCACCGGCATGTCGGCCGGCTCGAGCCCGCGGCCGAGCGCATAGATCATCAGCTTCTCGGTCACAGTGTCCGGGAAGAGATTCGGATCGCGCAGCAGCGCCTCGCGCAGCTGCACGGGCCCGTCGACCTTCGTGCCGTCCGCCAGCGTGCCGGCGGAGTCGATCTTGAGTCCTTCGCGAGTCGTCACGCGCCAGGACCCATCGACGTCGAAGTTCTCGAGCGCAAACCCGACGGGGTCGATGTTCCTGTGACAAGCCGCGCACGTCGGGTTCGCCCGATGCAGCTCGAGCTGCTCACGCACGGTCGATGGACGACCCTTGGGCGCGCTGGCCTCGAGCGCCGGCACGTTTGGCGGCGGCGTCGGCGGCGGGTTGTTCCAGAAGTTCGTGACGATGTACTTGCCCCGAATGATCGGCGACGTCCGCGACGAGGCGGCCGTGATCGACATGATGCTGCCCTGCCCGAACAGGCCGCGACGGTTCGGGTCCTTGACCTCGACCTTGCGGAACCGCGAGCCGTAGACGCCCGGGATTCCGTAGTGCCGTGCGAGACGCTCGTTGACGAACGTGTAGTCCGCCGTCAGCAGCTCGGTCACGGGCCGCCCTTCGCGCAGCACGTTCGCGAACAGCATCTCCGTCTCGGTCCGGAACGCGTTGCGCAGATTGCCGTCGAAGTCCGGGAACATCAGCAGATCGGGCCTGGCGCGCGAGTCGAGATTGCGCAGCTCGAGCCACTGACCGACGAAGTTCTCGACGAGGCTGTTGGAGCGCGGATCCGCGACCATGCGCCGGACCTGCGCCTCGAGGGTGCTCGCCTCGTGCAACTGCCCCTTCTCCGCGAGCGCCATGAGCTCGTCATCCGGGATGCTGGACCAGAGGAAGAACGACAGCCGTGATGCCAGCTCGAAGTCATTGATCCGGTGCGCGGAACCCGGCGGCGCATCGGGCGAATCGGACTCCGTCCGGAACAGGAACCATGGGCTCACGAGCGTTCGGGCCACGGCGTCGTGGATACCCGCATCGAAGTCGCCGCCGTTCGCGCGCGCCTTGTCGTGGAAGGCCATCAACGGCGCCAGATCGTCCTTGTCGACCGGGCGGCGGTAGGCCTTCTTCGCCAGCGCCGAGATGATCTTCTCGGCGCACGCCTGCTCCTCCGAGGCGGCCGTCGGCCGGCACGTGAAGATCTTCTGCCGGCTCGGCGTTTCGGTCACACCCGTCACGTTGTACGGGCCTTCGATCCGGCCGTCTTCGAGACGCGGCATGCCCGAGGGATTGTGGATCTCCAGCGTGGCGCGCAAGCCGGGCTCCCACGCGTTCTGCTCGCGCGTCGTCTGCTCGCGCCAGGTGAACGCCACTTCATGCGGGCCGGCCGTCACGCGGATGTGCGGCGACGTCATCTTCGCGTCGACGGCGAACCCGGCGACGTTGAAGCCCTCGGCGACGCTGAGCTCGTGGTCCTCCTTCGTGCCGACTTCGCTCGAATGAACGACCTCGCCGTCGACCATGATCAGGAACTCGTGTGGCCGATCGTGGCCCTCCACGCCGTGGTAGCCCTCCTCGACGCCGCGCACGAGCCGGCCGGAGAAGACGTACTCCCCATCGGCGGGGAAATTGTGGCGCACGACCATGCCGCCGCGAGTGCCGAACGGCAGCCCCTCGAGGTGGTAGTCCTGCGTGGTGTCGAACGGCACACGATAAGACGCAGTCCCCACGACGGCGTTGGCATTGCCGATGGCCATGTCGGCCACGCGCAGGCCGACCGCGAGATAACGTTCGAGCAACAGCGGGGACGTCCGCAGCACGTCGGCGATGTTGTCGAAGCCGAAGTCACCGCCGTCGCTCGGCAGATCCTCCGTAAGGTTCGCCTCGATGCCGAACAGATCGCGCACGGCGTTCGCGTACTCGGCACGATTGAGCCGGTGCACGGTCGTCGTGGCCGCATACGGCTTGGCGGCGGCTGCGGCATCCAGCGTACCCTCGAGAGCCTTAACGAAGGTCGCGCGCACTTCCTTCGGCGGCTGCGGCTGATCATTCGGCGGCATGGCGCCGATGGTCAGCTTGTGCAGGACCTTCTCCCACAGGGCGGGATCGGCATGCACGTTATCGGGATGCCGTCCTTCGAACGACAGCTCGGCCGTGAAGTCCGCGTTGTTGTGGCAATCGGAGCAGTAGTGATCGAGCATCGCCCACTGATCCTGCAGAGCAGATTCGGGCGGCTTGTGCATCAAAAAGAACCCCGCGGCTCCTGCCGCGGCGACGACGCCGACGCCGGCTACGTAAATCCAAGTCCTCACTGCTAGCGACCCCCTGCCAAGCTGGCCTGCACGCGGCCCTGCTTGAGGTCACGCAGCAACGCCGCGACCTCCTTGGGCTGCGCGTGTACGTCGTAATCGGTTGCCGCACCGACCGTTACCGGTGGCGGCCGCGGCGGCTGCTTCTCCACGACCTGCAACGCCGTGAGCCCCGCCGCATCCTTCGCGTCGAGATCCGCACCGCCCGCCACGAGCGCGCGCACGATGTCGAGCTTGCCGTCGAACGCAGCAAGATGCAGCGCCGTATCGCCCTCGTCCGACTTCGCGTTCGGGTTGGCGCCCGCCTTCAGCAGCAACTGGACCGCGTCCACGGGCTTGCGATTGGAAACCTCGCGGAACGGCGGCTCGGTACCTTCGCGGATATCGCCCGGGCCGCCGGCCATCCCGACGCCCTTGCCACCATTCATCGCCACCATCAGCGCCGTCTTGCCCGCGAGCTTCGGACCGAACGTATCGCGCGGACCACCGTCCGCCTTCTTCGGCTTCCACTCGAGATCGGCCCCGCGTGCCGTCAGCAGCTTCAGAGCCTCGACGTCGGCGGCGACGGCCGCACGGAAGAACGGCGTACCGTTCTCGTGCGTGTCGCAGCACATCGATGCCGAGTGCATCTGGCCGTCGAACGGCCGATTGGGATCCGCGCCCTTGTCGAGCAGCACGCGGATCAGATCGAGCGCGGTGTTCTTGTTGTCGTGATTGGCGCGCAGCCGCGAGCCGTCCTTCGCACGCCAGTCCGTGGTTGCATCGCGCATCAGCACGGCGTAGTAAAGCGAGCCGTCGTTGACGCCGGCTCCCATGTCGAGCAGCTTCACGGCCAGGTCGAAACGATCGTTGATGATCGCCAGCATCATCGGCGTGGCGTTGTCGCCGTTCGCGATGTTCAGGTCGGCACCGCCCTCGACAAGGCGGCGCACAATGGCCTCGTTGCCGTCACGCACGGCCCACATGACCGCCGTGAAACCACCAGTCGGAAAGTCCGTCCGCGTGCTGCGCTTCGTGAGCTCCGACACGCGGGCCTTCAGGTTCGGGTTTGCGCCGGCCTTCAGCAGCGCGTCGACCACATCGAGGTGCCCCTCGGCAGTCGCCCACATGAGCGCGGTTTCGTCCTGCAGCGATTCGCGCGCGTTGACGTCCGCGCCACGCTCGAGCAGCAACTTGACCGCTGCGAGACCGCCCGCGCGCGCGGCCGCCATGAGGGGAGTCTCGCCTTCGCGCTCGGCCTTCTTGATATCGGCGCCACCCTTCAACAGCACGTTCATCGTCGCAACGTCGCCGTAGCGGGCGGCCTGCAGCAGCGGCGTGACACCGAAGCGGTTCGCCGCATTCGGGTCCGCACCCGCCTTCAGCAGCATCTGCACGAGATCCGGGGAGGATTGATACGCGGCCCAGAGCAGGGCCGATGTGCCATCGGGCTCCGGCGTGTTGACGTTCCCGCCGCCGGCGATGGCCTTCTTGACCGCATCGATGTCGCCGTTGCGGGCGGCTGCCACGACGCTCTCTGCCGCGGCGGCCGACGCGTTGTGCGCCATCGCCAGAGCCACCAGCGCCGCGAGCGACGCACCCCCGACCGCGCTCAGAACGCGCTGCCGGCCCTGCTGGATACCCTTCGTGTGCATTCTCTCTCCCCCGCGAACAGGAATGACTGCGAGCTCACTCCGGCAAACCGCTCCACGAGTCGCGCGTGCGTTTCGAGCGAGCGGATTTAGACCTTGCCCAAAGATACCGCCGATGGCTGCGTGATTGCTAGCCCACGAACAGCAAAATTTTCTTAGCCCGACATGGTGTTACGACTAATACTCTGCGCACCGCTAGGACCCCGTGTTACCGCGAACTCGATACCGCGCGAGCGACCTCGGTTCGCTCCTCGACCACCGGCTCGGCACTCGACATAACGACCGTTCGGCGACCCGCATCGCACTCCCCTGCCGCTGCCGCGTGAAAGCGCTCTAACGCGACGCTCGTCGCGCCGACTTCGCCTGCGGGTCGCGAGCCATGCCGCGCGCCTCAACCCGCCGGGCGACGTCCGCCGCCCGCTCCTCGAGGGACGGGTCGCGCCACCGCGCTGCCAAGCCTTTCAGGGCCTTACGGTCGGGCCCCCTCCAGTGCAGCGCCGCCACCGACTCGGCCAGCGGCACATCGGTCCGCAGGGTGGCCAGGCGCCGGAACAGCAGCGCCTCCTCCACGCGCTCCGAGAGATTCGCGGCCAGGGTCTGGGCACCGCGAACCGTGATGCGCCAATCCCGCGCCAGCGGCGGAATCCTCTCCAGATGGCGGTACTCGGACAGGACGGCCGCGGCCGACTTCGCGCCCCAGCGCGGGATACCGGGGTAGCCGTCCGCCGCGTCGCCGACCAACGCGAGCCAGTCCGGGATCGACGCGGGCGGAACGCCGAATCTGGACTGCACACCGCGGGCATCGAGCAACCGGCGGCGCATGCGGTCGAGGCAGACGACGCGCGTACCGCGCACGCATTGCGCGAGATCCTTGTCCGGCGAGCAGAGCACGACGCGCTCGACACTGCGCTGCCCTGCGTAGCGCGCTGCGGCCGTCGCGAGCGCGTCGTCGCACTCGAATTCCACCATCGGCCAGACCACGAGACCGAGCGCCCGACACGCCTCCTCCGCCAGCTCGAATTGCCCGTGCAGCACGGGATCGAGCCCGTCGCCCGTCTTGTAGCCCGCGTAGAGCTCGTTGCGGAACGATTCGATGACGTGATCGAACGCGACCGCCACGTGCGTGACACCGGGCTCCGCGAGCAAGGCCAGCAGCGAGCGCACCAATGCGCGGACCGCACCGACCTCGCGCCCCGCCGCGTCGGCGCGTGCAGGGCTGCCGTAATACGCGCGAAACAGCTCGAACGTGCCGTCGACGAGGTGCACCTGCATGGAACGAACGACTCGTTTCGCAACGGGGGGACCGCGATGCTAGTCTAGGTCAATCGCACTTGCGGGGGATTTCAATGCAGCGCTGGCTCGGCGTCGCGATGCTGTCGTTCGCCTCGATCGCAATCGCACAACCGCAGCCGCAGCCGCCGAAACCGACACCCGCGCTCCCAGGGCAGACCGACGCCCCGCCACCGAAGGACAAATCGCGCTATCGCGTCGCCACGATCACCGACCAGCTGGCCGGGCCGTGGGCGATCGCGTTCCTGCCGGACGGCAACTTCCTCGTATCCGAATTCGCCGGCAGGCTCCGGACCGTGACACCGACGGGCACGGTGTCGGAGCCCATCGCGGGCGTGCCACCGGTCAAGGTCGTCGCGGCCCAAGGGTTCCACGATGTGGCGCTCGACCCCGACTTCGCGACGAACCGCTACGTGTACTTCACGTACTTCGCTCCGCCCAAAGGCGAGCAAGCGAAACGCTGGCCGCTCGAGCACTTCTACAACGAGGTCTGGGAGAAATCGGTCGCGGAGCGCCGCGTGCTCGACCTCGGCTCCGAGCGCGTGGGCCGCGGCAGGCTCTCTGCCGACAACCGGCGCCTCGAGGACGTCGAGGTGCTGATCGACGGCCGCGCCGAACGCCGGCTCGCGTTTGCACGCGACAAGACGCTATTCGTGACCGGTGCCGACGCGTTCCGCTTCTACGACAACGATCTCGACGGCGTCGAGCACGACTACGCAAACGAGCCCGACATTCCCCGTAATTTCAGCGGCCGAGTCATCCGCATCAATCGCGACGGCACGATCCCGAAGGACAACCCGTGGCTCGGCCGACCGACGGTGCCGCGCGAACTCTACGCGCACGGCTTCCGCGATCCGGAAGGCGCCGCGATCAACCCGGCGACGGGCGAGCTCTGGACCGTCGAGCACGGCCCGCAGGGCGGCGACGAGCTCAATATCGTCAAACCCGGCCACGACTACGGCTGGCCGAGCGTCTCCTACGGAGTGCAGTACGACGCCCGCCGGACGGACGGCCGCAAGAACGTGCCGGTCGGCAACGGCCTGCACTCGATGCCGGGCGTCGACGAGCCGGTCTATTTCTGGGTGCCGTCGATCGCCCCCTCGGGCATGGCGTTCTACACCGGGGATCTGTTCCCGAAGTGGAAGGGCAACCTGTTCGTCGGCGCGCTGGCCGGCCAGCATCTGGTGCGCCTCGTGCTGAACGGCGACCGCGTGGTCGCCGAAGAGGCACTGCTGACGGACCTGAAGCAGCGGATTCGTGACGTGCGGCAGGGCCCCGACGGCGCGCTCTACGTGCTGGCCGGTGACTCGTTGCTCCGTCTCACGCCACGTTAGATCGATTAAAGTACCCGGTCTCCAAGGAGGTCCCCCATGCTGACTCTCTCGATCAACGGCAAGGCGCATACGATCGGCGACGACGTCGATCCCAAGACGCCTCTGCTCTGGGTGCTGCGCGACACGCTGAACATGGTCGGCACGAAGTACGGCTGCGGCGTAGGCCAATGCAGTGCGTGCACCGTGCATCTGAACGGGGTGCCCATCCAGTCGTGTCAGGTGCCCGTGGAGAGTGCGGTCGGCCAGCAGATCACGACGATCGAAGGCCTGTCGGCGCCCGGCGCCGCGCTGACGGCGGTGCAGCAGGCCTGGATCGAGGAAGACGTGCCGCAGTGCGGCTACTGCCAGGCCGGACAGATCATGCGCGCGACCGCGCTACTCGCCCGCTTCCCCAAGCCCACGGACCAGCAGATCGATACCGAGATGGCCGCGAACCTGTGCCGCTGCGGCACGTACACGCGCATCCGCAAGGCCATCCACTCGGCCGCAGCAAAGATCGCGAAGACCGGAGGTGCCTCGTGAGCGTTTACCTGCCCGAATCGATGCAGAAGCTCTACGCCAAACGGCGCGAGGAAGCCCTGCAGCTGTCCCGTCGCGGCTTCATCAAGGTCACGACGCTCGCCGGCGGCGGCTTCATGCTCGCGTTGTCGCTCGGCCCCGCCGCCGAGAAGGCGCTCGCGCAGACCAAGGAGGCCGCCGACACGACGTTGAATCCGTACGTGCACGTTCGCTCGGACGGCAAGATCGTGCTGTTCGCTAAGAACCCCGAGGTCGGCCAGGGCGTGAAGACTTCGCTGCCGCTGATCGTGGCCGAGGAGCTCGATGCGGACTGGAACCAGGTCGAGGTCCGCCAGTCCGTGATCAGCGCGGAGATGTACGGGCTGCAGCTCGCCGGCGGCTCGACGTCGATTCCGATGAACTTCGACACGTTGCGCCGCGCAGGTGCCACGGCACGCGCGATGCTCGTCGCGGCCGCCGCCAGGAACTGGAACGTGCCCGTCGCGGAGCTACGCACCGAGAAGAGCGTAGTGCATCACGACGAGAGCGGCCGGACGGCGACCTACTCCGAGCTCGCGGCTGCGGCCGCCACGCTGCCCGTGCCGGCGGCCGACAGCGTCAAGCTGAAGCCGAAGAGCGCGTATCGCCTGCTCGGCAAGCGCGTGTCCGGCGTCGACAACGAGAAGATCGTTCGCGGCGAACCCCTGTTCGGCATCGATCAGCGCGTACCCGGCATGCTGTTCGCCACGTTCACGAAGTCGCCCGCGATCGGCGGCCGCGCGGTTTCGGCCAATCTCGATCACATCCGGACGCTGCCCGGCGTGAAGAACGCGTTCATCGTCGCGGAGCATGGCAATCCCCTGCTCTTCGATCTATCCGGCGCGCCGGCCGTGCTGTCCGGTGTAGCCATCGTCGCGAACACCACGTGGTCGGCCATGCAGGCCAAGAAAGCGCTGCAGGTGAAGTGGGACGAGAGCAACGCGTCGCACGACAGCTGGAAGACGGCGGTGACCGAGGCCAGGCGTCTCGCGGCGCAGCCGCCAGCCGAGGTGCTCGGCCAGGCCGGCAACGTCGACGCCGCGCTCGCGGAGCACACGCCCGTGGAAGCGTTCTACACGTATCACTACGTGTCGCACGCCGACCTCGAGCCGCAGAACTGCACCGCATGGTTCAAGGGCGACAGCGTCGAGATCTGGGCGCCCACGCAGACGCCGCAGTCGGCAGTGGACGCCATCGCAAACCTGCTGGGCCTGCCTAAGGACAAGGTGCTGCTGCACCAGCTGCGCGGCGGCGGCGGCTTCGGCCGGCGGCTCGCGAACGACAGCGTGTGCGAGGCCGTGCTCGTGTCGAAGCAGGCCGGCGGCATCCCGGTCAAGGTGCAGTGGATGCGCGAGGACGACATGGGCTTCGACTACTACCGCTCGGGCGGCTTCCAGTCGTTCAAAGCGGCCATCGACAAGTCCGGCAAGCTCGCGGCGTACCAGAACCACTTCATCGGTTTCACGATGGACGGCAAGCAACCCGTGTCGGCCGGCAACATCGACAAGGCCGAATTCCCGGCCAACGTGCTCGGCACGCAGCGCATGGCGCAGTCCCTGATCCCGTCGAAGATTCCGACGGGCCCGTGGCGCGCGCCCGGAAGCAACGTCAACGCGTTCTGCATCCAGAGCTTCCTGAACGAGTGCGCCGTGGCCGCGAAGCGCGATTACCCCGAGTTCCTGATCGAGCTCATGGGCACACCGCGAGCGCTGCCACCGGATCCCTTCGGCGGCGTGTTCCACACGGGCCGCGCGGTCAACGTCATCAAGGCGGCCGCCGAGCGTTCGGGATGGGGTCGCAAGCTGCCTGCCGGCCGCGGCCTCGGGCTCGCGTTCCACTTCAGCCACCAGGGCCATTTCGCCGAGGTGGCCGAAGTCAGCGTCGACGCAAGCAAGAAGGTCACCGTGCACAAGGTCTGGGTCGTGGCCGACATCGGCCCGATCGTGAACTTGAGCAGCGCGGAGAATCAGTGCCAGGGCTCCGTCGTCGACGCGATCTCCACGGCCATGGGACTGAAGATCACGTTCGAGAACGGGCGCGCCGAGCAGACGAACTTCGACAAATATCCGATCATCCGGATCGACAAGGCGCCTTTGATCGACGTGCACTTCCTCGACACGGACTACCCGCCGACGGGCTGCGGAGAACCGGCATTCCCGCCGGTGGCACCCGCGATCGCGAACGCGATCTTTGCGGCGACCGGCCAGCGGCCGCGCACGCTGCCGTTCAACGTCGAGGGCTATAGCATCTGACCGGGCCGCGCCGCCCGCGAAACCCTCGCGGGCGGCGCGCAATCAGTTACTTCGCAGGTGCCGTCGGCGGCTCGCCGCCGCTCGAACCGGCGAACAGCTTGCGGCCGGTCGCGTCGAGAACGATCGACCGTGCGTTCACGAGGTGACTGCCGTCACGCGCGAGGCTGCCTTCAATAGTCACCGCATCGTCGGGCTTCAGCGAGTCGCGCTTCCAACCCTGGCGGAGCAACGCATTCGGCCCGCCCATCTCGAACGCCCAGTTCACGACGTTGCCCTTGTCGTCCTTGACGTCGGCGTAGATGAAGATGTGCGGATTCGTCCACTCCACCTTCGTGACCTTGCCCTTCAGCGTGATGGGCTTGTTGATGTCGTACTGCGCCGGAAACGAATGGTGCGCCGCCGCCGGCAACGCAGCAGCGGCGAGAAGGACGGCGACGTACAGCGGCAGGCGCGTTCGGTTCATGATGAACTCCATTGTCGGTCTCCCTATTTGGTCGAGCCCTTCTCTTTCGGCTCGAGTCCCATGCGTTTCACGAACTGCTCGTTCTCGAGGCAGATCTCGTCGATCAGCTCGGCATCGACCACGAGGCGTTGCTTCAACGTAACGGTCCACGGCTTCGTGTAGGCCTTAGGGTCGTCGACGGTGACCTTGATCTCGATGTGTCCGAAATCAGGCCGACGCATCTCCTCGCGGATCCTGGCCGCTTCCGTCACGACGCTGCCGTTCCAATCGATCCATGTGTCGTCGCGAAAACCGATCGAGTCGATGACGAGCGTGTCACCCGACCATTTGCCGGACGAATAGCCTTGCCATGCCGGTGTCGGCTGATCCGGCAGCGGACGCGCATCGGTGAACACCTGGCGGTAGCCGGCGTTCATTTCGTTCAGCACCACCAGAAGGTCGGGTTTGTGGACGAACTTCAGCATGTGCGGCAACCCGTATGCCCGCAGAAAGAAGTCGGGCAGGCAGCGAATGTGCGGGTCGTCCAGCGCGAGGTTGGCGGTGCGCTCCTTGACGATCGGCACGAGCCAGGGCTGATAAGGAAGGCCACCCTGCATCTGCGCGCCGAGATTCTGCATCTGCCATCCGGACGGAAGGCTGCTCGCGTCGCTGATCGTCTTCTCGCCGGGCTTCGTGCGATCGCTGATCCAGATCCCCGAGAAGTCGGGCTTGCCATCCGGCAGCCGCGGAGTGGGGGCCGTCATGTCCACGGTCCCGTCCGGTTTGCGCGGCACGCCGGCCGTCGCATACCCCACCCATTGCGCGACGCCCGGTCGCGGCGCGAGTGACGCGCTCGCCAGGAGCACGATTGCGGCGACGCTGCCGAACACGCGTCGCAAACCGACACAGCGCATGAGGCCCCCCTTCATTTTCCCCCTCGATAGTAATTTCTCCCTGCGATTTTCGCGAGTCTCCCGGGGTACGAGTGCCGCCGCCACCACGTTGTGCAAAAGCGCGAGCCCTCCTCTACCATACGCGCTCCCTGCCGGCGGACAGTGCATGCAGTCCATCATTTCGATCCGGGACCTCACGAAAACTTACGCGTCCGGGTTCCAGGCTCTGAAGTCGACGAATCTCGAGATTCGGCGCGGCGAGATCTTCGGCCTGCTCGGGCCGAACGGCGCCGGCAAGACGACGCTGATCAACATCGTGTGCGGCATCGTGAATGCCACAGGCGGCACCGTCCTGGTCGACGGGCACGACATCCGCAAGGACGCGCGCGCCGCGCGCAGGCTGATCGGTCTCGTGCCGCAGGAGCTCACCACCGATGCGTTCGAGACCGTCTGGGATACCACGACTTTCAGTCGCGGTCTGTTCGGCAAGCCGAAGAACCCGGCCTACTGCGAGAAGGTGCTGAAGTCACTGTCGCTCTGGGACAAGAAGGACAGCAAGATCATGACCTTGTCGGGCGGCATGAAACGCCGCGTCATGATCGCGAAGGCGCTTGCGCACGAGCCGCAGGTGCTGTTCCTGGACGAGCCGACTGCCGGCGTCGACGTCGAGCTGCGCCAGGACATGTGGAACGTGGTGCGCGACCTGCGCGACGCGGGCGTCACGATCATCCTGACCACGCACTACATCGACGAAGCCGAGGAGATGGCCGATCGCATCGGCGTCATCAACAAGGGCGAGATCATCCTCGTCGAGGAGAAGACCGAGCTCATGCGCAAGCTCGGCAAGAAGCAGATGGTGCTGCACCTGCACGCTCGCCTCGACACCCTGCCGCCCGAGCTCGCGGATTTCCGGCTGGAGCTGCACAACGGCGGCGCCGAGTTGCTGTATACCTACGACACGCAGGGTGAACGCACCGGCATCACCACGCTGCTCGCGGCCCTCGCCGCCGCGGGCATCCGGTTCCGCGATCTCAGCACGAGCCAGAGCTCGCTCGAAGAGATTTTCGTCAGCCTCGTGAAGCGCTCCGCATGAACTGGTACGCCGTCCGCGCGATCTATCACTTCGAAATGGCCCGCATGTGGCGCACGGTCGTGCAGAGCATCGTAGCGCCGGTGCTCTCCACTTCGCTCTACTTCGTGGTCTTCGGCTCGGCCATCGGCTCGCGCATCACGACGGTGGAAGGCACGAGCTACGGCGCGTTCATCGTGCCGGGTCTGCTGATGCTCTCGCTGCTGACCGAAAGCATCGGCAACGCCTCGTTTGGCATCTATTTTCCGCGCTTCACGGGCACGATCTACGAGGTGCTGTCCGCGCCCGTCTCCGCGGCCGAGGTCATGCTCGGCTACGTGGGCGCCGCCGCCACGAAATCGGTGATCCTGGGATTCATCATCCTCGGCACGGCGTCGCTGTTCGTGCCGCTGACGATCGCGCATCCCTTCTGGATGCTGGCCTGCCTCGTGGCGACGGCGGTCACGTTCAGCCTGTTCGGCTTCATCATCGGCCTCTGGGCCGACAGCTGGGAGAAGCTGCAGGTTGTCCCACTGCTCGTGATCACGCCGCTGACGTTCCTCGGCGGCAGCTTCTACTCGATCAACATGCTGCCGCCCGTGTGGCAGACGGTCACGCTGTTCAACCCGGTCGTGTATCTCGTGAGCGGCTTCCGCTGGAGCTTCTACGAGATCGCGGACGTCCACGTCGGCGTGAGCTTCGCGATGACGGGGGCGTTCCTCGCGATCTGCCTCGCCACCACGTGGTGGCTCCTGACGACCGGCTACCGCCTGAAGAAATAGCCCCGGGCGCCGCATGATTCGCACGCCATCGAGACACGGATGCTTCGCGGCCCTGCTGGCCACGGGCGCACTGCTCGGCGCGCAAACGTCCGCGGCCCAGGAAGTTGCCCTGACCTATACGGCCACGCAGGCCGGGCGCGGCAAGACCGCTTACGAACCCGACTGCCTGCCGTGCCACGGCGCGAACCTCAACGATGGCCCGCTCGGTCCACCGCTGCGCGGACCGGAGTTCATCGCGAAATACGGCGGCAAGACGGCCGACGAGCTGTTCAAGGTCATGCGCACGCGCATGCCGCAACCGTCGCCGGGCGCGCTACAGCCCGCGGCGTACGCCGACATCATGGCCTACATCCTGCAGCAGAACGACATCGTGCCCGGCGAGCGCGAGCTGCCGGCCGACATGAGCGCACTTGCACGCATGTGGATTCCGGCGGGCGGCTTCAGCTTCATGGCGTTCTCGCCCTACCTCGCCAAGCCGCCCGTCGACAGACCGAGCGTGCTCGAGCACTACACGCCGGTCACCGACGAGCAGCTGCGCAATCCGCCGGCCGCCGAATGGCTCGCGTGGCGGCGCACGTACGACACGCACGGCTTCAGCCCCCTGAAGCAGATCGATCGACGCAACGTCGGGCAGCTGCGCGTCGCCTGGACCTGGTCCCTGCCGCCGGGCTCGAACGAGTCGGTGCCGCTGATGCACGACGGCGTGCTGTTCGCGTTCGGCTTCGGCGACCAGCTCCAGGCGCTCGACGCGCGCACGGGCGACTTGCTCTGGCACTACACGCACGTGCTCGAATCCGGCGCGCGGCCGAACCACAAGCGCGGTATCGCGCTGTACGGCAACAACGTGATCATGGGCACGTCGGACGCGCACGTCATCGCGCTCGACGCCCGCACCGGCAAGCTCGTGTGGAACACGAAGATCGCCGACTTCACCCGCCGCGAGAGCATCTCGGCCGGGCCCCTCGCGGCCGCCGGCAAGATCATGATCGGCACCACGGGCACCGGCGTCGGCGCGGCGCTCGGCGGGCCGCAGATCGTCGGCCTGAACGCGGAGACGGGCGCCGTCGAATGGCGCGTGCACACGATCGCGCAGCCGGGCACGCCAGGTGGCGACAGCTGGAACGGCGTGCCGGTCGAGCGGCGCAGCGGCGCTTCCGTGTGGAACACGGGCAGCTACGATCCCGATCTCGGCCTCGCCTTCTTCGGCACCGGCAACACGTACGACACCGGTCCGCTGATCGAGAAGCACTCGGGCGTCAGCAACGACGCGCTGTACACGGACTCGACGCTCGCGATCGACCCGAAGACCGGCCGGCTCGCGTGGGCGTTCCAGCACCTGCCGAACGATCAGTGGGATCTCGACTGGTCGTTCGAGACGCAGCTCGTGAAGCTGCCGTCGCTGACCGGCCCGCGCACGGTGGCGCTGTCCTCCGGCAAGATCGGCATCTACGAGGCCATCGACGCGGCCACCGGCCAGTTCGTGTGGGCGCACGACCTCGGTCTGCAGAACATCGTGACCGCCATCAACCCGGAGACCGGCGCGAAGACGATCAACCCGGAGGTCGTGCCGGGCGACGGCAAGCTGAAGTTCGTGTGCCCGCACGGCGCAGGCGCGAAGAACTTCCAGCCCGCGTCCTACGACGCCGAGAGAGAGATCCTGATCGTGCCGCTGAACGAAGCGTGCATGGACATGTTCCCGGTACCGGGCGGCGGTGGCGGCGGCGGCCTCTCCTCCGGCATGAACTGGGGCATCCGGCCGCTGCCGGGCAGCGACGGCAAGTATGGTCGGCTCGAGGCGATCCACGTGGGCAAACGGCAGATCCTGTGGCAGACGCGGCAGCGCGCCCCGCAAACGTCGGGCGTGCTGGCTACGGCCGGCGGCGTGGTGTTCGCGGGCTCGCTCGATCGCTACCTGCGCGCGTACGACAGCGGCAATGGCCGGCAGCTGTGGGAACAGCGCCTGAACGACGTTTCGAGCTCGAGCCCGATGACCTACAGCCTCGACGGCCAGCAGTACGTCGCCGTCGTCGTCGGTCAGGGCGGCTTCCACGCGGCGAGCTACGCCGCGCTGGTGCCGGAGATGCAGAGCCCGCCCGACAAGGGCGCCGCGATCTGGGTGTTCACGCTGCCGAAGCATTGAGCGGCGGCCGGCCGTCCGTGCCCTTTCTGCGCCCCGCACCCGGCGGTACGATAGCGGCCAGTCGTTCGCAGGGGGCGCAATGATCAAGTCCGTCGCCGGCATCTTCGCCGCAACCGCCATCACGTCGTTCGCGTTCGCGCCGCACATCGCAGCCGGCCAGTCCGCGCGCGCCGCGGCGCATCCCGACTTCAGCGGCCTGTACTTCCCGGGCGGTGGTCGCAGCCAGACGCCCAAGCAGCTGCCGTATACGCCGGCGGCCAAGGCGCTGGCCACGGAGTACGAAAAGCACTTCACGCTCGACGACGACCCCGGCCGCTACTGCATCTGGCCCGGCATGCCCCGCGCGGTGTGGGGCGCGCCGTTCACGGTGGAGATCCAGCAACGGCCGCAGGACGTCACGATCTACTGGGAAGGCTACGGCATGTATCGCAAGATCTACATGGCCGACCACAACCCGCCGAAGCCGGTGCTGCCGTCCGCAATGGGCCACTCGGTGGCGCACTGGGAGGGCGATACGCTGGTGGTCGAGACGTCGGACCTGAAGCCGTACCCCTACATGACGCGCATGGCGACGTCGTCCGATGCACACGTCGTGGAGCGACTGCACCTCGAGGAGCGCGTGGTCAAGGGCGAGAAACAGAAGTTCCTCGTCAACGAGCTCGTGGTCACCGATCCGAAGGTGTACTCCGAGCCCATCAAGATCACCGCCACGCTGCAGGCCCGGCCGGATCTGCAGCTGCTCGAGTACAC
>DASZSB010000204.1:0-6613 GCA_035548835.1 Gammaproteobacteria bacterium | reverse complement strand
GACGAGTTCTGGAAGATGCCGCGGAAGATGTAATCGCTGTTCCAGCCGATGTTGGCGGTGGCCGTACCGGCCATCGAGGTGGCAGGAACCGCGGCGGCGGCCGAGAGCACGAGCGCGGGAACCAGGGTCTTCATTGTCTTGATCGTCATGGGCGCTAATCTCCTTGCGCAGTATTGGTTTCGGACGGCCGCGACTTTGCAGCATCCGTGCCAGCGCCATGAACGTTTTAAAAACAGTGGGTTAGCTACGAAGCCCGGACGCGGGCGGGGCTGCGCACGCACCATGGCGGTGCGCAAATCGCACGCAAATGGGGCAGCCTCTCGAACGCGCTTGCGGGCGAGCCAATCCGGGGCGCGGGTATGCCGCCCCGCGTCAGGGCTCGTCGGGGGCTACCGTCACGCGCAAGCCCTCGAACGCGTCGCGCACGACGATCTGACAGGACAGTCTCGAGCGCTCGGGATCGAAGGTGGCGTGGTCCTGCAGCATGACCTGCTCTTCGTAGCTGCGCCGCGGCAGCCTGGCGATCCAGTCGGGATCGACGTAGACATGGCAGGTCGCGCACGCGCACATGCCGCCGCAGATGGCCTCGACGCTGTTCGGCAGCGTGCGGATGTTTTCCATGACGGACAGACCGGCGCGGGCGTCGATCGCGACCTCGCGTCCTGCCTTGTCGGTCACGACGAGCTTGACCATGGGCGATCCGGCGGTAAACGGCGCCCGCTACCCGCGGGCGGCGCGACTATAGCAGAAGGCCGACAGGCGGCCGCTCAACGGGAGTTGTAGGGATCGAAACCGCCGCCGGTATCGCGGCGGACCTGGCCGCGCATCGGATCAGGGCGTCTTGCGTCCCTCTGCGGCGAAGGACCCCCGGCTTTCGGCCCCGGCCTTGCGGGAGCGGCCGGCTTCGCGGCCTGCCCTTTCGGCGGTGTCCGGGGGTCGATGCCGGGCACGACGGGCACCTTCTGCGTCGGCTCGAGGGCGAGATCCTTGTTTTCCAGCCGCTTCAGCAGGATCGACGTGCTGTCGAGCGCGGCACGCGCCCAGCGCCAGACGTTGTGCCCCCGGCTGTCGACGACGATACGACCGGGGCGGCCGTCATCGACCGGCGGCTGCTCTGGAGCACGGGTCTCTTTGTCGGCGGGGTGGCCCATCTTCTGTCAAACGCGGCAGGTGGCTCGCTCGAGTGCAACACTGCCACGAAGATCGGCGGGACGCCGTTAGCCCGATCACATTTCGGCGGGCTGCAGCACTGCGAGCGCCGCGGCGTGCAGCTCCGGCGTGGCGGCCGCAACCACGGTGCCGCCGTTCATGGGCTTCTGACCGCGCCAATCCGTGACCACGCACCCGGCCCCCTCGAGAATCGGCAGCAGCGGCACGATGTCGAACGGCTTCAGCTGATCCTCCACGACGAGATCGACGAAGCCACCGGCCAGCATGGCGTAGTTGTAGCAATCGCCGCCGAACCGGTGCAGCAGACAGCGGCCGGCCAGCGCGTCGAACGCCGCGAGCCGTGGCCCCGCGAACATCCCGGGATGCGTGCACGTGAGCACGGCGGCGTCCAGCGCGACACAGCGGCGTGCGCGCAATCGGTCGCGGCCATCGGGTTTGATGAGCCAGCTGCCGCTCGGTCCGCCGAAGAAGACCTCCTCGAGCACCGGCTGCACGAGCACCCCGAACAGCGGCCGCGTTCCGTGCGTGAGCCCGATGAGCGTGCCCCACAGCGGCGAGCCGGTCATGAACGCGCGCGTGCCGTCGATGGGATCGATGTACCACGTGTACTCGCCGCGGCCCGGCCGCTCGCCCTCCTCCTCGGCGACGATGCCGTGCTCGGGGTAGCGATCCACGATCGCGGCGCGCAGCACGCGCTCGATCGCCCGATCGGCGTTCGTCACGGGATCGAACACCGAGCCACCCTTGTTCTCGACGGTGATCGGCCGACGGAAGTGCGCTTTCGCGATGCCGCCCGCGGTGTGCGCGAGATCGAGCGCGAAGTCTTCGAGCTCGAGCAGCTCGGTTGCCGTCATGGGAAGGCCTTACGCACGGGGAGGGTCAGTGGGGCAGCGGCACGGCCTCGGGCTCGGCGCCCGTCGGCTTCACCGAAGGCCCGATTACGAACCAGAGCGCAACCAGTACCAGTGTCGACACGAGCGCCGGCAGAGCGGCCGCCCACAGGAGCTGCTGCGGGCTCCACTGCTGCGCCACGAGCAGCGCGGCCAGCGAGGGGCCCAGGATCGCGCCCAGCCGCCCGACGCCGAGGCCCGCGCCGACACCCGTCGACCGCAGATAGGTCGGGTAGTAGCTCGCCGACAGCGCGTTCAGCCCGGGCTGCGCGCCGACGACGCACCAGCCGGCGATGAACACGATCGCGTACAGCACGGGCAGCGACAGCCCCGGCTGCCCGATCAGGGCGACGCTGACGGTGGCGACGACGAACGACAGCGTGAGCATCGGAATGAACCCGGCCCGGATGATGAGCCACGCGAGACCGAAGGCGCCGATCGTGCCGCCGATCTGAACCGTCGTGCCGAGCAGGATGGCCGTGCTCTGGTCGTAGCCCATGAAGCGCTGGAACACGGTTGGCAGCCAACCCGACAGCGAGTAGAGCACCAGGATGTTCGTGAAATTCACAACCCAGAACAGCGCTGTCACCAGGGCGCGTCCCTCGCGGAAGAGATGCCAGAATGGCACGCCGCCCTTGCTGGTCTCGCTCGCGACGAACTCCGTCGCAGCGTCGATGTTCAGCGACGGGTCGAGCTGCCTGAGCCAGCGGGCCAGCTGGTCGAACCTCTGCTTGCGCACCGCGAGGAATTGCAGCGACTCCGGCAATCCGAAGAACATGCCGATCGCCACGATCAACGGCACGACGCCGCCGAACACGAACACCGAGCGCCAGCCGAACAGCGGGATCAGCTCGTTCGCGACGAAGCCGCCGATGGCCGCGCCGAGCGTGAACCCCATCGTGATGCACATGACCCAGGCCACGCGCGTGCGCTTCGGGCTGAACTCGCCGACGAGCGCGGTCGCATTCGGGATGATGCAGCCCAGGCCGAGACCCGCAACGAACCGCAACCACAGCATCTGTTGCACGTTCGCGGCGAACGCCGTGGCGATGGTCATGACCGCGAAGAACAGCGTCGCGAACACGAGCACGGGGCGCCTGCCGATCTTGTCCGCCAGCATGCTGAACACCAGCGCGCCGATCATCACGCCGAGATGGCCGATCGACAGCAGCGGCCCCAGCGTCGGCGCCGGCACGTTCCACTCCGCGAACATCGCCGGTGCGACGTAGCCCATGGCCTGCACGTCGAAGCCGTCCATGATCAGCGACGCGAGACAGAGTGCGAACACGCGGATCTGCAGCGGCCCGATCCGGCAGAGGTCCATGAACTCGGTGAGATTCAGAGTCGCGGCCGGCGCGCCGGTGGTCTGCATGTGCGTTCCCCCTTTCGACCGGGGTCGCACACGTTGCCAGCTGGCGCCGAGGGTCCCGGGCGCCCCCACTATAGCGGGCGGCCCGGAACGTTGGCCAGCCGGCGTCAGGCCGGGAAGAAGTCGATCGGCTTCGTCGTCGTGATGGTCTCGACGTCCCGCGGCTCGAACTGGAACTGCAGCACGCGCTGCACGAGTCCCTTCTCGAGCTCCGGATCGTGCAGCTCGGAGGACACCACCTCGCAACTCTGCACGCGGCCGTCCGGAGTAATCGTGAGCTTCAGCACGACCTTGCCCTGCAGCGCCGGATTCTCGCGCAGCGCCCTGTTGTACAGAGTGAAGATGCGGCCCTTGTTCGCGTCGAACACGCGCTCGATCTCTTCGCGGCTGCGCGACGCCTTGTTGCTGTCGCCGCTGCGCTGTGCGGCGCCGCCGGCCATGGCCACGGCCTCGACCGGGCTCTCGACCTGCGTCGTATTGCGGGCAGCGAGACCCGAGCCACCGGTGTTGCGGCTCAACGCCGCGGTGTTGATGCCGCCGCTCGCCGTGCCGACCTTCGACGTGATCAGCGAACGCTCCGAGAACGGAGCGCTGCCATTGACCGCGCCGACGACGTCGGCCTTGTCGAGGTGCTCGGTAGCCTTGTTGTCGCGCAGGGACTGCAGTGCGTTCGTCAGCGGCAGCAAGCCCGCGACCTTCGCACGCTCGCGCGCCTGCGCGGTCGTGTCGACGGGTTTGGGCTCGGGCTTCACGACGGGCTCCGGCTTCGGCTTCGGCGGCTCGATCTTGCGCTCCTCCACCGGCTTCTCCGGCTTCGGCTCGTCGCGCACCACGGGTTGCGGGGGCGGCGGAGGCGGCTGCTGACGCTCGAGCACCAGCTTGACGAGCGTTCGCGGAACCTCGGGCACGTGCTGCGGATCGATCTTCGGCTGCGGCAGCAGCCAGAGCAGGAACGCAAGCACGACGGCCGCCACGAGCGAGCCGCGCGCGAGCTGCTTGAACTTGCGGTCATCGTCTACGCCCGTCGACCAGGGCAGGTCGTAGATTCTGTAGAGCACGGCTGCGGCGTTCGCCATGATCGTTTCCTAATTCCGCGCCAGCGTCGCGACCTGTGCGTCGGAGGTTTTCTGCAGAACGGCCAGCGACAATTGACCATAATCCGCCGCCGTCGATGTCGCCATGACACGCTTCAGCAGCTGATACGGAATCTGCTTGTCGGCCATGATAGTCACTTCGCGACTCTTGATCTTCTCTTCTTCCGAGGCCGGCGCCGCCTGCAGCACGCGCTCGGCCTGGGTTTCCAGCGCCGCCTTCAGCTCCGGGATGATCAGATCCTTGCGCGCGAGGATATCCGTGATCTTACCGAGACTGTGACCTTCCATCATGATCTCTTGGCCCGTGATGATCACGACGGCCGCGGGGCGCGAGTGCGTCTCGGCGATCGACTCCGGCAGCTTCACGTCCTTCGAGCTCGGCAGCACCTCGACCTGCTCCGTCGAGTAGACGAGCAGGAAGAACACGAGCACGGTCAGCATGTCGATCATCGACACGAGGTTGATGCCGCCCTCGCCCTTGTGGCGCTTGTGGTGTCGCGCCATACGCGCGGCTCTGCCCATGAATCGCATGGCTTGCGTCCTAGTTCAGCACCGGCGCGTCGCCGATCGAGATCTGGGGGAACAGCTCCGTGCGCGGTCCGGTCGCCGGGCGCTCGGAGAGTCGCACGTGATCCATGACGGCGACGAGCACGTCGTACGGAATGTCCGGCTCGAGCAGCAGCGTCGCGTCGGTTTTCTGCGGGAATTGCTGCTTCACCTCGGCCAGGTACGCGCTCAGCTTGTCGAACGGATACTTGTCGCCCTCCTTGGCGAACCTGTTCAGCAGACCTTGCGTGCGGTCGCCGACCTCGATGCCGTTCTGGCGCACCGTGACCTCGAGCTGGAATTGCGGCGGCTCCTCCGTCGGAGTGGACTGCGCGGTCGGCAGGTTCAGCTCGAGGATCGCGAGCCGCACGAAGCCGCCGTGCACGAGCAGGAAGAACACGAGGATCGTCAGGAAGTCGATCATCGAGGTCAGGTTGATCTCGGCGGCTTCGTGCCGCTTGTGGAACCGCGCCATGCGCGCGCTACGGCCTATGACTTGCATCGAACGACCTCGCTCGCGTGCTGCGGTGGTGCGGCCGGATCAGGCGCGACGCGGCGCCGGCTGACCCGGGCCCGCGGCGGCGGCGGCCTCGGCCGCCCTGCCTTCCTGCGCGCGTTCCGTGATCGCGTTGAGGAATTTCACCGACGCCATCTCGAGGCTGTCGATGATTTCCGTCGTCTTGGTCTGCAGCAGCGAATGGATCAGCACGAGCGGAATCGCGACCATGAGGCCGAACGCCGTGCAGTTCATGCCGATCGAGATGCTCGCGGACAGCAGCTCGGCCTTCTCGGCCGGATTGGCGTTCGACACCGCGGTGAACGCGTGGATCAGGCCGATGATCGTGCCGAGCAGGCCCATCAGCGTCGCCATGTTCGCGAACGTCGCGAGGTAATGCGTGCGCTTCTCGAGCCGCGGCAGCACTTCCATGAGGCTCTCTTCCATGGCCTGCTCGATGTCCTCGCGGCGGCGCGCCGAGCGGACCCGGTTCAGACCGTACGTCATGATCTGACCGATCACGGCCTCGGACTTGCTGGTCACCTGCATCGCACCGGCGAAGTTGCCGGCCTTGAGGTAGGGCGTGACCGCGTTCCACAACGCCTTGTTCTTGGCCGTCGTGATGGTCAGGAAGATCCAGCGTTCGAGAGCAATCGCAGCGCCGAGGGCGAGAATCACGACGATGGGGATCATGAAGACCCCGCCGTTCTTGAAGAAGCCGACGACGACGTTATAGACCTCCATCTCTCCTCACTCCTCTTTCTTTCGCTCCCCGTACAGGGAGTCGTAATAGCTCAGATGCCGCTCGAAAACCGCCGGATCGACCGGCGCCAATACTTCATCGAGCAGCGTGTTGACCGGGCGGCCCACGAGGTCGCCCAGATCCGATTTCTTCCACGGCACGATGTACAACACCTTAGGCAATTCCTGGTTACCCGTTATTGACGTGGTTCCCAGATCCAGTCTGTCCACGGCCTTGGGCGCGCCCGCCTGGGCGGCGGCGCCCGCGGATGCGGCAGGCGTGGCCGGCCCTGGCGCGGCCGCGGCG
>DASZSB010000203.1:0-3626 GCA_035548835.1 Gammaproteobacteria bacterium | reverse complement strand
CGCCGGTGTCTCGGCGGCCGCTACCTGCCGGACGACGCCGGCGTGCCAGGCTTCGGCCGGCGCCTCGTAGTCCACGTCGCAGTCGACGCGGGCGAGCAGGCGTTGCGCGCCGAGCGCCTCGAGCCGTGCGTCGAGCGCCTTGCCCACGGCGCAGTAGTCCTCGTAGCTCGAATCGCCGAGCGCCAGCACGGCGTAACGCAGGCCTTCGAGCCGCGGCGCCCGCGCACCGTGCCAGTAGGCGAAGAAGGACTCGGTGCCTTCCGGCGCGTCGCCGAGGCCGTGAGTGGCCACCACGAACGTCACGTTGCGCGCGCGCCGCAGGGCCTTGGGATCGTAGTCGCGCAGGTCGGCCAGCGTGCTCGCGATGCCGGCCTCGCGCAGCGCCGCGTCGAGCCGCTGCGCGACACGGCGCGCGTTGCCGGTCTCGGTCGCGTAGAGCACGAGCCACTGCTCCGGCTCGGGCTTCGCCGCGGGCACCACGGCCAGCGCGGGGGGCGCATGCGCGGCCGCGAGCCCTGCGAAGTAGCCGCTGGACCACCAGAGCTGCTCGCGGCTCATGGACTGCGCGAGCGTCGTGAGCGCAGTCAGCGCTTCGCCGCGCACGGGCGGCGCTGGGGTCTCCTTGGCAACGGCCGACACGGCGAGCTCCGCGCTCAGAGTGAAGGGGCGCGCAGTATGCGAACGCGGCGCGCGGCCGACAAACGAATCATTTCGTTGCGCGCCATCGACAGCGCCGATCGATGTTCGGCTACGCTGTTCGCGGAAGGACGACGAGGGAGGCATCGCGATGACCGACGAGCACACGAAACGTGGGCCACCGCCGCCCGCGGCAGTGGACGTGGATGTGGAATTCGCGTCACCGCCGTGCTCGATGCACGAGTTCGCGGCCGAGCTCGGTCTGCAACGCGCCGATCCCCCGAGCCCCGCCGTGCCCGAGCGCGCCATGCCGCCCGTCGACACCGGCAAGACCGGTGATTGAGCTCCGGGGCCCGCCGTTCCATCGGCGCTACCGATAGCGACCGCCGAATTTTTTCGTTTGCCGGCCCGTGCGCCGCCGCGTACGTTGACCTGCTCCCCCGGCACCGCAGGAGCACCCCATGCCGATCGAACTCACCCCCCTGCCCTACGCGCGCGACGCGCTGGAGCCGCACATCAGCGCCGCCACCGTGGACCTGCACCATGGACGCCACGAAGCCGGCTACGTCGAGCGCGTGAATGCGATCGCGAAGGACCTCGGCGTCACGTTCAAGTCGCTCGAAGACGCCGTGGCCGACGCCCGCGAGCGGAAGCACACGCCGCTGTTCAACATGGCGGCGCAAGCCTGGAACCATTGGTTCTACTGGCAATCGATGCGCCCGCACGGCGGCGGCCGACCCGGCGGCGCCATCGGTGCGCTGATCGACCGTCAGCCCGGCGGCTACGACCGTCTGGCGGCGGATCTTCGCGCTGCGGCCACCGCGCATTTCGGCAGCGGCTGGGCCTGGCTCGTCGTGGCCGACGGCCGGCCCGCCGTCACGACCACGGGCAACGCCGAGCTGCCGCCCGCGCCGAACGTGCCGCTGCTCGTGATCGACGTGTGGGAGCACGCGTACTACCTCGACTACCGCAACCAGCGCGCGGCCTACGTCGCGGCCGTCGTGGACCACCTTCTGAACTGGGATTGGGCCAACGCGCGCCTCGCCGCGGCGACCGCGGCAACGCCGGCGGCACGCTCGGCGCGCGCATAGCCGCGTGAGCGAGGACACGGCCCTGCCGGCGCCGGACGACTGGCCGGCGGTCCGCGAGTGGCGCAAGGCAACGCGCGCGCGGCTGATCGACGAGCGCCGCGCGCTGCCGCGCGGTGTGCGCACGCGCACCGCGTTCACCGTGACGTCGGCGCTGCGCGCATCACCGGAGTGGTTCGCCGGCAAGCGGCTCGGCTTCTACTGGCCCATGAAGAGCGAGCTCGACCTCGTATCGTTCGTGCGCAGCGTGCTGCCGGAGCTCGCGGCCGCGGCGCTGCCCGTGATCGTCGAGAAGCAGAAGCCGCTCGAGTTCTGGCGCTGGACCGCGCGCACCGAGCTCTGCAACCGCGGCGTCTGGAACATTCCCTACCCCGCCGAGCGCGTGCTGGTCGAGCCCGAGGTTCTGCTGGTGCCGCTCGTGGGCTTCGATGCGGCCGGCTACCGGCTGGGCTACGGCGGCGGCTACTACGACCGCACGCTCGCAGCATTCGCACGGCGCCCGTTCCTGATCGGCGTCGGCTACGAGCTCGGCCGGCTGCCGACGATCCTGCCGCAACCGCACGACATTCCGCTCGACGTGATCCTGACCGAGCAAGGGCGTATCGAGCTCACGGCCCGTTGACCCACGGCATCGCGCCGCCTAGGCTGCCATGCATCGATCGTTTCGATGATTTCGGCAGATAATCCGCGCCCTACCGATGGATACCGAGCTCGCCCGCACGTTCCTGGCCGTCGTCGCGGCCGGCAGCTTCGTCAAGGCCGCCGAGCGGCTGTACGTCACGCAGTCGACGGTCAGCGCGCGCATCCAGTCGCTCGAGGAGCAGCTCGGCTGCCAGCTGTTCGTCCGCAACAAGGCGGGCACGGTCCTCACGAATGCCGGACGACAGTTCCAGAAGCACGCGACGACACTGCTGCGCGTCGTCGCGCAGGCGCGCCAGGACGTCGGCGTACCCCGCGGCTTCCGCGCCTCGCTGACGATCGGGGCACGCATCGGCATCTGGGAGCGGCTGATCTCGCACGCGCTCGTGCAGCTGCGTGCCGTCGTGCCCGACGTCGCGGTGCGGGCCGAGATCGGCTTCGAGGAGGAGCTGATGCTCGGGCTCGTCGAGGGTCGCCTCGACATCGGCGTGATGTACACGCCGCAGAGCCGGCCCGGGCTGAATGTCGAGCTCGTGGCGCGCGAGGAGCTCGTGCTCGTGTCGACGGACCCCGGCGACGCCACCGGTCGCGGCGAGCCGGGCCCGAACTACGTCTACATCGACTGGGGTCCCGAGTTCTTCGCGCGGCACAACACCGCATTTCCGGAATTCACGGGACCGGCGCTCAGCACGAACGTGGGATGGCTCGGACTGCAGCACATCCTGGCGCACGGCGGGGCCGGCTACTTCCCGCGGCGGCTCATCGCCGCCGAGCTCGCGGCGGGGCGGCTGACCGCACTGCCGGGCGCGCCGACGTTCGAGCTGCCGGCCTACGTGGTCTACCCGCTCGAGCGCGAGGCGAGCGTGTTCGAGCCCGCGCTCGAAGTCATTCGGCGCGTCGCGGCCGCCACCTGAGCCCACGCGCGGCAGACGGCGGCGCCGGGCCCCGTTCGGCCCCGGCCACCGCCCCGGACTACTTGACCGTGTAGTTGCGCCCTTCCATGCACGCCGTGAACGCACGGTTGTATTCGTCCATGTGCTGCACCTTGGCGCGCCGCTTCGCCGTCGCGGGGTCGATGCCGCTCTGACCGACCGCCCAGTCGTTGCACTCCTTGCGGTCCTGCGCGGTCTGCTCGGCGCTCTGCCCCTGCGTCGGATACGCGAACAGCCTGTCGGTCACCTCCTCGTCGCGAGCAGGAGTCCTGCTCACATACGGAGGGTACGCATACGCGTACGGATAGGGATAGAACCACGGGTCGTACCA
>DASZSB010000202.1:0-5008 GCA_035548835.1 Gammaproteobacteria bacterium | reverse complement strand
GGTTGCGGTCAGCTACGCGCCCGGTCGCTCGCATGAGCCGGCGAAGCGAAGCCCGCGCCGTCATCGCGGCGCTGCTGGCCGGGCTCGCCCTGCTGGCGCCGGCGATGCCCACGCGCGCCGACGTGCCGGCGCTGCTGAACTCGCTGCGGACGCAGGGCTGCGGGCGCATCGTCGGGGCGCCGGCCCTGAAGACGAGCACGCTTCTGAACGACGCGGCGCGCGCCATGGCACGCGGCACGAAGCTGCAGCCTGCGGTGGAGGGCACCGGCTACGCCGCGGCTCGCTCGGGCGCGCTCCATCTCAAGGGCCCGGCGAACGACGGCGAGCTGCGCCGCGAGCTCATGGCCCGCGCCTGTGCCGAGATCGGCGATCCGCGCTACACGGAAGTCGGCGCCTTCCAGCGCGGCAACGAGACGTGGCTGGTGTTCGCGGCGCCGCAACCGAAGGCGCCGGTTCTCGATCCGGGCGCGCAGGCGGCGCGCGTGCTCGCGCTCGTGAACGCCGCGCGGTCGACGGCCCGCAGATGCGGGCGCCAGCGCTTCGAGCCGGCACCGCCGGTCAAGGCGTCCGCGATCCTGACCAACGCGGCGACGGCGCACGCACGCGACATGGCGGCGCACGCAACGCTCGACCACCGCGGCTCGGACGGCAGCACGCCGGACGAGCGCGTCTCGCGCGCCGGCTATCGGTGGCGCGCGACCGGCGAGAACGTCGCGTCCGGGCAGCGCGACGCGGACGCCGTCGTGGCCGCCTGGCTCGAGAGCCCGGGGCACTGCGCGAACATCATGGCGCCGGGCTTCACGGAGATGGGCGTCGCGTTCGCGCTCGTGCCCGGCGGCAATCCCGGCATCTACTGGGCCCAATCCTTCGGCACGCCGCGCTGACGGCGCTACCGCGGGGGCGCGTCGCCGGCATTCCAGTCGTGCCCGAAGCGCTGCGGCTCGATGCCGGCGATCATCGAGCAGCGCGCCGCCTCGATGTCGGCACCGATTGCAGCGACGGCGCGACGAGTGCGTTGCAGCGCCGACAGTCCCGACAGGATACGAATCGCCCGGTACTTGTCCCTGAGCAGCTCAGCCTGCAGCGCGGCCACGCGCTGCATGCTCGCATCCCCGAGCGCCGCGTGGTGGCACACGACGAGCATCGACACGAGATGCTCGACGCACTTGCCGAATCGCTGCAACGGGATCTGCGCCCGGGTGAGCTCGAGCTGGAAGAAGGCGCTGATGCCGAGATAGCTCCACCGCAGCATGCGCAGCTTGCGCTCTGCATAGCGTGCGTGGCTCCTGAGCGCCGGCGGCAGCGCGCGGTAGCGCGGCAGCCAGCCGGCCGGCACGAGTCGCTGCGGCAGGCACAGCAGGTCGAGCCCGGCGTTGCCGAGCACCCAGCCACCGAGCCGCCAGAACTTCGGCGCGGCCAGGAGACGCGCGATCGCAGCCGCGGCACGCAGCGGGTAGCGCGCCAGCGTCGCCGGGCTCATGCGCAGGATGCGCTGGGCGTCCGGCAGCTTCCCGCCATCACGACCCACATTGGCCGACTCGATCACGCGGAGCAACGCGCCGAGGTACTTCTCGACGAAGCGCTGCGTGATGTCGCGAACCATGCCCATCAGGATCAGGTCGTCCTCGCCCTCGACCACACCGAAGAGATGCAGATTCACGCGCGCTTCGTTCACGCGACTGCCGGCGTGGAAGCTGCGGCCGCCGAGCACGTGCTCGGCCGCGATCATCGACTCGACGCCCGCCCCGGCGGCGGCCGACTTCGTGAGATCCCGCAAGCCGGCCAGGTCGACACCGTCGGCATCCTGCCGCAGGGACAAATACGCCAGCGCGTGGGCCTGCAGGGCGCCGCCCAGGATCCTGCCCAGGTTCAGCCGCGGCACTTCGTGGCGAAGCACAGGCCCGCCCACGCCGAGGCGCTCCCCTGCGTAGTGACTCGCGTCGCACGCCAGCATGCGCTGATAGCCGGCGGCCATCGCCGCCAGCATGCAGCGCCCCATGCGCAGGCAATAGAAGAGCACTTCCACTCCGTCCGCCGGAATGCGGTTCGCCCGCGGCACCGGGAAATTGCGGAAGTGCAGACGCGAGTTCGCGTTCGCGAGGAACGCGGCGACACCCGAAGGCTCACAGCGGAATTCGAAGTCGCGGCCGGACGCGGCGTCCACGTCCTCGGCCGGCAGCTCGAGCACGAACAGGCCGATGGCCGGGCCGGTGCGGCCGATGCGCGCGACGATGCCGATCAACCCGCCGTGCACGGCGTTCGTGATCCATAACTTGTTCGCGGCGCCCTCGGCGAACAGCCGGTAGCTGCCGTCCGGCTGCTCCTCGACATACGCCTGGATCTTCTTCGCGTTGACGCCCGTGCCGACCTCGGTGAGCCCGAACGCCATCGGGCGCCCTTCGGCCACGAGCGGCAGAAACGTGTGCCGCTGCCCGGCGTCCCCGTAGGCCAGCAGGGAACCGGCACCGATCGTCAGCTGCCCGGAGATCTCGACCGCGAGGGGCCCCAGGCCGTTCGACGCCAGCGCCTCCTCCACGGCTGCGAGGCCGCCGTACGATGCACCCGCGCCGCCGAACTCGACCGGCACGGTGTAGCCAAACGCGCGCTCCGCGGCGACGGCCTTGCGCAGCTCGGCAGACAGACGGCCGCTGGCCGTGAACGCCTCGCCGCGGGCGAGGCTGCCGAGCGCCGCGTCGACCACGGCGCGCTCCGTTCCCGCCACGGCGCGCGCCAGCCCGGCGCCGGCCGCGAGCTCCGCCGTGCCCGGTCGCGGCCCGTAGATCAATCGCTCGACGAGGCCCCTGCGGCTCGCGGCGAGCTTCCTGTCGACGGCGCGGGCCGCATTGTCCAGCGCGCCGACGTCGCGCGCGGAGTCCGCGTCGCCTGCCGCGGCCAGGGCGCGGGCGGTGGTCGAGGTCTGGTCGTTCATGCGCGAAGCCCGTTGATCCTGCCCGGCCGCCAGCTTACCGGTCTTGCGGAGGCGATCCCAGAAACTTGACACCCGACCGCCAGTACATAACCATCTAGTTATCTAACTACGAGGTTATGCATGAAGACGTCCGACCGCCTCGACGCGACGTTCCTGGCGCTGGCCGACCCCACGCGCCGGGCGATTCTCGCGAGACTCGCGCGTGGCGACGCTTCGGTCACGGAGCTCGCGGAGCCCTTCGACATGAGCCAGCCGGCGGTCTCGAAGCACCTGAAGATCCTCGAGCGCGCCGGCCTGATCTCGCGTGGACGCGATGCGCAGCGGCGGCCGTGCCGGCTCGAAGCCAAACCGCTCGAAGCCGTGCATGCGTGGCTCGAACGTTACCGCCAGATGTGGGACGCGAATTTCGAGCGCCTCGACGCACTGCTCGAGGAGCTGCAGACCCCGCAAACTCCGAGACCGAAGAAGAAACGCTAGGAGCAGCCCCATGGCAACCGTCACGCCCTTCCTCCGGTTCGACCACAAGTTCAACGAGGCGATCTCGCTGTTCGTCGCCTGCGACGACCAGGCCGAGGTCGACTACTACCGGGACAAGCTCGGCGCCGGCGGCGCCGAGCGGCAATGCGGCTGGATCAAGGATCAGTTCGGGCTGTCATGGCAGGTGATCCCGCGCACGCTCGGCGAGATGCTGGGCGACCGCGATCGCGCCAGGGCGGATCGCGTGCTGCAGGCCATGCCGAAGATGCAGAAGATCGTGATCGCCGACCTGCAGGCCGCGTACGCGGGCTGAGGACGACACCATGAACAGAAAGAGCAGCGTTTCGTTGCCGAACGATCTCGACCTCGTGGTGATACGGGACTTCCGCGCACCCAGGGCGCTGGTATTCGACGCCTGGACCAGACCGGAGCTGATGTCCCGCTGGCTGCTCGGCCCGCCGGGCTGGACCATGCCGGTATGCGAGATGGACGTGCGCCCGGGCGGCCGGTTCAGATGGCGGTGGCGCGACGCCGGGGGCGCGGAGTTCGGCTTCACGGGCGAGTTCCGGGAGGTCGTGCGGCCGTCGCGCATCGTGCACACGGAGCTCTACGACCCCGGCGACGTCGGCGGCGACATGGGCGCCGAATGCCTCGTGACGACCGTGTTCACGCAGAGCAAGGGCATCACCACGCAGACGATCACGATCCACTACCAGTCGAAGGCCGATCGCGACGCCGCACTCGGCACGGGCATGACGGACGGCATGGAGCAGAGCTTCGTACAGCTCGACGCGCTGCTCGCGCAGAGCGGCTGAATCGGCGCAGCCGCGCTCAGAAGATCGCGACGGTGCGTTCCACGACCCAGAACGCGGCCACGGACCCGATGGCGTAGGCCGCCAGACGCTGCCACTGGCGCGGCGCGTGCAGCGCACTGCGCCGGATCAGCCAGCCGACGCCGAGCACCGCGCCTATGAAGGCGAGCTGACCGATCTCCACGCCCACGTTGAAGAACAGCAGCGCGAGCGGGACGGCCTGGGCAGGCATGCCCACTTCGCTCAGGGCACCCGCGAAGCCGAAGCCGTGCAGCAGGCCGAAAGAGAACGCGACGAGCCACGGGAACCGTTCCGTCAGATCGGCTTCGCCGCCCGCGTGCCGCCGCGCGAGCTCCGAGGCAAGAAACAGGATGCTGAGCGCGATCACGGCTTCCACCGGTGCCGGCGGAACGTGCACGAAGCCGAGCGTCGCCGCACCGAGCGTGATGCTGTGTGCGACCGTGAACGCGGTGACGGTAGCCACGAGCCGGCGCACGCCCCGCACGAGCAGCAGCAGCGCGAGCACGAACAGCAGATGATCGACGCCGAGCAGGATGTGCTCCACGCCGAGCACGACGTACGTGCGCACCACCTCCAGCGCGCTCGGCCGCTCCGGGATCGTGACGGCCGGCGCATCGCGCGTGAGCCGTTGGTTGGACGAGCTGCCGTCGAGATGCTCGATGCGCAGCAACACGTCGGTCTGCGTGTCGGCGAGCCCGGCGACCCTGAATTGCTTGCCGCCGAGCCCGCCCGGGCAATGCAGCGCACCGTGCTGGAAACGGACGTCGTC
>DASZSB010000201.1:0-7349 GCA_035548835.1 Gammaproteobacteria bacterium | reverse complement strand
CTCGAACCCACGGCGCGCGGCCTCTACGGCGGCACCGTCGGCTACTTCGCGAAGAACGGCAACATGGACCAGGCCATCACGATCCGCACGATGGTGCTGCACGGCGACGAGTACAGCTTCCAGGCCGGCGCCGGCATCGTGTCCGACAGCGTGCCCGAGAAGGAATACCAGGAAGTGCTCGCCAAGAGCGCGATCCTGCGGCGAGCGCTCGAGCTCGCGAAGGAAGGACTATGAGCGTGCGACTGCTCTTGATCGACAACTACGATTCGTTCACCTACAACCTGGTGCAGGCCTTCCTCGTGCTGAAGGCCGAAGTCATCGTGCATCGCAACGACGCGATCACGGTGGCCGAAGCTCGAAGACTGGCGCCGACGCACCTCGTGATCTCGCCGGGGCCGGGCCGCCCGGACGACGCCGGAGTCTCGCTCGCGATGATCGATGCGTTCGCCGGCAGGATTCCGGTGCTCGGCGTGTGTCTCGGCCACCAGAGCATCGTGCAGCACTTCGGCGGCGAGATCATCGGCGCCGCGACGCTGATGCACGGCAAGACCTCGCTCGTGCAGCACGACGGCAAGACGCTGTACCGCGGCTTAAGCAATCCGTTCGAGGTGGGCCGCTACCACTCCCTCGCCGCGAACCGCGACAAGATGCCCGACGACCTGATCGTCACGGCGCGCACCACCGATGGGGAGATCATGGGCGTGCGCCACAAGCATCTGAACGTGGAGGGCGTGCAGTTCCACCCCGAGAGCGTGCTGACGCCGGAAGGACCGCACCTGCTGCAGAACTTCCTGACGCCATGAGCGCCACACCGCAGCAGATGCTCGAGCGCGTGCTCGCGGGGCAGAGCCTCGACGAGCCGACCGCGACTGCGCTGCTGCGCTCCATGGGCACCGGCGAGCTGCCGCCCGTGCTGGGCGGTGCATTGCTGATCGCGCTGCGCGCCAAGGGCGAGACGGCGGAGGAGATCCGCGGCTTCGCGCGCGGCATGCGCGAGCTCAGCCTGCGCCCAGCAATCGCGCCGGGACCCTACGTCGACATCGTCGGCACGGGCGGCGACGGCTCGAGCAGCCTCAACATCTCCACCGGCAGCGCGCTGCTCGCGGCCGCGTGCGGAGCACCCATCGTCAAGCACGGCAACCGCTCGGTGTCGAGCCGCAGCGGCAGCGCCGACGTGCTGGCCGCGCTCGGCCTGTCCATTCCGCTCGACGAGGCCGCGGCGGGCGCGTGCCTGCAGCAATACGGCTTCACGTTCCTGTTCGCGCCGCACTACCACCCCGCGATGAAGCACATCGCGCCCGTGCGCCAGGCGCTCGGCGTGCGCACCGTGTTCAACATCTTGGGTCCGCTCGTGAACCCGGCAGCCCCGCCCTTCCACGTGATCGGCGCGTTCAGCGACGCGATCGCGGAAATCATGGCCGAGACGCTGGCCGGCCTGCCGCTCACGCGCGCGTTCGTCGTGCACGACCTCGCGGGCTGGGACGAGGCCACGCCGGCCGGTCCGTTCGTGTGCTACGACGTGACGCCCGGCCGCGTCGTGCGCAGCGTGCGCGATCCCGCCGACGTCGGCATCGCGCGCTGCCCGCTGGACCAGCTGCGCGGCGCCGACAGCGCCACGAACGCCGCGCGCCTCAAGGCCGCGCTCGCGGGCGGGGACACGCCGGGCCATCGCGAGGCGCTGGTGCTCGGCGCCGCGCTCGCGCTCGAGGTCACGGGGCTCGAGCCCGACGCACCGAGTGCCGTGGCGCGCGCGCGTGCCGCGCTCGCGAGCGGCGCCGCGACCCGGCTCGTGGAGAACCTGGCCGCGTTCGGCAAGGGGCCGCAGGCATGACGTTCCTCGAACGCATGGCCGAAGCGAGCCGCGTGCGCGTGCGCGCGGCTCGCGCCGCTGAAGGCTACGCCGCGCTCGAGCGCCGCGCGCTCGCGACGCCGGAACCGCCGCGGCTGCAGCTGCGCGGCTTCGACGTGATCGCCGAGCTCAAGCTGCGCTCACCGGCCGCCGGCGGTCTCGCGCCCGGCGACTTCGACAAGAGCGCGCAGCTCACGAGCTACGCCAGAGGCGGCGCCGCCGCGGTATCCGTGCTGACCGAGCCGACGGAATTCAAAGGCGAGCTCGGCGATCTCGTCGAAGCCGCGCAGCTGCTGGCCGCGCACGGCCGGCCGGCCCTGCGCAAGGATTTCCTGACCGATCCCTACCAGGTGCTCGAAGCGCGCGCGGCCGGCGCCGGCGGCGTGCTCGTGATCGTCACGATGCTCGACGATGCGACCGTGCGGGCGCTGGTCGACACCGCGCGGGGGCTAGGCCTGTTCGTGCTGCTCGAGGCGTTCGACCGCGCGGACCTTGCGCGCCTGGCGCCGTTCGACGTGCCGGCCGACGGCGGAGCGCCCGTGCTCGCGGGCGTCAACTGCCGCGACCTGCGGGATCTCAACGTACGGTTCGGCCGCTTCGCCGAGCTCGCGCCCCACCTGCCGACGCACCTGCCGACCGTGGCCGAGAGCGGCATCGGCACGGTGGATGACATCCGCAACGTGGCGAGCGCAGGCTATCGGCTGGCGTTGATCGGCTCGTCGCTGATGCGCGCGCAGGATCCCGGCGCCGCGCTCGCGGCGCTGATCGCGGCGGGCCGCAGCGCGGCGGAGGGTCGCTGACATGTTCGTGAAGATCTGCGGAATGAACAGCCCGGAGGCCGTCACGGCCGCCGTGCGCGCCGGCGCCGACGCGATCGGCTTCGTGTTCGCCCCATCGCCGCGCGAGGTTTCGGCCGAGCGCGCGAAGGAGCTCTGTGCACAGCTGCCCGGTCACGTGGTACGCGTAGCCGTCATGCGGCATCCGGAGCCCGCGCGCTGGCGAGAGGTGCTCGACGTGTTCGCGCCCGACTGGCTGCAGACCGATGCCGAGGACCTGCCCGCGATCACGCTGCCGCGCGGCTGCACCGCGCTGCCGGTGTACCGCGACCGCAACGCGCCGGCCGATGCCGATCTGCCGGATCGTCTGCTGTACGAAGGCACGCACAGCGGCACGGGACGCCTGGCCGACTGGGACGAAGCGCGGGGCCTGGCACACGTCACGGAAGTGATCCTGGCGGGCGGCCTCACGCCGGAGAACGTCGGCGACGCGGTGCGCTTCGTACAGCCGTGGGGCGTGGACGTGTCGAGCGGCGTGGAGCGCGCACGGGGCGAGAAGGACCCACTCATGATCGAAGAGTTCGTTGCCCGCGTGCGGGCTGTGCAAGGAGTGAGTTGATGGAGATCAAGGAACGCGAGGCGTTGCTCGCCGCGCTGCTCGACGGGCGGCTGCCCGACGCGAACGGGCGCTTCGGGCCTTTCGGCGGCCGGTTCGTGCCGGAGACGCTGATGCCCGCGATCGAGCGGCTGACGCACGGCGTGCAGAACATCCTGCCGTCGGCGGAGTTTCAGAAGGCCTTGAGCAGCGAGCTCAAGTCGTGGGTGGGCCGACCGACCGCGCTGACGCACGCGCCCACCTTGTCGAAGAACTGGGGTGCGGACGTGTGGCTGAAGCGCGAGGATCTCGCGCACACGGGCGCGCACAAGATCAACAACGGCATCGGCCAGGCGCTGCTCGCGAAGGCCCTCGGCGCGAAGCGCATCGTGGCCGAGACCGGCGCGGGCCAGCACGGCGTGGCGTCGGCCGCCGCGTGCGCGCGCGTGGGCCTGCCGTGCACCGTGTACATGGGCGAGATCGACGTCGCGCGCCAGGCGCCGAACGTGGACCGCATGCGCCGGTTCGGCGCCAGGGTCGTACCGGTCAAGTCCGGCGACCGCACGCTGCGCGCGGCCATCGACGAGGCGATCCGCGACTGGGTGTCCGATCCGGTCGGCACCTATTATCTGCTCGGGTCCGCGATCGGCCCGCACCCGTATCCCTTGCTCGTGCGAGAGCTGCAGGCCGTGATCGGCCGCGAGGCGCGCGCGCAGATGATCGAGGTCGGCGGCCTGCCCGACGCCGTGTTCGCGTGCGTCGGCGGCGGCTCGAACGCGATCGGCATGTTCCACGGGTTCCTCGCGGATCGCGGCGTGAAGATTTTCGGCGTCGAGGCCGGCGGCCGCGGCAACGCGCTCGGCGAGCACTCGGCCACGCTGTCGTACGGCAAGCCCGGCGTGCTGCATGGCACGCACACGATGCTGCTGTACGACAAGCACGGCCAGATCCAGGAGACGCACTCGATCTCCGCCGGCCTCGACTACCCCGGCGTGGGCCCCGAGCACGCGCTGCTGCAGTCGATCGGCCGCGTGGAGTACGTCACGGCCAGCGACACCGAGACGCTGGCGGCGCTGGAAGAGCTCTGCGCGAGCGAAGGCATCCTCCCGGCGCTCGAGAGCTCGCACGCGCTCGCGGGCGCGAAGCGCTGGGCCGCGCAGCATCGCGGCGCGCGCGTGCTGATCGGTCTTTCCGGCCGCGGCGACAAGGACATGCCGATCCTCGCGCAGTACCCCATGGCGGAGCGCAAACATGCTGCCGCGTGACCGTATCGAGGCGGCGCTGACGCGCGCTGCGAAGTCGGGCGCCAAACCCGCGCTGGTGGCGTTCCTGACGGCCGGCTATCCCGAGCCGCGCGACTTCCTGCGGGATCTGCGCGCCGTGGCCGGCGCGGCCGACGCGGTCGAAATCGGCGTGCCGTTCTCCGACCCCATGGCCGACGGCGTCACGATCCAGCGCTCGAGCCAGCACGCGATCGAGAAGGGTGTGAGCCTCACGTGGATCCTGGACGAGCTCGCGCGCCGCGACTTCGAGCTGCCTTCTCCCGTGCTGCTCATGAGCTACCTGAACCCGCTGCTGGCCTTCGGCTACGCGGCACTCGCCGAGCGCGCCGCGCAGGTCGGCGTCAGCGGCTTCATCGTGCCGGACCTGCCGTACGAAGAGAGCGCGCCGTTCGCGGCTGCCCTGAACCCGCACGGGCTGGCGCTCGTGCAGCTCGTGACACCGGCGACTCCGGCCGAGCGCCTGAAGCGGGTGTGCGCGGCGAGCCAGGGCTTCGTGTACGCCGTCACGCGCACCGGCATCACGGGCGGCGACTCGACGCTGCCACCCGACTCGGCGCAGTACCTCGCGGCCGTGAAGGCCGCGTCGTCGCTGCCCGTGTGCGCGGGTTTCGGCGTGCGCCATGCGGAGCAGGTGCGCCAGATCGGCGCGCTGGCCGACGGCGTGATCGTGGGCTCGGCGCTGGTCGAAGTGCTCGAGCGCGGCGAAGACCCGGCCGCGTTCCTGAACGCACTGCGGGCATAGAACTCGCGCCGGTAACCGCCATGAAGCGAGTGTGGAGCGGCAGCACGCTGCACGACACGGCCCACCTGCAGAACCTGGTGGAGCAGGCCGGCATCGGCTGCTTCATCAAGCACCGCGAGCTCGGGTCGGCGCTCGGCGATCTGCCGTTCCTCGACTGCTCGCCGGAGCTCTGGGTGCTGCAGGACGAGCAGGCGGCTCGGGCCACGGCCGTGATCCGCGACGCGCTGCGGCCGGATAGTGGCGCGCCGCGCGCCATGTGGCGCTGCACCGGGTGCGGTGAGGACAACGAAGCGCAGTTCGCCGTGTGCTGGAACTGCGGCCGGCGCGACAGCACGGCAGAATGACGCGCATGACACGCTGGCTCGATCGCACACTCGTGGCGCTGGCCACCGCCGGCGTCGTGCTCGGCCTGCTGCCGGTGGGCGCCCGGCTCTGGTGGGTGCTCGATCTCACGACGCACTTCCGCCTGCAGTTCCTGGCCGTGTCCGGCGTGCTGCTGGTGCTGCTCGCCGCGCGCCGGCTGTGGCCCGCCGCCGCGTTGCTGCTCGTGATCGCGGCGCTGAACGCGTGGCCGGTGCTGCCCTATCTGCCGCAGCTCACGCCGGATGCCGGGGCCACGCCGGGTGCCACGCCGCTGAAAGTGCTGACCGTGAACGTGTCGTTCCGCCAGTTCTCGGCGCGGCGGTTCCGCGAGATCGTGGCGCAGGCCGCGCCCGACGTGCTGCTCGTGGTCGAGTTCACGCCACACGCGGAGGAAGTGCTGGCCGAGTTCGACAAGACGTTTCCGCAAAAGCTGAAGGCGCCGGCCGAAGGGCCATACGGCATCGCGATCTGGTCGCGCTTTCCGCTCGAGCACGCGTACACGTTCCAGCTCGGTCCCGTACCCGCCATCGACGCGCTCGTGCGCACGCCGGCGGGCACTTTCACGCTGCTCGGCGTCCACCTCTCCGCACCGACGCTGCCGCGCCGCGCCGAGCTGCGCAACGAGGAGCTCGATCTGCTCGCCGAGCGGCGCGCCGCGCTCGCGGGGCCCGTGATCGTCGCCGGCGACTTCAACGTGACGCCGTACTCGCCCTACTACAGCGACTGGCTCGCGGCCACGCAGCTGACCGATTCGCGTTACCGGCGCACGCTCAGCACGAGCTGGCCCGCTGTCTTGCCAATCCTCGGCATTCCCATCGATCATGTCGCCGTGAGCAAGGAATTCGACATTCTCGCGCACCGGCGTCTGCCGGCATTTGGCTCCGATCACTGGGGCATCATGGCCGAGCTGGCGCTCAAACCCACGGGCGACACGCGATGAGCGGCCAGCCCACGGCCTGCGTGCTGATCATCGGCAACGAGATCCTGTCCGGCAAGACGCAGGACACGAATCTGCAGTACCTCGGCTTCGAGCTCGCGAAGCTCGGCATCAGGCTCGCCGAGGGGCGCGTCGTGCGCGACGAGCCCGCGGCGATCATTCGCCACCTGAACGAGTGCCGGAGGGAATTCACGTACGTGTTTACGACCGGCGGCATCGGCCCCACGCACGACGACATCACGATCGAGTGTGTCGCGCAGGCCTTCGGCGTGCCGCTCGAGCTGAACGAGACCATCGTCGAGATGATGAAGCGCGGCGGCCGGCCGCTGAACGAGGCGCGGCTGAAGATGGCGCGCATCCCGAAGGGCTCGGAGCTGGTCGAGAACACCGCGAGCCTGCCCGGTTTTCGGATCGGCAACGTGTTCGTGTTCGCCGGCATTCCGAGCATCATGCGCGCGATGTTCGTGGGCGCCGTGCCGATGCTGCTCAAGGGCGCGCCGATCCACTCGGCCAGCGTCGACGCTTACTTGCGCGAAGGCGATTTCGCCGAGGCGCTCGAGAACATCCAGAAGAAGCACCCCGACGTCGAGATCGGCAGCTATCCGTTCAACCGCGACGGCAAGCTCGGCGCCTCGCTGGTCGCGCGCGGCACGGACCGCGCGCTGCTCGGCAGCGTGATCAGCGAGATCGTGGCGGCCATCACCGCGCTCGGCGGGGAGACGAAGCTCAACTGAGCGGCACGAGGTCGCTGCAGTGCGCTCGCGTGACGGCTGGCATCGCACTGCTCACGACAGGCTCCATGGG
>DASZSB010000200.1:0-39958 GCA_035548835.1 Gammaproteobacteria bacterium | reverse complement strand
ATCGCGTTCATCCACTTCGGCGCCGAGGACGTCGTGCGCCACCCGCTGGTGCAGAAGATCGTCACGGCGTACGCGCGCGAAGAGCAGGCGCCGCCGCCGACACCCGAGGGCGAGTGATGGCGCGCGCGCGCCGGCTCGCCGTCACGGTGCAGGATGCGGCGGGCCTCGAGGGCACTCCGTCCGCGCAACGATTGCGTGCCTGGGCGCGCCGTGCGCTCGGCCGTGCCGCGCACGGCGAGCTCACGCTGCGCATCGTGACGGAGGACGAGAGTGCGGCGCTGAACTCACGCTACCGCGGCAAGCGCGGGGCCACGAACGTGCTGTCGTTCGGCGCCGAGCCGCCGGTCGGGCGCGCGGGTGACGACCTGCTGCCGATCGGCGATCTCGCGATCTGCGCCGCCGTGGTGCAGCGCGAGGCGCTGGAGCAGGGCAAGCCCGCGCGTGCGCACTGGGCGCACATGGTCGTGCACGGCGTGCTGCACCTCAAGGGTTACGACCACGAGACGAAAGCCGAGGCGGCGACCATGGAGGCGCGCGAGCGCGAGATCCTGGCCACGCTCGGGTTTCCCGACCCGTATTCGGGTTAAAATCGATCCGATGTCAGACGAAACGAATCCAAGCGACACTGGCGTATCCGGCTGGTGGGCCAGGCTCGTGCAGGGACGCGCCGGCGACGTCAAGGATCGCGAACAGGTCCTCGAGTTCCTGGCCGGTTTCCGCGAGCGCGGCGTGCTGGCGGCCGACGAGTTCGCGATGCTGCAGGGCGTGCTGGAAGTCGCCGACACGCACGTGCGCGACATCATGGTGCCGCGCAGCCACATGGTGGTGGTGGCCAAGGACCAGACGGTCGACGAGATCCTGAAGATCATCACCGACTCGAATCATTCGCGCTTCCCCGTGATCGGCGAGGACCGCGACGAGGTCGTCGGCATCGTGCTCGCGAAGGACGTGCTGAAGCAGTACATCCGCGACAGTGCCGCATTCAAGCTGGATTCGCTGCTGCGTCCCGCCGTGTTCATTCCCGAGAGCAAGCGGCTCAACACGTTGCTCGCAGAGTTCCGCGAGAGCCGCAATCACATGGCTATCGTCGTCGACGAGTACGGCGGCGTGGCCGGGCTCGCGACGATCGAGGACGTGCTCGAGCAGATCGTGGGCGAGATCGACGACGAGCACGACGCCGACGCGGCCCCGCCCATCCAGCCGCAGGACGGCGGCAAGTTCGTCGTGCAGGCGCTCACGCGCATCGAGGAATTCAACGAGTTCTTCAACACCGAGATCCCGGATGCCGACTACGACACCGTCGGCGGTCTCGTGATGCACGAGCTCGGCCGCCTGCCGCGCCGCGGCGAGCAGCTCGAGTACGCGGGCCTGCGCTTCAAGGTGCTGCGGGGCGACCGGCGTCGCCTGCACACGCTCGAAGTCACGCGGCTGCCGCCGCCCGCCGCCGAGTAGCCGCGGGCCGGCGCGGTGAGGGACACGCTGCTCGCTGCGTTGGCCGGAGTATCGCTGCCACTCGCGTTCGCGCCCTTCGGGCAGTTCTGGATCGCGCCGCTGTCTTACGCGGCGCTCCTCTATCTGTGGGGCGGAGCCGCGCCCGGGCGCGCAGCCTGGATCGGTTTCGCGTACGGCTGCGGCGCGTTCGGCTTCGGCACGTACTGGACGTACATCGCCGTGCGCATCATCGGCGAAGCGCCGCTGCCGGTCGCCATTCTCTTGAGCGGTGGACTGATCGCGATCTGCGCCGCGTTCGTGGCGCTCGCGGGCTACCTTGCCGCGAGGGTGTTCGGCACGCGCGGCGCCGTGGCCTGGCTCGGCGTGCTGCCGGCCTCGTTCGTGCTGACGGAGTGGCTGCGCGGCTGGGCGTTCACGGGTTTCGGCTGGCTCTCGGCGGGCTACAGCCAGACGGATTCCTGGCTCATGGGGTGGGCGCCGCTCGCGGGCCTGCACGCGATGGGCTACGCGGTGCTGCTGACCGCGGGCGCAATCGTGACGCTGGTGCGCGGATCCGCGCGCGAGCGCGCGGTCGCGGTCGGCGTCGTGGTCGCGGTATGGGCCATCGGCTTCGGGGCACGCCGGCACGAGTTCACGCAGCCGAAGGAGCATGCGCTCAGCGTCGCGCTCGTGCAGGGTGCGATCACGCAGGATCTGAAGTGGCGGCCCGAGCAGCTGCCCGGCACGCTGATGCTGTACAGCGGCCTGACCGAGCAGAACGCCGGCACCGATCTGATCGTCTGGCCCGAGGCCGCGATCCCGACGCTGATCGAGTACGTGGGCGGCTATCTCTCGGACCTGAGATCCGCGCTGGCGAAGAGCGGCAGCACGGTGCTGCTCGGCATCCTGCGGTTTCCGCCGGCCGTGGATTCGGGCGAGTCGTTCCAGAACATCCTCGTGGCGCTCACGAACCCGATGCAGACGTACGTGAAGCGCCACCTCGTCCCGTTCGGCGAGTACTTTCCCGTGCCCGAGTTCGTGCGCGACTGGATGCGCTACATGAACCTGCCGACCGGCGACGCCGTGCCCGGCGCGGCCGACCAGCCGCCGCTCGATGCGGCGGGCGAGCGCGTGGCCATCACGATCTGCTACGAGGACGTATTCGGCGCCGAGCAGCTGCACTACCTGCCGGACGCCACGCTGCTCGTGAACGTGACGAACGACGGCTGGTTCGGCGACTCGATCGCGCCGCATCAGCACCTGCAGATCGCGCGCGTGCGCGCGGCAGAGGCCGGCCGCTACCTGCTGCGCGCCGCGAACACCGGCATCACCGCCGCCATCGACCCGCACGGCCGCGTACTCTCGACCGTGCCGCAGTTCCAGGCCAGCGTGCTGAAGCAGACCGTGCGCGGCTACACGGGCTCGACGCCCTACGCGCGCGCGGGCAACTACCCGGTGCTGACGCTCGCGCTGCTGGTGCTCGTCGCGAGCTACGTGCGGCTGCGCCGCTCAGCCTAGCAACTTCTCGATGGCCGCCGCGGCGCCATCGGCGCCGCCTTCCCGGTGCACGACGGTCGCGATTTCCGCCGCGCGCCGCTGATAGCGCGGCGTCAGCAGCTGCCGGAGCTCCTGCGCGACGCGCGCGGCGCGGTACTCCTGCGGGAACAGCGTGCGGGCGACGCCGAGCTTCGTGGCGCGGGCCGCGTTGTCGAACTGATCGTGACCGTGCGGCACCGCGAGCATCGGTTTGCCGCTGCGCAGTGCCTGGCCCAGCGTGCCGGCGCCCGCCTGATGCACGACGGCCGCCGCGTGCGGGAACAGCCGCTGGTGCGGCGCGCGATCGACCAGCAGCACGCCCTCGGGGAGCGCGCCTTCGGGCCGATTGCGCTCGATGCCGCCGGTCAGCAGCACGGCGCGCATGCCGAGCTGCCGCGCAGCCCCGGCGCTCTCGTGATAGAAGCGGCCCGCGGCACCCACGGCCGACGTGCCGAGCGTGAACACGAGCGGCGGCGGGCCGGCAGCCAGGAACTCCTCGAGCCTCGCATCGAGACCCTCGGGGCCGTTGTAGAACACGCAGCCGGTGCTGATCACGTTCGGCGGCCAGTCGGGTTGCGGTGTGGCCAGCAGATGCGAGTACATCGCGAGCGTGCCGTAGGGTGAGAACTGGCCCTCGAACAGCGGATGCCGGCCCGGGGGCAGGCCGAGCTCCGCGCGCAGCGCCGCCACGGGTGTCATCCACTCGCGAGTCGTGCGCCGCGCAAGCGTCAGCATGCCGCGCGCGAGCCAGAGCCCGAGCAGCGGGACACCGTTCAGGCGCGGCATCATCGGCATGACGGGCGGCTCGCTGCGCGAGAAGAACAGCATGGGCGCAAGCGTCGTCGACACCCACGGCAGCTTCTTCCGTTCCGCGAGGACCGGCGTGGCGTACATGATGGGGTGGCTCACGACGAAGTCGGCGCCGGCCACTGCGCGCTCGAGCTCCGCGTACGTGTCGTGCAGCTTCGGCAGCAGCAGCTCGCGGATGATGACCTCGCTGCCCTTGACCGGATCCATGACGCGCTCGAACAGGCCAAGGTCCGTGACGTCCACCTGCGGTCCGGCGGCGGCGAACTCGAGCCCCTCCTGCTCCACGTTCGGCCGGTACAGCGGCATGGTCGCGACCACGGGCCGGTGGCCGCGTTTCTTCAGTGCAAGTGCGAGCCCGATGTACGGGAACAGATCGCCGTGCGAGCCCCAGCACGTGATGACGATGCGCTTCGACACCACGCGCTGCGGGGAGCTCAGCCGGCCGCGACCACGAAGTTCACGATGCGGCCGCGCACGTAGATCGCGCGCTTCAGCGTCTGCCCGGCGAGGTGCTTGCCGACGTTCTGATCGGCCTTCGCGATCTCGATGACCTCGGCTTCGGCGGCCTCGGCCGGCACCTGGATCTTGCCGCGTACCTTGCCGTTGACCTGCACGGGGATCTCGAGCACGTCGGCCTTGAGGTGCGCGGGATCGGCCACGGGCCACGCGCGATACGCGAGCGACTCCTGGTGCCCGAGCCGCTGCCAGAGCTCCTCGCCGAGATGCGGCGCGAGAGGGGACAGCAGCAGCACGAACGTCTCGGCCGCCGTGCGCGGCACGCTCGGCCACTTGTACGCCGCGTTGGTGAACTCCATCAGCGTGCTGATGGCCGTGTTGAAGCGCAGCGCCTCGATGTCTTCGGTGACCTTCGCGATCGTCTGGTGCACGAGACGCGCCTGCTCGCGCGTGAGCTCGACGTCGGCGAGCGGCGGCGCGCTGCCGCCCTCATCGGCGGAAGCGCCGGCCACGAGCCGCCACGCGCGGTTCAGGAACCGGTGCGTGCCTTCCACGCCGCGCGTGTTCCAGGGCTTCACCTGCTCGAGCGGGCCCATGAACATCTCGTACAGACGGAACGCGTCGGCGCCGTAGCGCGCGACGATCTCGTCCGGGTTCACGACGTTGCCGCGGCTCTTGCTCATCTTGAACGCGCGCGCCTCGACGGTGACGTCGGGGTCGCTCTTCAGCACGAAACGGTCGCCGCGCTTCTCGACCATCTCCTCGTCGACGCGCCTGCCGTCGACCGTGAACTCGAGCTCGCCCAGGATCATGCCCTGGTGCACGAGCCTCGCGAACGGCTCGGGCGTGGACGCGATGCCGGCGTCGTACAGCACCTTGTGCCAGAAGCGCGCATAGAGCAGGTGCAGCACGCTGTGCTCGGAGCCGCCGATGTACAGATCGACGGGCATCCAGTACCTCTCGAGCTCGGCGTCGATCAGCCTGTCCTTGTTGTCCGGGTCGATGAAGCGCAGGTAATACCAGCACGAGCCCGCCCACTGCGGCATCGTGTTCGTCTCGCGGCGCGCGCGCGTTCCGTCCGGCAGCGTGACTTCGAGCCACGCGGCGGCTTTCGCGAGCGGGCCCTCGGGCGAGCCGCTCGGCTTGAAGTCGTCGAGCTCGGGCAGCAGGACGGGCAGGTCGCCGTCGGCGACCGTCCGCGGCTTGTCGCCGGCGAATACGATGGGGAATGGCTCGCCCCAGTAGCGCTGGCGCGAGAACAGCCAGTCGCGCAGCTTGTAGTTCACGCGGCGCTCGCCGTGGCCGTTGGCTTCGAGCCACTCGATCATCTTCGCCTTGGCCTGCTCGACGTTCAGGCCGTTCAGAAAGCCGCTGTTCACGATGGCGCCGTCGCCGAGCCAGGCGCTCTCGCCGTCGAAGTCGGCCGGCGGCTGCACCGTGCGGATGACGGGCAGCCCGTAGGCGGCCGCGAACTCGAAGTCGCGCTGGTCCTGCGCGGGCACGGCCATGATCGCGCCCGTGCCGTAGCCGGCCAGCACGTAGTCGGCTATCCAGATCGGGATCCGGCCGCCGGTGGCCGGGTTCACGGCGTGCGCGCCCGTGAACACGCCCGTCTTCTCCTTCTGCAACTCCGTGCGCTCGAGCTCGCTCTTGCGCGCGGCCTGCTCGCGGTACTGGTCGATGGCGGCGCGTTGCGTGGGGGACGCGAGCTGCGTGACGAGCTCGTGCTCGGGCGCCAGCACCATGTAGGTCGCGCCGAACAGCGTGTCGGGCCGCGTCGTGAACACACGGATCTTCGTGCCCGGCCTGCCGTCGACCGCGAAATCGATCTCTGCGCCCTCGCTGCGGCCGATCCAGTTGCGCTGCATCTCCTTCGTGCTGCTCGGCCAGTCGAGATCGTCGAGGCCTTTCAGCAGCTCGTCGGCGTACTCGGTGATCTTCAGCACCCACTGGCGCAGCGGCCGGCGCACGCAGGGGTAGCCGCCGACCTCGGATTTGCCGTCGATGACCTCCTCGTTCGCGAGCGTGGTCCCGAGCTCCGGGCACCACCACACGGGCAGCTCGCTCTGATACGCGAGCCCGCGTTCGAACAGCTGCTTGAAGATCCACTGCGTCCACTTGTAGTAGTTCGGGTCGGTGGTGTTGACCTCGCGCTGCCAGTCGTACGAGAAGCCGAGCGCCTTCAGCTGCTGGCGGAAGCGCGCGATGTTGCGCTCGGTCGTGATGCGCGGATGCGTGCCGGTACGCACGGCGTATTGCTCGGCCGGCAGGCCGAACGCGTCCCAGCCCATCGGGTGCAGCACGTTGAAGCCGCGCATGCGCTTGTAGCGCGCCACGATGTCGGAGGCCGTGTAGCCCTCGGGATGGCCCACGTGCAGGCCTTCGCCCGAGGGGTAGGGGAACATGTCGAGGACGTAGTACTTCGGTTTCGACGTGTCGACCTTCGCCGGAACGCGAAACGTCGCATGCCGTTCCCAATGGGCCTGCCACTTCGCTTCGATGTCTTTGAACGGGTACGCCATGCGCTGTGTAAGTCGTTAATGCTAGGTGCTATTCTGCCACGAGCCCATTCCCGGTGCGCCGAATGCGACATTCCGCCCTCGTTTCCGCCGTGCGACGCTACGGCCATCGCGTGCTCGTGCTCGGCGTGCTCGCGTCGCTTGCCGCCTGCGGATTCCATCTGCAGGGAGCCGGCTCGCTGCCGACCGGCATGGACAAGACGTTCGTCGCCACGCGGCAGGCCCACTCCGATTTCACGCTCGCGCTGACCGACACGCTGCGGCAGCGCGGCGCCGACGTGCTGCGCGCGCCCGACGCTGCCGCGGCGGTGCTCGACATCGCGGCGGACGACACGGGCCAGCGCGTTCTGTCCGTCTCGGCGCGCAACATCCCGCGCGAGTACGAGGTGTTCTACTCCGTCACGTTCTCGCTGAAGCTCGCGGGCCAGAGCGTGATCAGCAACGAGACACTGGTCGTCACCCGCAGCTACACGTTCGACGAGACGCAGGTGCTCGCGAAGTCCGCCGAGGAGGAAGTCCTGAGGCGCGCACTCGCCGAGGATCTGGCCCGGCGCGTGATCCGGCGCATCGAGTCGCTCGGTGCCGCGCCCGCCATCGCGCCGAAGACCTGACGCCCCAATGCCCGCCATCGCCGCCCGTGCGCCTGCCGCGAGTGTCGTGCTGCTTGCCGACCTGGACGCCGCCCAAATCGAAGCGTTGCTCGCAGCGTACGGCGCGCGCCTCGAGCGCGTGCCGCCGGGTTCCGCGATCCCGGGCTCTTACTGGGGCGATGCCGAAGCCGGGCTGATCGGTGACGTCGTCTACGTGCGTGCCGACACGCCCGCGCATTCGTTCCTGCACGAGCTCTGTCACTACATCTGCATGGACGAGTCACGTCGCATCACGTTGGCCACCGATGCCGGTGGCACGGACGACGAGGAGTGCGGGGTGTGCTACCTGCAGGTGCTGCTGGCGCAGCGGCTCACGGGCTTCGGTGCCGAGCGCTGCCTGCGCGACATGGACGGCTGGGGCTACAGCTTCCGCGAGGGCTCGGCGCGCGCGTGGTTCGATGGCGACGGCGTGCACGCACGAGCGTGGCTGCTCGTTCACGGCCTGATGGATGCAGCCGGCCAGCCGACCTTCGCGCTGCGGCGATCCGCGGCGTAACACGCGTGTAACAAATCCGGACGAGAATTCCTCGTGGTTCCGAGGACGAATCTCATGCCCAGGCCGCTTCCGGACGTCGACGCGCCTTTCAACGTGCTGTTCCTGTGCACGGGAAACTCCGCGCGCAGCATCCTGGCAGAGCGCCTGATCGAGCACTGGGGGCAGGGGCGATTCCGCGGCTTCAGCGCCGGCAGCCATCCGCGCGGCATCGTACACCCGATCGCGATCGAGCTGCTCGAGCACATGCATCTGGCGACGGTTGGGCTGCGCAGCAAGAGCTGGGACGAATTCGCAGCGCCCGGCGCGCCCCGGCTCGATTTCGTGTTCACCGTGTGCGACGACGCCGCGGGCGAAGTGTGCCCCGTGTGGCCGGGTCAGCCGATGACGGCGCATTGGGGCGTGCCCGACCCGGCGGCCGCGCGCGGCACGGACGCGCAGAAGTGGCTCGCGTTTCGCAAGGCGTTCCGGGAGCTCGAGAACCGCATCAAGCTCTTCACGAGCCTGCCGATTGCCACGCTCGATCGCATGAAGCTCAAGGAGCGGCTCGACGAGATCGGCCGGACGCACGCGGACGACCTCGAGTGACACTCCTGCGCCGCCTCGCGGCGGAAGCGCTCGGCTCGCTGCTGCTGGCCGCGACGGTCATCGGCTCGGGTGTCATGGCCGAGCGGCTCGCCGCGGGTAACCTGGCTGTCGCGCTGCTCGCGAACACGGCGGCCACGGTGGCCGTGCTCGGCGTGCTGATCACGCTGCTCGCTCCCGTGAGCGGCGCGCACTTCAACCCGGCCGTGACGCTGGTCGCCGCGCTGCGTCGCGCGCTGGCGCCTGCCGACGCCACCGCCTACGTGCTGGCACAGGTGGCGGGCTGCTGCGCCGGCGCGCCGCTGGCGCACGCGATGTTCGAGCTGCCGCTGTGGCAGACGTCGACACACGTTCGAGCCGGCGCGGCGCAGTGGCTCGCCGAGATCGTCGCGACCTTCGGTTTGCTGCTCGTCGTGCTCGGCTGTTCGCGGGAGCGCGCGGCATGGACCGTGGCCGCATGGATCGGGGCGGCTTACTGGTTCACGTCGTCGACCTCGTTCGCAAACCCCGCCATCACGATCGCGCGGGCGCTCTCGGATACATTCGCCGGCATTCGTCCGGCCGACGTGCCGGGGTTCGTCGTCGCACAGCTCGCCGGTGCCGCGCTGGCGACCGTGGTAGCCCGCGGGCTGCTGCCGCGGGCGCTCAAACCCGGATGATGTTGTCTTTGAGCGAGTAGAGGATCGCGATCACTTCACCCTTGGTGACGTCGTCGATGCCGTTCTTGGCGAGGGCACCCACGATGTCGTCCATCGCCGCGAGGTATTCCTGCTCGCTGATGTTCATGCCCTTGTGGGCCGCGAGCATGTCCTTGCCCGTGTAGCGCTCGGGGCCGCCGGCCCCCGCACAGAAGAACTCCCACGCCATGCGTTTGGCGCGATCGAGATCCTCGATGTTCTCGAATCTGGTCTTGACGACGGGGTTCGCGAGATGCGCGGCCATGACGTCGTCGACGATGCGGGCGATGCCCGTCGCGCTACCCAGGCGCTGGTAGAGAGATGTGGTCATTGGCGATCTCCTCGTTGCGTTGGCCACCGGTTCGGCCTCGCCGATTGCGGCGCGGCCCGATTGGCGTACGCTACGGCTCGAACGTGGGAGCGGGCGTGGGAATGGACGGGGAAAGCTCGGTGCCGGGCGGCGCGTCTGCCCAGCCGCGCGGGGCGCAGCGGCTCGCCCTCGACCTGCTCGGCCCCATGACGTGGCGACGCGCCGGAGTGCAGCTCGAGCTGCCGCCCTCACGCAAGGCTCGCGGGGTCCTGGCGTACCTCGCGCTCGCCCCCGCCGCGGTGACGCGCCGGCAGTTGTGCGAGCTGTGCTGGGACTCGCTCGACGATCCGCGCGCGGAGCTTCGCTGGAGTCTGAGCCGGATTCGACGGGTCGTCGACGGCCCGGATCGCGCGCGGCTCGAAACGCGCGCCGACCTCGTCACCGTGGATCTGCGCGACGTGGCCGTGGATGCCGTGACGGTGAGCCGGGCGGCTGCCGCCGGACTCGGGGCGCTGACGCCGGTCGCGCAGCGCGACCTGCTCGGGCTGTTCCGCGGCGAGTTCCTCGAGGGGCTCGATCTCGATGACAGCCCGTTCTTCACGGCGTGGCTCACGGCACAGCGCCAGCGGTTCCGCAGCCTCGAGATCGCGCTGCTCGAGCAGCTCGTCGCAAGCACGCCGGGCGCCGAAGCCGGAACGCTGCTCGAGCGCTGGCGAGCGCTCGCACCGCTCGATCGGCGCGTCCACGAGTTGCTGCTCGCGAGCCTCGCCCGGCGCAATCGCCTGCGCGAGGGCGCGGAGCATCTGGCCGCAGCGGAGCGACTGTTCGAGTCGGAGGGGCTCGATCCGCGGCCGTTGCGTGCGGCATGGCAGGCCGCACGCCAATCCGTTGCATCGGCCGCGGCCCCGGCGCCCGACTCGGTTTCGGCCGACGGCGCCGCCGACCCCGCGCGGTCGCGGCGTGCCTCGGTGGCGGTGTTCCCGTTCGCGCCGGTGACGCGCGTCGGGGGCGCTCGCGGCGGCCTCGGCGATGCGCTGGCGCACGACGTGATCACCCGGCTCGCGAAGCTGAGGAGCCTGTTCGTGATCGCGCCGGGCACGGCATTCGCGCTCGCGCGGCGCGGCATCGGCGCGGAGCAGGCGGGGCGCCTGCTGCGCGTCGACTACGTGGCGAGCGGCACGCACCGTTGCGATGCCGGCCGCCTGATCGTGGCCGTGGAGCTCGTCGAGACGCGCACGGCCAGGATCGTCTTCGCAGATACCTTCGAAGCGCCATGGCTCGACACGCTGCAGGTGCTCGATGACGTGGGCGACCGCATCGTCGCGGCCATCGCGCACCAGATCGAGACGGCCGAGCGCAACCGCGCGATCCTGAAGCCGCCAGGCTCGCTCGACGCGTGGGAAGCTCATCATCGCGGGCTGTGGCACATGTATCTGTTCGGCAGGCGGGACAACGAGCGCGCCCGGCAGTTCTTCGAGACCGCGATCCGGCTCGATCCGACGTTCTCGCGCGCGCACGCCGGGTTGTCCTTCACGTACTTCCAGGATGCGTTCCCGGGCTGGGCGGAGCGCGACGGCGCCGTCGCGCGCGCCTTCGAGACGGCCGGTCGCAGCCTGTTGATCGACGATCGCGATCCCGCGGCGCACTGGGCCGTGGGGCGTGCACTGTGGCTGCAGGGACACCGCGAGCAGTCGCTCCTCGCGCTCGAGCGGGCGATCGATCTGTCGCCGAACTTCGCGCTCGGGCATTACACGCTGGCGTTCGTGCACGCGCAGGCCGGCGAGCCGGACGCTGCGATTCGCGCCGCCGATCTGTCCCGCAGCCTGAGCCCGTTCGATCCGCTGCTGTTCGGCATGCTCGGCGCCCGCGCGCTCGCGCTCGTGCGGCTCGAGCGGTTCGAGGAAGCAGCTGAGTGGGCTGTGCAGGCGGCGGCGCGGCCGAACGCGCATGCCCACATCCGGGCTATCGCGGCGTTCACGCTGGCGCTTTCCGGCGCGATCGGCGCGGCGCGAGCCCATGCCGCCGCGGTGCGGCGCGCGCAGCGGGGCTACGGCTTCGACGATTTCGCCGCGGCGTTTCGGTTCGATGCGGCAGGCGAGCGGCTGCTGCGCCGCGGTGCACGGCTCGTCGGCGTCGCGTGACGCGTCCGGAGCTTCGTGGCCGCGAAGCCATTGCGCGCGAGCAGGCGGCGTCGCGCCGCGCTCTGCCGCGTCACTGGCTGGCCGGCCGATGAACGAAACGTCGTTCATGCGTACCGGCCGCCGCGGTCGTCAACGGCGATCGAGCGCACTCGCGATCTGCGCGCCGGGCGAGTCGGTCGCGAGGCAGGTGTCCTCGACGGTGTCCGCGACGTCCTCGACGGCGTCGACCAGCCTGTACAGCAACAGCGCGATGACTGCGAGCAATGCAGGCGTCAACCAGGCACGGATCTTCTCCGACATGCGGGCACTTCCTTTCCAATGGCGGGGGCATTCGGGACCACGCATATAGAGTAGTGCAGCGGATGCGACTACCGGATGGACGCGACGCGAGCCCACGGGCCCCGCAAAGGCGCTGCTGACCGCCAACATCGGGGACCCGGCGCACGTCCTCGAGGTGCTCGCGGCGCAAGACAACGGGGCCGGAGGCTTCCTGGTCGTCGCCGATCTCGATGCGAATCGAATGGACGGGTCTCGCGATGCGATCGCCGCCGGATTACCGGGTCGAGTGATCGTCGACAACCCCCCGACAACGATCGGGTGCCCGGCGTCGTGCTCGGCCTCGGCGCGCGCACGCAGATTCCGGGCGAGCCCCGGAATGTGGAGCCTGCACGCCCGCTACCATCCGCCAGCAGTGACCGTATACCGACTCAGAGCTTCGTCGGATTCGGCACGTCGCCGTAGACGACCTTCGGGTCGAACACCTTCGACTTCTCGGTGAACTCGAGGGCCTTCGATCCCTTGCCGATCGGAATGCGCCGGTAGAAGCAGGTCCGGTAGCCGACGTGGCAGCTGGCGCCGCCCGCGACTTCGACCTTGAGCCACACGCAGTCCTGGTCGTCGTCGATCATGAGCTCCGTGACTTTCTGGACCAGGCCGCTCGTGGCGCCCTTGTGCCAGAGCACCTGGCGGCTGCGGCTCCAGTAGTGCGCTTCGCCCGTCTCGATGGTCTTGCGCAGCGCCTCGGCGTTCATGTAGCCGACCATCAGCAGCTCGCCGGTGGCGGCATCGGTCGTGACGGCCGGAATCAGGCCGTCGGCGTCGAACTTCGGCGCGAGCTCGGCGCCTTCCTCGACCTGCTCGACGCTGGTTCGCGCCGCGAATTCGTTGGCCATGGCAGGGGTCTCGTATGCGTGAAGAACGAAATTATAGGCGGAATCGCGCTCGGCCACCCGGCGAATCCGGGCGGCTTGGTATCATGGCGGCAGTGACTGCCGTTCCCAAGCCCCCCGCCCATGGCGCTCTTTCTCCATAACACGCTGACCCGCTCCCGCGAGCGCTTCGAGCCGGCCGCCTCGGGCCGCGTGACGATGTACGTCTGCGGGCCCACGGTCTACAACTACGCCCACATCGGCAACGCACGGCCGTACGTCGTGTTCGACGTGCTGGCGCGCCTGCTGCGGCGCTCGTACACGCTGACCTACGCCCGCAACGTCACGGACGTGGACGACAAGATCAACGACGCGGCGGCGGCCGAGGGCGTGCCGATCGGCGTGATCACGGCGCGGTATCTCGATCAGTTCCACAAGGACCTCGCGGACATCGGTGTGGCTCCGCCCGACATCGAGCCGCGCGTGACCCAGACGATTCCGCAGATCGTGGGCATGATCGGGCGGCTCATCGCGCAGGGTTACGCCTACGCGGCCGAGGGGCATGTGCTGTTCGACGTGCCGAAGTACGCCGACTACGGCCGGCTCTCGGGGCGCGATCCCGAGGACATGATCGCCGGCGCGCGCATCGAGGTGGCGCCGTACAAGAAGAATCCGGCGGACTTCGTGCTGTGGAAGCCGTCGCCGCCCGGCATCGTCGGCTGGGACAGCCCATGGGGGCGCGGCCGGCCCGGCTGGCACATCGAGTGCTCGGCCATGGCCGAGACGCATCTCGGCGAGACGATCGACATTCACGGCGGCGGTGTGGACCTCGTGTTCCCCCACCACGAGAACGAGGTCGCACAGAGCACCTGCGTGCACGGCGGCAAGCGCTTCGCGCGCTACTGGATGCACAACGGGCTCGTGCAGGTGAACGGCGAGAAGATGTCGAAGTCGCTCGGCAACGTGAAGCTGATCAAGGATCTGCTCGCCGACTACGGCGGCGAGACCGTGCGGCTCGCGCTGCTGACGGCGCACTACCGCCAGCCGCTCGACTGGACGGACCAGCTCGTGACCGAGACGCGCCAGAAGCTCGACCGCATGTACGGCGCGCTGCGCGACGCGGGCGTCGCGGGCGCGATCGCGGCCGCGCCCGCCGCGGAGCCGCCCGCCGACGTGCTCGCGGCGCTCGAGGACGACCTGAACACGCCGGAGGCGGTAGCAGCCCTGTTCGGGCTCGTGCGGGCCGCGAATCGCGCCGTCGACGCGGCCGAGAAACGGTCGTTGGCGGAGCAATTGCGCGCCGGCGGCTGGCTTCTGGGGTTGCTCGCGGCCGACCCGGAGTCCTGGTTCGCGTCCGGCAGGACGGCCGGCGGCGAGGACGCGGAGATTGACAGCTTGGTGGCGCAGCGCGACGCTTTACGGCGCGAACGGAACTTCAAGGAGGCCGACCGCATTCGCCAGGAGCTCGCCGCACGCGGCATCGTGATCGAAGACGTGGCCGGAGGTGCCGCCCGTTGGCGGCGCACGCGTTGAGTTTCGCTGGTGCTCTCTCCGCGGCAGTCAGCCGCGTGCTGCTCGGCTGCATCCGGCTCTATCAGCTCATGTTGTCGCCCTGGTTCGGCAGACAATGCCGCTACGAGCCCACGTGCTCGGTATACGCGGCCGAGGCCATTCGGACCCATGGTCCCGGGCGCGGCGTGTGGCTGGCTGCGAAGCGGATCGGCCGTTGTCACCCGTGGGGTGGGGCCGGGTACGACCCGGTGCCGCGGCCGGATGGGCGGAGTTAGTCAGTTGGATCGCAAGTTGCTGGATATCCTGTGTTGCCCGGTCACGCGCTCGCCGCTCGAGATGCTGTCCGAGCGCGAGCTCGCGGCGCTGAACGAGGGCATCGCGGCGCACCGCATCCGCAACCGCGAGGACGCCGTCGTCAAGGAGCCTCTGACCGAGGCGCTGGTCACGCGCAGCGGCAAGCTCGTGTATCCGGTACGTGACGGCGTGCCGGTGCTGCTCGAGGATCAGGCGATGCCGCTGCAGCAGATCGAAGCGCGTTAGGCGAGAGCGGGCTTGAAACTACCGCTGCGGCAACTCGACCGGCACCTCAAAGAAGGGTTGGCGAAGGTGTATCTCGTGGCCGGCGACGAGCCGCTGCTCGTCGACGAGGCACTCGAGCAGATCCGTGCCGCCGCCAAGCGCAGCGGTTTCGCGACGCGCGAGCTGCACGCGGCCGAGCGCAGCTTCCGGTGGGCCGAGCTCGCCGCCGGTGCCGACAACCTGTCGCTGTTCGCGTCGCGCAAGATCGTCGAGATCCGGCTGGCCACGCCGAAGCCGGGCGACGAAGGCAGTCGCACGATCGCCGAGCTCTGCGAGCGCGCGGACCCCGACACTCTGCTGATCGTGGCCGTCAGCCAGAAGCTCGATTCCGCGGCCGGCCGTTCGGCGTGGGTCAAGGCCATCGAACAGCACGGGGTGGTCGTCGATGTCTGGCCGATCGATCGCGGCGAGCTGCCGCGCTGGGTCCAGCAACGGGCGCAGTCCGTGAACCTGAAACTCACGAACGCGGCCGCACAGTCGCTGGCCGAGCGCGTGGAGGGCAACCTGCTCGCTGCGGACCAGGAGATCAAGCGTTTGGCACTCGCGGCCGCCGGCCGCGAGGTAGACGAGGGCGAGGTGCTCGAGTTCGTCGCGAACAACAGCCGCTTCGACATCTTCGGCCTGGCCGATGCCGTGCTCGCGGGCGAGACCGGCCGCACGTTCAAGATCCTGGCCGGACTGCGCGCCGAAGGCGTGCACCCCGTGCAGATCAGCTGGGTGCTGAACCGCGACATCAGCCTGCTGGCTCGGCTCGAATATGCCGTGCGTCACGGCGAGAACGTCGACGGCGCGCTCATGCAGAGCGGCGTGTGGCGGCGACGCCAGCCGCTCGTGAAGTCGGCGCTGCGCCGCTTCAGGGCGTCGCGGCTGAAGGCCCTGCTCATCGAGGCCGCGCGCGTGGACGCGGCGTTGAAGGGCGTGTTCCCGGCCGAGCCGTGGATCACGCTCACGGATCTCCTCGTTTCACTGTTACGCCCTGCAGAGGGCGCGCGAGCGCGTTAGGCGATGCAACCGATCGGCATTTTCGGCGGAACCTTCGACCCGATTCACTACGGCCACCTGCGGACGGCGCTCGAGCTCAAGCGCGCGCTCGATCTCACGCGGGTGTATTTCGTGCCGGCGGCCTCGCCGCCGCATCGCGAGCTCCCGGGCACGCCGGCCGAGCTGCGGCTGCGCATGGTGCAGGCCGCGATCGCCGGCGAACCGGGGTTCGTGGCCGACGACCGCGAGCTGAAGCGCCCGGGACTGTCATATACGTTCGATACGCTCACGAGCTTTCGGGCGGAGTTCCCGGATCGACCGCTGTGCCTGCTGCTCGGAATGGACGCGTTCCTGAACCTGCCGTACTGGCACAAGTGGCGCGAGCTGCTGGACCTCGCGCATGTGGTCGTGGCCCAGCGGCCGGGCTGGGAGGCGCCGCGCGGCGGCTCGCTCGGCGAGCTGTACCTCGAGCGGCGCACGCTGCAGGCGCACGAGCTGACTTTAAGTCTGGCGGGCCGCATCCATATCCAGCCCGTGACCCAGCTCGAGATCGCCTCGACCGACCTGCGTGCCTCGCTGCGTGCGGGCGTCGACCCGAAGTTCCTGGTGCCGGACAGCGTCCGGCAGATCATCCTCGAAACGGAGTGTTATGCCGAAACCGCCTAGGAAGAAGACCGTCAGGATAGCCGCCGATTCCCCCGCCACCGCCGCTGCGAAGGCGCCCGCCAAGAGACGCCGCAGTTCGACGCAAAAGCGCAGCAAGGCCGCGCAGACCCGCAAGACCGTCGCCGAGGTCGTCGCGCACGCGCTCGACGAGCTCAAAGCCCTGGAGACGACGTTCCTCGACGTGCGGCATCTGACGACCGTCACGGATGCGATGGCCATCGCGAGCGGCCGCTCCGACCGGCACGTGCGTGCGATCGCGAATGCCGTGATCGAGCAGAGCAAGAAAGCCGGCTACCGGCCGATCGGAGTGGAAGGGGCGAATGCCGGCGAGTGGGTGCTCGTCGATCTCGGCGATCTCGTGGTGCACGTGATGCTGCCGAAGGTGCGCGAGTTCTATAACCTCGAGAAGCTCTGGGACATCGCGGCCCGCGACGAAGCCCTGGAAGCCGGCGCGTAACGCGCCGAGTCCTGCATGCTGCGGTTGTCGTTGCTCACGGCCAGCAACCGCCAGCCCGACTGGGTCGATGAGGGCGCCGCCGACTACGCCAAACGCCTGCGCGGCCGCTGCACCCTTAAGATCAAGACCCTGCCGCTGGCCCGGCGCACGGCCAGCACACCGGTCGATCGTGCGATCGCCGACGAAGGCGAGCGGCTGCTCGCGGCGGTTCCGCAAGGCGCGCACGTGGTGGCGCTCGATGAGCGCGGCAAACCCTGGAGCACGAAGGAGCTCGCGGCGAAGCTCGACGGCTGGATGCGCCTCGGTGCTCCGGTGTGCCTGCTGATCGGGGGTCCCGACGGCCTGAGCCCGGCGTGCCTGGCGCGCGCGCACGAGCGCTGGTCGCTCTCGCCGCTGACGCTGCCGCACGGTCTCGCGAAGATCATCGCCGCCGAAGCCCTCTACCGCGCCTGGTCGCTGCTCGAGCACCATCCCTACCATCGCGCGTGAAGATGTTGCCGATGGCCACGTCACGCGAGGCCTGACTCGCGCCACCCTCTCGCGCTATAGTGCGTTGAATGAAAAAGGATTTCGTGTACCTCGCTTCGGCGTCGCCGCGGCGCAGCGAGTTGCTGCGCCAGATCGGGGTGCCGTTCGAGGTTCGCCCGGCCGCGATTCCGGAGGATCAGGCGCCAGGCGAGGCACCGGAGCCCTATGTCCGGCGGATCGCCGCCGCCAAGGCCGCAGCCGTGTGGGCCGGGCTCGAGGCTCGTGAGCAGCGCCCCGTGCTCGCGGCGGATACCGCCGTCGTGCTCGATGGGCGCGTGCTCGGCAAGCCGGCCGATGCGGACGACGCCGAGCGCATGCTGGCCGGCTTGTCCGGCCGCGCGCATCGCGTGCTGACCGCCGTCGCGCTGCAGACCTCGTCCGGTTGCGATACTGCGCTCGCCGAGAGCGAAGTGAGATTCCGTGCCACGACACTCGCCGAGCGGCGCGCGTACTGTGCCACCGGCGAGCCGTTCGACAAGGCCGGCGGTTACGGCATCCAGGGCCGCGCCGCCGTGTTCGTCGAGCACCTGCGCGGCAGCTACTCGGCCGTGGTCGGCCTGCCGCTGTACGAGACCGCCCTCCTGCTCGCCCGCCACGGCCTTGAGTTCTGGTTCGAGGCCGAGGCCGCCGCATGAAGCGCGAGGAAATCCTGATCAACGCCACGGCCAGCGAGGTGCGGGCCGCGCTGGTCGAGAGCGGCGTGCTGCAGGAGGTCCAGATCGAGCGCACGAGCCGCCGCGGCGTCATCAGCAACATCTACAAGGGCAAGGTGTCGCGCGTGCTGCCGGGTATGCAGGCCGCGTTCATCGAGCTCGGGCTCGAGCGCACGGCGTTCCTGCACGCGTCCGACATCGCCCGCAGCCCGCACGTCGAGCCCGTCGAGGACAGCCGCGAGGCCGATATCCGTGACTTCGTGCGCGAGGGCCAGGAGCTGCTGGTGCAGGTGCTGAAGGAGCCACTCGGCACGAAGGGCGCGCGCCTGACCACGTACATTGCGATCCCGTCGCGCTATCTCGTGCTGACGCCGGCCAGCACCGGCATCGGCGTGTCCTCGCGCATCGAGGACGACGCGGAGCGCGAGCGCCTGCGCACTCTGCTCGAGGAGCTGCGGGCCGGCGCGCCGCAGGCGGGCTACATCATCCGCACGGCGGCCGAGGGCGCGACACGCGAGGCGCTGCTGGCCGATCTCACGTTCCTGCACAAGCTCTGGAAGTCGATCGAGGAGACGGCCGAGCGCACGCCCGCGGGCGCGCTCGTCTACGAAGACCTGCCGCTGCCGCTGCGCGTGCTGCGGGATTCGTCGAGCCCCGACATCGCGCGCGTGCGCGTGGACTCCGAGCCCACGTTCGTGAAGCTCAAGGAGTTCGCGGAGAACTTCGTGCCGCGCCTCGCGCCGCTGATCGAGCTGTATGGGGAGAATCGCCCGATCTTCGACGTCTACGGCATCGACGACGAGATCGACCGCGCGCTGCACCGCAAGGTACCGCTCAAGTCCGGCGGGCACGTGGTATTCGACCAGACCGAAGCCATGACCACGATCGACGTGAATACCGGCGCCTATGTCGGCCACCGGAACCTGGAAGAGACGATCTTCCGCACCAATCTCGAAGCTGCGGCCGCGATTGCGCGGCAGCTCAGGCTGCGCAATCTCGGCGGCATTATCATCATCGATTTCATCGACATGGTGGAGGAGGAGCATCGGCGGCAGGTTCTGCAGACCCTGACGGACCGGCTGGCCGGCGATCACGCCAAGACGCAGATCATGAACGTGTCGCCGCTCGGCCTGGTCGAGATGACCCGCAAGCGCAATCGCGAGAGCCTGGAACACCTGCTGTGCCAGCCTTGTCCGAGCTGTGAGGGACGCGGGTTCGTGAAGACCGCGGAAACCGTGTGCCACGAGATCTTCCGCGAGATCCTGCGGCAGCACCGGCAGTTCGACTTCCAGGAGCTGCTCGTGCTGGCGCGGCCGAGCGTGATCGAGCGGCTGCTCGACGAGGACTCGGCCGGCATCGCGGAGCTCGAGGAGGTCACGGGCAAGCCCATCCGGCTCCAGAGCGAGGCGCTGTACGCGCCGGAACAATTCGACGTAGTGCTGATGTAGAGGCCCGTCCCGACACGAAATATGCCGACGCTGTTCCGCAAGATCGTCCGACGAACGCTGATCGCCAAGGCGGTCATCGTGCTGCTCGTCGTGCTCGCGATCGGCGGATCGCAGGTGCTGCTGCGCCAGCTGCCGGCGCACCAGGACGAGGTCAAGACGTGGGTCGCGAACGAGCTCGGTCTCGACCTCGCGTTCGCGCACCTCGACGCGGGCTGGAGCTGGCGCGGCCCCGAGCTCGAGTTCGGCGACGCGAGCGTCAGCGCGCACGGCGCCGCGGCGCCGTTCCTCACGGCGCGCGCCGCGAACGTCGGCTTCAACCCGTTCCGGCTCGCGGCCCAGCTGCTCTTCGGACGCGAGGTCGGCGTCGACCGGCTGACGTTCGAGGGCACCGAGCTCACGCTCGTGAAGACGGATACCGGCTACCGGTTGCAGGGCGCGCCGACCGCACCCGCGACCCGCGACCAGACCGCGTTCCAGGTGCCGCCCGATATCGACGTGCTCGTGCGCGACAGCCGCGTGCTGTACCTCGACCCTGCCCGCAGCATCGCGTGGTCGTTCCAGGACGTGGCGGGCAGCATGCGGCGCGACGGCGACGTGCTGCGCGTAGAGGCGAGCGCCAAGCCGCCGCGCGACTTCGCGAGCCGCATCGGCGTGAACGTCCAGGCCGTGATCGCGACGGACGGTAGCTCCGCAGGCGCGAAATTCACCGGCGACTGGCGGCTCGCGACCGACATCGACGAGGTGGATCTCGCGGTGGCCGCGCAGCTGCTGCCGCCGTTGGCCGTCGCGCCGCGTGCGGGTCACGGCGACGTGGAGCTCAGGCTCGAGTGGCGCGCGCAGCAGTTGGTGGGCGGCAACGTTGATCTGAAGCTGGCCGACGTCACGCTGCCTAGCACGCCCGGTTATGCCGATCCGGTATTCGAGCGTATCGCGCTGCGTGGCGACTGGCAGCGCGACGGCGCGGCGTGGCACGTGGCGCTCCGGGACGTCGGCGTCACGCACGCGACCCGCGCCTGGCCCATGGCCGCGGACGTGAACCTCGACCTGGTGCTCGGCGATCAGGGCGTGGAGCGCGCCGGCCTGCGTGGCAGCTTCCTGCGCATCGAGGATCTGACGCCGTTCGTGACACCCCTGCCCGAGGCGCAGTGGCGGGACCTCTGGCTCGCGCTGGCACCACGCGGCGACCTGCGCAATTTCGAGCTGGCGTTCGGCAAGGATTCCGACGGCCGGCCCGAGTACACCGTGGCCGGCGAGTTCGGCGGCCTGGGCGTGTTGCCGTACCAGCATTGGCCCGGCATCACGGCCCTGTCGGGCGAAGTGCACGCCGACGCCCATGGCGGGCGCCTCGCGCTCGCAACCGCGGATACGGCGCTCGACTACCCCGGGCTGTTCCGCTCGCGTCTCGACGTCGCCGATCTGCACGGCATCGTCGTGTGGCGCGCGGGCCAGGACGCCATGCGCATCGTCAGCGACGATCTCGCGGTCGCCAACCGCGACGCCACGTTGCACACGAACTTCGAGCTCACGCTGCCGACGGACGGCAGCTCCCCGCGGCTCGACCTGCGGACCGTCGTGTCCGGATTCGACATCGCGGTCGCGCCGCGCTACCTGCCGGTCGGCGTGATGCCCGAGAGTGTCGTCGAGTGGCTCGACGCCGGCTTGCGCGGCGGGCGTGCCGAGGGCGCCGAGGTCAAGTTCGTCGGTCCGCTGCGCGCGTTCCCGTTCGACGGCGGTGAGGGCGAGTTCCGCGCCACGGTGCAGGTGGATAAGGCGCAGCTCGCGTTCGTCAGCGACTGGCCGATCGCCGAGGATCTGCACGGCACCGTCGAGTTCGTGAACGCGAGCTTCGCGGCGCACGGCAGTGGTCGCGTGCTCGGCAACCATACGGACGACGTGGGTGTCACGATCGCGGACTTGCGCACCGGCGAGCTGACCATGGGCGCCGACACCACGGGCCGCCTGGACCAGGTCCTCGCGTTCCTGAACGGCGCACCGTTGATCGCGCATTATCTCGGCGAGCGGTTCGCCCGGCTCGAAGCGCCGGGGGGCACCGGCGACGTGCGCTTCGACCTGAAATTGCCGCTGCGCGACAGAGAGGCCTACGAGCTCACGGCCAATCTGAAGGTCAAGGACGGGGAGCTCGCGTATCGCGGCTTCGGGCCGCACGCGACGGAAATAGAGGGCGCGCTCGCGCTCGCGGGCGGCCGCCTGCACGGCGAAGGGATTCAGGGAATCTTCCTGGACGGCCCGGTGACGGCGGCCGTGCGCACCGTCGATACCCCCGGGTATCGCGCGAGCATCGACTTCGACGGCGAGGTCACGATCGATGCCGTCGTGAAGGCGTTCAACCTGCCATACGGCGACCGGCTCGCGGGCCAGACACAGTGGCAGGGCAGTCTGCTGATTCCCGCTGCCGCACAGGACGGCCTACAGGCGCCCGGCCGGATCACGGTCGACTCGAACCTCTCCGGCGTCGCGTTGCGATTTCCCGAGCCGTTCGCAAAGGCGCCTGGCGAGCCCACGAACCTGCAGGTCGAGATGTCGTTCCCCGACTCCGGAATGCAGATGCGCGGCAACGTGGGACCGGCGCGGCGGTTCGCGCTCGATTTCGACGCCGACCCCGGGACCGAGGGCAAGTACAAGTTCCGTCGCGCTGCCGTCCGGTTCGGCGGGGCGTTGCCGGAGTTTCGCGCCGACCAGGGGGTGACGGTCGACGGCAGCGTGCCGGTGCTGCGCGTCGATGACTGGATGGCGCTGTCCGACGGCAGTGACCCCTCCCGGCGGTCGCACTGGAGCGGCGCGTTCGCCGGCGCAGATCTCGACGTCGCGGATTTCTACGTGTTCGGTCAGCAGCTCGGCAGCACGAAGGTGTCTGCGCGGCGACGCACCGACGACTGGCAGTTCGAGCTCGACAGCAGCGCGATCGCCGGCACTCTGCTCGTGCCGATGGATCTCGCGAAGGACGCGCAGGTCGTCGCGGTCATGAAGCGTCTGTACCTGAACGCCGGCGGTGGCGGCAACAGCGGCGGCAGCGACGGCCAGAGCAAGCTCGATCCGCGCGAGCTGCCGGGGCTGCAGCTGCACGCCGACGCGTTCGGCTTCGGCCAGCGGCAGCTCGGCAAGCTCGATGCGGAGATCCTGTCCGATCCCCTGGGACTGCGGCTCGTGTCGTTCGAGAGCGCCACGGACAGCTTCACGGCGCAGGGGAGCGGCGGCTGGTTCGTGAACGCCGATGGCGTCGGCGACACCACGCGCCTCGCCGTCAGCGTGATGTCGACGAACGTCGGCAAGATGCTGGACCAGCTCGGCTTCCCGCCCTTCGTCGTGGCCGAGACCGGCGAGGTCACGGCCAGCGTGCACTGGCCCGGCCCGCCCTCGGCCGCGTGGCTCGACCACATCGGCGGGGATCTGTCGCTGAAGACGAAGAAGGGCAGCCTGATCGACGTGGAGCCGGGCGGTGCCGGGCGCATGGCCGGGCTCTTGAGCTTCGGCGCGCTGCCGCGGCGGCTCGCACTGGACTTCCGCGACGTGTTCAACCGCGGCTTCGTGTTCGATGAGATCACGGCCGACTTCGTGATCATCGACGGCAACGCGTACACGGACAACCTGAAGCTCACGGGACCCGTCGCCGACGTGGGCATGGTGGGTCGCACGGGCTTGCGCGATCACGACTACCGGCAACAGGCGATCGTGACGGCAGAACCCAGTAAGATGTTGCCGACGGTCGGTGCGCTGATCGGCGGTCCGCCGCTCGCAGCTGCACTGCTGATCTTCTCCAAGATCTTCAAGAAGCCGTTGAGCGGCATCGGCCGGGCCTCCTACTGTGTGACGGGTAGCTGGGCGGAGCCGCTGGTGGAGCGTATGACGGACGAGCAGATGCAGAAGGGCGCGTCGTGTGCGGAGCTGCCACCCGGCGGCCTGCAACGGCCCGCAGGAGTCGCCGCACGATGAAAGCCGCAGCCATCCAGATGACGAGCACGCGTGACGTGCAGGCGAACCTCGCCGAGGCCGAGCGCCTCGTCCGTGAGGCCGTGGCGCGGGGAGCGGAGCTCGTCGTGTTGCCGGAGAACTTCTCGTTCCTCGGGGCTACCGATGCGGATCGGGTGGCTGCGACGGAGACATTCGGCGACGGTCCGGCGCAGGCTTTCCTCGCGGAAGCGGCGAAGCGTCACGGCATCTGGCTCGTGGGCGGCACGATTCCGATCCGCGACGGTGGCCAGCGCGCCTCGTCGCGTTCGCTGCTGATCGGCCCGAACGGGCAGATTGCGGCGCACTACGACAAGATCCACCTGTTCGACGTCGACGTGCCCGGCCGAGCCGCGGAGCACTACCGCGAGTCGGATACCACGCTGGCGGGCACGCGGGTCGTGGCCACGAAGACGCCGGTCGGCCGCATCGGCATGACGGTGTGCTACGACATCCGCTTCCCTGCGCTGTTCCATCGCCTGAGCGTGCTCGGCACCGACGTGCTGGTCGTGCCCGCGGCGTTCACCGTGCCCACTGGGCAGGTGCACTGGCAGCCGCTGCTGCAGGCGCGCGCGATCGAGTCTCTGGTCTACGTCGTGGCCGCCGGGCAATGGGGCGAGCACGCCGGTGGGCGCAGGACGTACGGACATTCCATGGTGATCGGCCCGTGGGGCGAGATCCTGGGCGAGCTTCCCGAGGGCGTCGGCGTGGTGTGCGTGGACCTCGACATGGCGCGACTGGCGGAGCTGCGCCAGCGCTTCCCGACGGTGAAGCACCGCCGCGAGCTGTAGGAGGAGTCCCCGTGCTGGAACCGCAACCCGATGTCGCGATGGCCACCGATTCGATGGCCGCGGCCCGCGAGCACCTGCTCGAGGCCAACGGTCTCACGCTGGCCGTGCTCGATCGCGCGCTCGGCGCGGCGCTCACGCGTCAGCTCGACTACGCCGACGTGTACCTGCAGCTCACGCGCTACGAGACGTGGACCGTCGAGGACGGTATCGTGAAGGAAGGCGTCTACAGCGTGGACCAGGGCGTGGGCGTGCGCGCCGTGACGGGCGAGCGCACGGGGTTCGCCTACTCGGATCAGCTCGACGAAGACTCCCTGCAGGATGCCGTGGCAGCGGCACGCGGCATCGCGCGCGCGCAGGGCAGCGGCAGGATCAAGGTTGCGCGGCCCGTGAGCTACCGGCCGTTGTACCCCGGGCTCGATCCGCTCGGCAGCATGAGCGACGGCGACAAGGTACAGCTGCTCGCGGACATCGACCGACGGACGCGCGCGATGGACAGCCGCGTGATCCAGGTCATGGCCAGCCTCGCGGGCGTCTACGAGATCGTGCTCGTGCAGGCCACCGACGGCACGCTCGCGGGGGACGTGCGGCCGCTCGTGCGTCTGAACGTCTCCGTCATCATGGAAAAGGACGGGCGGCGCGAGCAGGGCTACGCGGGCGGCGGCGGCCGCAGCGACTTCGCGCTGCTGACGGCCGGCGATCGGCCGATGCAGATCGCCGCCGAGGCCGTGCGCACCGCCGGCGTGAACATGGCAGCCGTGCCCTCGCCGGCCGGCAACATGCCGGTCGTGCTAGGCGCCGGCTGGCCCGGCATCCTGCTGCACGAGGCCATCGGCCACGGGCTCGAGGGTGACTTCAATCGCAAGGGCACGTCGGCGTTCACGGATCGCATCGGCCAGCGCGTCGCGACCGAGCAGTGCACCGTCGTCGACGACGGCACGCTGGCCGGGCGGCGCGGCTCGCTGAACGTGGACGACGAGGGTACTCCGACACAGTGCAACACGCTGATCGAGAACGGCGTGCTGAAGGGCTACATGCTCGACAAGCTGAACGCCCGCCTCATGAACACGCGTTCCACCGGCAACGGCCGCCGCGAGTCGTTCGCGCACACGCCGATGCCGCGCATGACGAACACGTACATGCTGCCGGGCAAGTACGATCCCGAGGAGATCATCGCGTCCGTGGATCGCGGGCTGTACGCGCCGAACTTCGGCGGCGGGCAGGTCGACATCACGTCGGGCAAGTTCGTGTTCTCGGCGAGCGAGGCTTACCTGATCGAGAACGGCAAGAAAACCGTGCCCGTGAAGGGTGCGATGCTGATCGGCAACGGCCCCGAGGTGCTGACGCGCGTGTCGATGGTGGGTCGCGATCTCGCGCTCGACGCCGGCGTTGGCACGTGCGGCAAGGATGGGCAGTCCGTGCCGGTCGGCGTCGGCCAGCCGACGATCCGTATCGATTCGCTGACCGTCGGCGGCACCCAGGCCCAGTAGCCGGAAGAATTCCTCTCGCCAAGCTCGCCAAGGCAGACAAGAACCGAACGGTAAAATCCGTTCAGGATCTCATTGCCTGTTTTTGCGTCTTTGCGTCTTGGCGATCTTGGCGAGAGGAAGTTCTTCGTCTTTGTCGCGCAGTGGCGACGCGCCAAAGCCGGGGCGGCGGGTTAAGTCAAACCGTCGTCGTGAAGGGGGTCACCGCGCTCGCGCAGGCGAGCGGCTAGCCTGTGCGCGGGTACCTACTGCGAGTGCACCATGGCCATCAAGTTCGACGCGACGATGACCGAAGCCGACTTCAAGCAGCCGTTGCTCGACGCGACGGAAGAGCAGCTCGCGCGCGAGGCGCGCGGCGAGGTCGATCTCGAGGTCGAAGGGCTCAAGGACTCGTTGCTGAGCTGGCTCATGCGCACGGTGTCTGGCGGCGGCCGCAAGGCGGCGTAGACTACTCCGGCATGTGGCTGTCGAAACCGCTGTACGAGGCTCTGCCTTACTACTACATCGCGATCGGCCTGATCGCGTTGATCGCGCGGCTGTACGTGAGCTACTGGTACTGGCCCACGATCTGCACGGTGATCGGCATCGGCAGCCTGATCGCGGGTTCGGTCGTGTGGCTCAAGCGCCGCGACCATCGGGCCGGAGCCGGCCGCTAGGACGGCTCGACCTCTTCCAGCGCCTTGTCCTCGTCGACCGGCTGGCCGTCGACCGGAGCGTCATCGCCATCGTCGTCATCGGTGACCACTTGCAGGCCGTGTGACGAGCGCATGTCTCGGTACAGGAGCTTGTGCTCGCCGAGCTGGATGACGTCGCCGTCGGCGAGCGTGTGCTGGGTGATCCGCTCGGAACGGATGAACACGCCATTGGTGCTGTTCAGATCCTCGACGACCGATTGCTCGCGATCCGACACGATCTGGGCATGATGCCGCGAGATGAATTTGCTGCGGATCTGCACGTCGTTGTCGGGCGTGCGCCCGATGACTGCACGGCCCGGCGGCAGCATGAACTCGCCCACGAGCTGATCGTGCAGCAACACCTCGATGCGGGCGAGCGCCGCGCTCCCGGGGGCCACGAAGCGGCCCGTGTTGCGGGTACGCGCTTCCTGGTTGCGAATCCGTTCCGAGTACTCGACCCACTGCAGCTCCTCGACCGCCGCACGGACCAGCGGCTCGTCGATGGCCGTTCGCTCCTCGGCGAAGGCGCACAGCATGGCCGTGTCGCAGAGCACGTTGATGAGACGCGGTACGCCACCCGTGTAGCGGAACACCATGTCGCACGCCGCCGCGTCGAAGATGGTGCGTCCGTCGGCGCCCGCGACGTTCAGGCGGTGCGCGATGTACTCGTGGGTTTCGCGCTTCGAGAGCGCACCGAGGTGGAATCGTAGCCGCACGCGCTGCGTGAGCTGCTGCAGTCGCGGCGAGTCGAGCTTGCGCGACAGCTCGGGCTGCCCGGCCAGGATGATGCGGAGAAGCTTTTCCTTCTTCGTCTCGAGGCCGGACAGCAGCCGGACTTCCTCCAGCACCTGCCGCGACAGGTTCTGCGCCTCGTCCACGATCAGCAGGATCTTCTTGCCGGCCGCGTACTGTTCGACCATGTAGTCCTTCAGCATCGCGAGCAGCTCGACCTTCGGCTTGCGGAATGGCTTGAAGCCGAACTCCACGAGTAACGCCTGCAGAAACTCCACGGGAGTGAGTTGCGTCTGGCTGATCTGCGCAAGCACGATGTCCTCGGGCAGTTCCGCGAGGAAGCTCTCGATCAGCGTGGTCTTCCCGGAGCCGATCTCGCCCGTGATCACCACGAAGCCGTCGGCGAGCCAGATCGTCGACTCCATGTACGCCTTCGCGCGTGCATGCTGCTTGCTGGCGAACAGGAACTGCGGATCGGGCGTCAGCCGAAACGGCGGTTCCTTCAGTTGGAAGAGGTCGCAGTACATCACCGGCGAGAAGCGCTCGGCCATAGAACGCGAAGCGTAACCGAAAGCCCCAGGCGTTACGAGGTACGGGTCACTTTTTTGGGGAACACGATGTTTCGTAAGGCGTCCAGCCGTTCCAGCAGGCGCGTCCGGTCACTGTCCACGAGCGTGCAGTGGCCCACCTTTCGTCCCGGCCGCGGGTCTTTCCCATACGCGTGCAGGTGCGCGCCCGCCGTCGCGAGCACGGCTTCGCGCGGGGGCAACTCGCCGATCAGGTTCAGCATCGCCGCGTGCCCGCGAGCACGGGTGTCGCCGAGCGGCCAGCCCAGCACTGCGCGCAAATGATTCTCGAACTGACTGGTTTCGGCGCCTTCGATCGTCCAGTGGCCGGAGTTGTGGACGCGCGGCGCCATCTCGTTCGCGACGAGTCCCTGCGCCGTGTGGAAGAACTCGACCGTCAACACGCCACGGTAGTCGAGCTTGCTCATGACCGCCGCGAGGTGCGTCTCCGCCTGCTGCTGCAACGCGGGGTCGAGGTAGGGAGCGACCGTCGTGGCCAGGATGCCGTCGCGATGCACGTTCTCGGAGAGCGGATAGAACGCGCGTTGTCCGGCCGCGCCCTGCGCGGCGATCAGCGACACCTCGCGTTCGAACCTGACCCAGGCTTCGGCAATCGACGGCACGCCGCCGAGTTCGCGCCAGGCTTTCGCGAGCGCCTCCACGGAATCGACCACGCGCTGGCCGCGGCCGTCGTAGCCCATGCGACGCGTCTTCAGTACCACGGGCCAGCCGAGACGGGCGGCCGACGGCGCGTCCGCGGCCGAGTCGATCGCGACGAACTCCGCCGTCGGGATGCCGAGCGAGCGGAACAGCGTCTTCTCGGCCAGGCGGTCCTGCGCCGCGGCGACGGCATGCGGTGGTGGAAACACGTCGATGCGGCGGCGCAGCGCCTCGAGCGGCGCGACCTCGACGTTCTCGATCTCGAGCGTCACCACGTCCACGGCCGCCGCGAGCTTCGCGAGTGCCTCCGGGTCGTCGAGCGCGCCTTGCACGAAGGGGGCCACCTGCGCGCCGGGCGCGTCGGCCGAGCGATCGAGCACGGTGCAGTCGATGCCGAGCGGATAACCAGCCAGCGCAAGCATCCGGCCGAGCTGTCCGGCGCCGACGATACCTACGCGGGGTCTCAACATGGCGTGGTGTCGCGCGCGGCCGATGCTACGGCGCGTCGCTCGGGTCGGGGTGATCGAGGACCTGTCGCGTTTGCGCGGTGCGGTACTGCTCGAGCGCGACGGCGATCTCGGCGTACTTGTTGGCGAGGATGGCGGCGGCCAGCAGTGCGGCGTTGACCGCACCGGACTTGCCGATGGCCACGGTGGCCACGGGCACGCCGCGCGGCATCTGCACGATCGACAGCAGCGAGTCGACGCCTGCGAGCGAGCGCGATTTGACCGGCACGCCGATCACGGGCAGCCGTGTCTTGGCGGCCGTCATGCCCGGCAGGTGCGCCGCGCCGCCTGCGCCCGCGATCACGACCTCGAGGCCGCGCTGCGCGGCACTGCCGGCGTACTCGAACAGCAGATCCGGGGTGCGATGCGCCGAGACGACGCGCTTCTCGAACGGAATGCCGAGCGCGGTCAGCGTCTCGGCCGTGTGCGTCATCGTTTCCCAGTCGGACTGGGAGCCCATGATGACGCCGACCAATGGTTTCATCGGGGCATTGTACAGCAGTTAGAATGGCGGCATGGACTCGAACGCAGTTGGCAAATCCCTCCGCTCGGTCGCCGAACAGGCCGTCGAGCTCGCGCGTCGTTTCGGTGCCGACCAGGCCGAGGCGGGCGTCAGCTACGAGGAAGGTCTGTCGGTCACGGTGCGCATGGGTGAGGTCGAGTCTGTGGAGCGCCAGCGCGACCGCGGTCTCGCCGTCACGGTGTACAGCGGCACTCGCAAGGGCAGCGCCAGCACGACGGACTTCTCGCCGGGCAACATCGAGGACACCGTCCGCAAAGCGCTCAGCATCGGCAGCTTCACGGCTGCGGACGAGTATGCAGGGCTCGCGGACGCGGCCCTGATGGCGACGTCGCCGCGCGATCTCGATCTGTACTTCCCGTCGGACATCGACGTCGATCGCGCGACCGCGATTGCGCTGCGTGCGGAGGGCGCTGCGCGCGCCTTCGATGCACGCATCGCGAACTCGGAGGGTGCCACGGTATCCGGCGGCGAGGGTCAGCGCGTGTACGCGAACTCGCACGGCTTCGTCGGTGGTTATCCCACGAGCTCGTACTCGACGAGCTGCAGCGTCGTGGCGAAGTCTGGCGACTCCCTCGAGCGCGACTACTGGTACACCGTGAGCCGCAGCCCGGACGATCTCGAGGCGCCCGAGCACGTGGGTCGCGAAGCCGCGCGGCGCGCGGTGCGCCGCCTCGACGCGCGCCCGCTGTCGACGCGCAAGGTGCCGGTGCTGTATCCCGCCGAGCTCGCGAAGGGGCTGTTCGGCCACCTGTGCGCGGCGATCCGCGGCACGGCGCAGTATCGGCGCGCGTCGTTCCTGCTCGATGCCGTCGGCAAGCAGGTGCTGCCCGAGTTCATCGACATCGACGAGGATCCGTTCATTCCACGCGCGTTCGGCAGCGCGCCGTTCGACGCGGAAGGTGTCACGACGCGACAGCGCCGCCTCGTGGCTGGCGGCGTGCTGCAGGGCTACGTGCTGTCGAGCTACTCCGCACGCAGGCTCGGTCTGCCGACCACCGGCAATGCGGGCGGCGTGCACAACCTGCTCGTGAAGCCCACGGCAGGCTCGCTCGAGGACCTGATCGCCGGGTGCGACAGGGCGTTCGTAGTCGGCGAGTTGCTGGGCCAGGGCGTGAACATCGTGACCGGCGACTACTCGCGCGGCGCCGCGGGCTTCTGGGTCGAGCGCGGCGCGATCGCGCACGCGGTCAACGAAGTCACGATTGCGGGCAATCTCGCCGACCTGTTCCGCCAGATCCGGGCCGTGGGCTCCGACGTCGACGTGCGCGGCACGGTGCGCTGCGGCTCCGTGCTGGTCGATGGGCTCACACTCGCCGGCGGCGGCTAGCTGCCCGGCGATTCGCCGGGCGGCGGTGGACCGTCCGGCGCCTGCGCCTCCCGCTGTGTGTCAGCGACGAGATCCGCGAGCGAGCGGTCGCCCACGCGGGCGCGAATTGCGCTCTCGATGCCGCCCGTCAGTGCGCCGATCGTCGGAATCAGGTGCTCGCCGGCGGCGTACGGGTCGCTGCCCGCGCGGCGCACCGCATCGAGCACCGTGCGGATTTCGATCTGCTGCGGATCGCGCGCCATGACCAGCCGCTGCCCGCGGGACCGCGTCAGCAGCCCGGCTTCCGTCAACGCCACGATCACGGGGTCGAGCAGGCGGCGTGGCACGCGGAGCCGGGCCGCGAGGCTCTCAATGCGCCAGCCGTGGCCGGGTGCGGCGAAATCGCGGCCGACGAGCAACATGACGGACAGCGCGAGCCGTTCGCGCAGCGCGTGGCCCGCGCTCTCGTCGCGCCGGCCGAGGCGCAGGCAATCCGGGTTCTGGGCGTAGAACGAGAGCTGCGCGCCGAGCAGCAGCACGACCCACGACAGGTGCAGCCACAGCATTGCGACGATCACGATCGCGAAGCTCGAGTAGATGGCCTCCAGACGACTGACCGAGACCACGAACGTCGTGAACAGGCTGCCGCTTCCGGCCCACAGGATGCCTGCGAACAGCCCCCCGATCGCAGCGGGCGCGAACCTGACACGCGTGTTCGGCACGAACAGGTACAGGAACGTGAACCCCGCAACCACGAGCACATACGGTGTCAGCGCATGCAGGCTCGCAATCCACGCGCCGATCGGCGCGATCGAGCGCATCCAGCTCGTGGCCGTGGCGCTCGCGAGCGTGGCAAGCAGCCCCATGGCGACGCTCATGAGCAGCGGTCCCACGAGGATCACGCTCAGGTAATCGCTGAGCCGGCGCAGGAATCTGCGTGGCCGGTCGACGCGCCAGACGAAATTGAAGGCGTCCTCGACCTGCCCGGCCATCGACAGCGCCGACAACAGCAGCACGACCATGCTGACGCTCGCCAGCGTGGACCCGCTGACGTGGTCGGCGAGACCGACGATTCGCGTCGACATCTCCTCGCCACGCGCTCCGAGCGGTGCCATGAATCCCTGCAGCAGCGGTTCGAGCTCGCGGTGCAGGCCGAGCGCTTTGAGCACCGCGAACGCGAAGGCCAGCAGCGGGACGATGGTCAGCATCGTCGTGTAGACAAGGCTCATGGCGCGCATCGAGAGCTCGCCCTGCAGGTAATCGCGCAACAGCGCGAACGTGTAGCGCGCGGCGGTCAGCCCGCGGGACGCGGGTTCGAGGGCGGACGTGCGTGTCGGCCAGAGCCGGCGTTCCAGGTGATCGATCAGGAGCTGCACGAGCGTGTGGCGGCCGGCGCCTCGCGTGCCGGCTCCGCTCGCGCCTAAGCGGGCGCGTCGCCCGTGAGCCGCTGCAGCGCCTCGACGTATTTCGCGCGCGTCCGCTCGATCACGACGGCCGGCAAATGCGGCCCGGGCGCCGTCTTGTTCCAGTCGAGCGTCTCGAGGTAGTCGCGGACGTACTGCTTGTCGAAGCTCGGCGGGGAGGAACCCGGCCGGTAGCTGTCGGCCGGCCAGAAGCGCGAGGAATCCGGAGTCAGCACCTCGTCCATGACGCGCAGTTGGCCGTTCTCGTCCAGGCCGAACTCGAACTTCGTGTCGGCGATGATGATGCCGCGCTGCCGCGCGTGCTCGGTGGCGCGCGCATAGAGCTCGAGCGACCTGTCGGCCACCTGGCGCGCGAGCTCGGTGCCGAGCAGGTTGCGCGCCTCGGCCATCGAGATGTTCTCGTCGTGCTCACCGCGTGCGGCTTTCGTGCTCGGCGTGAAGATCGGCTCGCGCAGCCGTTCGGCGAGCTCGAGCCCGGGCGGCAGCGCCACGCCGGACACGCGGCCGGTCTTGCAGTAGTCCTTCCAGCCGGAGCCGATCAGATAGCCGCGAACGACGGCCTCGATCGGCAGCGCCTTGAGATCGTGCACCACCACGGCGCGGTCCTTCACGACTGCACGATCCCGTTGATCGGACAGCACCTCGGAGGGGTCGACGCCGGTCAGGTGGTTCGGCAGCACGTTGGCGAGCTTCGCGAACCAGAAATTCGAGATCGCGGTCAGCACCACGCCCTTGCCGGGAATCGGGTCGGGCAGCACCACGTCGAAGGCCGACATGCGGTCCGTGGCCACGATCAGCAGACGCTTCGCGTCCACGCGATAGATATCGCGCACCTTCCCGCGTGCGATCAGCGGGAGGCTCGAGAGATTCGATTCGAACAAGGCTTCCGCTGCCACCGTCATCTCGTTGCGCTGCCGTCCAAAGGCACGATAATGAGGCGCACGGCGCGTCTCGGCAACCGGCAGTCGGGGCCTGAGGCGTCGCTACAGCGAATGTGCGGAGCGCGGATGCAATGGTTCGGTAAGGCGATCGGGGGCCTGATCGGCTCCGTGTTGGGGCCCGTCGGGTCGCTCGTCGGCATCGCCATCGGGCACCAGCTGGATCAGCAGGCGGAGGCCCGGCGGCGGCGCCCCGGCACGCAGGCCGTGAGCCAGCTCTTTTTCGAGGTCGCGTTCGAGGTCATGGGGCGCGTCGCGAAGGCGGACGGCCGCGTGTCGGAAGCGGAGATCCAGGTCGCACGGCAGATCATGCAGAGCATGAAGCTCACGCCGTCGCTGACGAACGTTGCGATCGACTGCTTCACGCGTGGCAAGGAGGCGTCGTACCCGCTGATGGCTCGCCTCGGGGCGCTGACGGCGCAGATCGGCGAGCGCAGCGAGCTCGCACGTGCCTTCGTCCAGCTGCAGCTGCAGGCCGCCGTCGGCGCGGGCGTCATCGAGACGGACAAGCGCGAGCTGCTCGGGCGCGTCGCTCGCGCGCTCGGCGTGAGCCGCGCGGAGCTGACGCAGATCGAGGCGCTCGTGCGCGGTCTCGGCCGGCAGACCGGCGGGCTTACCGCGGCGGAAGCGGTGGCCGCGGCGTATCGCGTGCTGGGTGTCGCTGCGAACGCGAGCGACGACGACGTGAAGACGGCTTATCGGCGGCTCATGAGCCAGCACCATCCGGACAAGCTCGTGGCGCGCGGTCTGCCGGAATCGATGCGGGCGGTGGCGGAGCAGAAGACGCAGGAAGTGCGCGCTGCTTACGAGACGATCAAGACGCAGCGCGGGCTGAAGTAGCCCGCGCTGCGCTCGCAGAGTTTCAGGCGCGGCGCAACGCCTCGGCTGCACGCAGCTTCGGCAGCTCGCGGCGGGCGTTGAACACGACGATGGTCTTGCCGCTGGCGCGGACCAGACCCTGGTCCTCGAGCACTTTCAGCACACGGCCGGCCATTTCCCGCGAGCAGCCGACGAGTCGCGACAGTTCCTGACGCGAAACCTTGATCTGCATGCCTTCGGGGTGCGTCATGGCGTCCGGCTCGCGGCACAGATCCATGATCGCGTGCGCGACACGGCCGGTGACGTCCACGAACGCGAGGTCGCCGAGCTTGCGGTTCGTGCGGTCGAGGCGCGTGGCCAGCTGCGTCGCGAGCTCGAACACGAGACCCGGGCTCTCGGCCGCGATCTGGCGGAAGCGCGGATACGTCATCTCGGCGATTTCGCTCTCCGAGCGCGTGCGTACCCAGGCGCTGCGGGTCGGCTGCTCGTAGAACAGGCCCATCTCGCCGAAGAACTGGCCCTTGTTCAGATAGGCCAGCACCATCTCGTTGCCGTCTTCGTCTTCGATCATGACTTCGACCGAGCCGTCGACGATGTAGTAGAGAACGTCGGGAAGGTCGCCAGCGTGAATCATGACCGTCTTGCCGGGGATCGTTCTGACCCGGCAGTAGCTCAGGAAACGATTGATCGCCGGGACATCACTCAATGGCCGCAGGGCTTCTTCCATAGGACGGGAACTCCGGTTTGACTTAACGCTGTATTTAATCAATTCCCCATGCCCAGGCAAGGGAGAATGCGCCGGATGTGTGACAGCAATCACAAGGATTTCGAGAACTCTTCGGATGTGTGACGAGAGTCACACGCGCAAAGCGACGCGGCGCAGGATCTCCCCGCCGAGACGCATGCAGCGCCGAACCGGCCCCGGCAGCTCCACGCCGCCCGCGAGCGTCGCCGTGGTTCCGTGATGCGCTTCGTCCACGGCCATCTGCTCGAGGATCGCGGCGCTCTTGCGGTCGTTGCCTGGCAGTCGGTGCAGGTGGTCGCGCAGGTGGGCCTCGACCTGCCGTTCCGTCTCGTTCACGAAACCGAGGCTAACGGCGTCGCTGTTCGCGGCGGCGACCACGCCGATCAGGAAGCTGCCGGTGTACCAGAGGGGGGCCAGCACGCTCGGCCGGCCGCCGAGCTCGTCGATGCGCTCGGCGCACCAGGCGAGATGGTCACGCTCCTCGCACGCCGCGGTCGCGAGCAGCCGGCGCGTGGCGGGGTCCCGGGCGAGCAGCGACTGGCCGTGGTAGAGGGCCTGCGCCGCGATCTCGCCGGCATGATTGACGCGCATCAGCGCCGCGCTGCGGTGGCGTTCCTCGGCCGTCAGGTCGGCGTCGGGCAGAGCCGCCGCGGGCGAGAGCCGGCTCGCCGTGGTCGGCGCGGCCAGGGCCCGGAGTCCCTCGTCGAGGGCCCCGATCAGCCGGTCGACCCAGCTCGGCGCGGGTTCCGGGCGACGTTCAGTCGGGGGCGGCGGCAGGGACATCGGGGGCATTATAAGAAGCTCGCACGGAACCGGCTCGTGGCTTGCGTGGGCCGCCGCCCGCCAGTAAGATTCCGCCTCTTTGGCCGGGTCGCCCCGGCTCATTCTGAGCTCAAAAGCATGAAAACATTCTCCGCCAAGCCGGAGTCGGTCCGGCGCGACTGGTACCTCGTGAACGCCGAGGGCAAGACGCTCGGCCGTCTGGCCACGGCGCTGGCCGACCGGCTGCGCGGCAAGCACAAGCCCATCTACACCCCGCACGTGGATACCGGCGATTTCATCGTCGTGATCAACGCGGAGAAGATCCGGGTCACGGGCCGCAAGCTGAAGGACAAGATCTACTACCGCCACACCGGCACGATCGGCAACATGAAGTCCGAGCCGCTCGAGAAGCTGCTGGCCACGCATCCGGAGCGGGCCATCGAGATTGCCGTGAAGGGCATGCTGCCGAAGAACCCGCTGGGTCGGCAAATGTTCAAGAAACTCAAGGTTGTACGCGGCGCGGAGCATCCGCACGCCGCGCAGCAGCCGAAACCGCTGGAGCTGTAAGCCGATGGCCATCGAGATCAACTACGGCACGGGTCGCCGCAAGACGGCCGCCGCCCGCGTCTTCATCAAGCCGGGCAACGGCGACATCGTCGTGAATGGCCGGCCGCTCGACCAGTTCTTCGGTCGCGAGACGGCACGCATGATCGTACGCCAGCCCCTGACCGTGGCCGAGGCCGAAGGCAAGTTCGACGTGCACGTCACGGTCAGCGGAGGCGGCATCACGGGTCAGGCCGGCGCCATCCGCCACGGCATCACGCGGGCGCTGATGGATTACGACGAAGGGCTCCGCAAGTCGCTGCGCAAGGCCGGGTTCGTGACCCGCGACGCGCGCGAGGTCGAGCGCAAGAAGGTCGGTCTTCGCAAGGCGCGTCGCCGGCCGCAGTACTCGAAGCGCTAATTGGGCGCGGGCCGGCGACGGAGCCGGCCTTTTGGCGGTCTGCTGCTCAAGGATTGGGGGATCGTCCAGCGGTAGGACATCGGACTCTGACTCCGAGAACCTAGGTTCGAATCCTAGTCCCCCAGCCAACTTTCTGCGTTTCAGGGCGGCCTTCGCCCGCCCAACATCTCTCCGGTACTCGTCATTCCGGCCAAGCTGTTCTTCGCTTGGCGCTCTTGGCGAGAGATCTCTTCTCTCTTCCCGCGCTTCGACCGAGCGCTATTGGATGACTTTGACGCCGGCGGGGCTGCCCACCAGCACGATGTCGGCCGGACGATTCGCGAAGAGGCCGACCGTGACCACCCCGGCGATCTGATTGAACCGCGTCTCGAGCTCGATCGGATTCAGGATCTTGAGGTTGTGGACGTCGATGATGTGGTTGCCGTTGTCCGTCACGAAGTCCTGACGCCAGATCGGCTGACCGCCTGCCTTCACCATCTGGCGCGCGACGTACGACTGCGCCATCGGAATCACTTCGATGGGCAACGGAAAGCGGCCCAAGGTCGCGACGAGCTTCGTGTCGTCGATGATGCAGATGAACCGGCGCGACGCGGCGGCCACGATCTTCTCGCGCGTGAGTGCGCCGCCGCCGCCCTTGATCAGGTGCCGGTGCTTGGTCGCCTCGTCCGCGCCGTCCACGTAGAGGTCGAGCTCGCCGACGGAATTCAGTTCCGCCGTGCGGATGCCGACGGCGGCGAGCTTGCGAGTGGAGCGTTCCGAGCTCGACACGACCGCCCCCAGCCTGTTTGCGAGCGGGGCCAGGAGCTCGATGAAGATGTCGACGGTGCTGCCGGTGCCGACGCCGAGCGCCATGCCTTCCTTGATGTGTGTGAGCGCTGCTTCGGCGGCTTGGCGTTTGTTCGCGTCTTGCGTCATGAAAATGCTCTTCCCAAAAAGAGAGTGCCCGCAAATTTGCGGGCACTGCACTTGTTTGAGCCTTGGAGTTGGCTCAACTCACGCTACTTCAGTTAGCGCTTTTTGCGGCGGGTCTTCCGCTTGCTCTTCTTCGCGGCCTTTTTCTTCGAGGCCTTCTTCGCAACGCGCTTCACTTTACGCTTCTTAGCCATGGGTAGTCTCCGTTGTCGGGATAGACGGCGTTGAGTATATATAAAACAATCTGAATTTCCAGCGTGTTAGAAAAAATTGCGCATCTTTGTCGCGCGTGAGCGCGCACAGAGTGTGATTCGCTCCACAATCTCGAGCGCGCAACGCGTCGTGCAACACGTGCACACGCGTGCATCGATCACTCGAGATCGAGGATGAATCGCCAGTGTGCAGCACTGACTGGAGTGATCGACAGACGATTGCCGCGCTGCAGCAACGCCATGCCGCGAAGCGCACCGTTGGCGTGCTCGCGCAGCGTCGCGAGCGTGATCGGGCGTTTGAGTTTGCGCTCGAGCTTCACGTCCACCATGTACCAGCGCGGGTTCTCTGGATCGCTGTCGGGGTCGAAGTGCGCGTCTTTGCGATCGAATGCGGTGAAGTCCGGATAGCCGGTTTTCACGATCTTCACGATACCCACGATACCGGGCTCGTCGCAGTTGGAGTGATAGAAGAAGGCCAGGTCGCCGATCTGCATCTGGTCGCGCATGAAGTTGCGCGCCTGGAAGTTGCGCACACCGTCCCAATGCGTCGTGCGGCGCGGGCTGGCCGCCAGGGCGTCGATGCCGAAGGTCTCCGGCTCGGATTTCATGAGCCAATGGTTCATGGTTCGTGGTCTCCGAAGCGGCGTACGCCGGCCTCGGTCACGAGGCCGTAGAGCGGCACGTCCCACGGTTGGCGGACCTGCGGGGGTACGCGTTGTAGCTCGTACGCCACACCCATCAGCTTCGGGTGGCGCCAGCGGCGGCGGTTCAGCAGGAAGTGGAAACACCGATCGTAGTAACCGCGGCCCACGCCCACGCGCACGCCGTGATCGTCGATCGCCACGAGCGGCGTCAGCACGAGGTCGAGCTGACGAGCGTCGATCGGGCTGCCGAGCTTCGGCTCCAGGATGCCGAAGAAGTTGGTTGCGAGCGCTGCGCCGGTGTCGAGCTCCGCGAAGTGCATGTCGTGGCCGCGCAGCACCGGTGCGTAGACGCGCTTGCCGCGCGCAGCGGCCGTGGCGATGACCGCGTTCATCGAAGGCTCGCCGTCGAAGGCCAGGAACAGGGCGATGCGCCGTGCGCTGTGAAACTCGGGGAGGCCGCGGATGTGACTCGCGATGGCGCGATCGGCCGCGGCGCGTGCGCCGGCGGACAGCTCGCGTCGCGCCTTGCGCACCCGCTGCCGCAACTGGCGTCGGTCCAACTGCGACTGAGAGGTGATGCTCCCCGCCTGTGCCGTCACGAACCGTTGCTCTCGAACCGGAGCAACAAGTGGGGTACGCCGTCGGGATTTAAGGCTTCCCGGTTGAACCGGATCTGCACAACCTCGCCGACAGAGCTTAACCCCTGAGCCATGATTTAGGGTCCGAGAGACTTTCGTCCGCGTCGTACACCGCAGGGAGCACCAAGACCAATTATAGAGTGAGCTGCTTCGCCGGGCCGAGTGCCGTATCGAGATGCTCACGCATGGAGCGGATGCGCCCGCCCACGATGTTCTTCAGCTCTTCTTCCTGGCCCTGGATCCGGATCAGCTCGTTCGCCAGGTTCAGCGCGGCCATGACGGCCACGCGGTCGAGCCCCACGACCTTGCCGCTGTCGCGGATCTCCCGCATCTTGGCGTTCAGCAGCTCGGCCGAAGCCACCAGCGCGGGTTTTTCTTCGGCCGGGCAGGCGACGTGGTATTCCTTCTCTAATATACGGATGGTGACATGGGCAAAGGCGTCGCTCACGAGGCCTGCTCCATGCTCTTCAGACGGCCGATCATGGCCTCCACGCGGCCGCGGACCTGCTCGTTCTTGTGCAGCAACGAGGCGCGCTCGGACATCAGGACGTCCTGGCGGTGCCGCAGCGACTGGTTTTCTTCCTGGAGCTGGCGGCACAGGACCACGAGCTCCTCGAGCCGCTTCTCGAGCCGTCGCAACTCGAGGTCGAAGCGGTGATTGGTTTGGTCGAGAGTCATTTGAACAGAATAGAACCCGCCCCTCTGACGGTCAATAACGGCGACGCCGGTGATAGCATGCGGATGCACTCCGCTCGCCGATCGAACGTGACGAACGAACCAGCCACCGCACCGCTCGACTACGACACGTTGCGCGACGCACTCGTGCAGGCCGGCGCCGTCATGGCGCTCGCCGAGCTGCACGGCGGCGTGGCGGGCGCGCTGTGCGCGGGTGGTGCCGCCGCGGCGGCGAGCTGGCTCGAAGCTTGCCTGCGCGACCAGGAGCTCGAAGTCGACGCCGAGCTCGACGCGGCGCTGAAGGACATCGTGGCAGTGACCGCGCGCGCACTCGAGGAACGCGAGTTCGCGTTCGAGCCGCTGTTGCCGGCTGACGACGCGCCGCTCGAGGAGCAGGTGCAGGCGCTCGCGGTGTGGTGTCACGGCTTCGTGACCGC